>JAPOLI010000006.1 GCA_029977205.1 bacterium
CGCCGTGCACGCGCTCGGCGAGCGCCTCGAGCGTGTCGCCTGCGAGGATAGGCACGGGCTCCTGCAGGATCGGCGGCCCGCCGTCCACGGCCTCCTCGGCGATGTGCACAGTGACGCCGGTGAGGCGCACGCCCCACTCGAGCGCCTCCTGTATCGCGTGCATGCCGGGGAACGCCGGCAGCAGTGACGGGTGCAGGTTGATCACCTTGTCGGGGAAGGAGTCGAGGAACGTCCCGGTGACGATGCTCATCCAGCCGGCCATCACGATGAGGTCGGGCTTGGCGGCGTGCATCACCACGTTCAGGCGCCGGTCGCGATCCTCGCGCTCCGACGGGTCGGCCAGTGCCACCACCTCGGTGGGGATCCCCGCGGCTGCGGCGCGATCGAGCGCCTTCGCGCCATCCTTCGAGCACACCACCAGCACGATCTGGGCGTCCACCTTGTCGTTGAGGTGCACGTTGTCGATGAGCGCCTGCAGGTTGCTGCCGTTGCCCGACACCATCACCACCACGCGGAACATCAGGCGTCCCATCCCAGGCCCGGCGGCCCGGCCTCGACCCGGCCCACGATGTGGCTGCCCGGCACGATGTCCAGCGCGCGCCCGGCGGCGCGCTCGGGCATCACCAGGCACATGCCCAGCCCCATGTTGAAGGTCTCCCAGGCGGAGTCGTCATCAACGCCGCCACCCGAGAGCACGTGCGCGATCGCCGGGGCCTGCGGCCAGGAGTCCCTCGTGAGCACCGGGCGCAGGCCGTCGGGAATTGCCCGCGGAAGGTTCTCCGGCAGGCCGCCACCGGTGATGTGCGCGGCAGCATGCAGTTCCACGCCCGATGCCTGCAGCGCCTGCACGTCTCCGGGATAGAGGCGCGTGGGCACGAGCAGTGACGGGTCCGGAGAGATCGCGCCGTCGTCCACCATCTTGCGCACCAGCGAGTAGCCGTTGCTGTGGATGCCGCTGCTCTCGATGCCGACGATCACGTCGCCCACCTGCACCTTCTCAGGGCCCAGCATCGCGGCGCGCTCCACCGCGCCCACCGCGAACCCGGCCATGTCGAAGTGGCCCGCCTGGTAGAGCCCCGGCATCTCGGCGGTCTCGCCGCCCAGCAGCACGCAGCCGCTGTCGAGGCAGGCCTCGCGCACCGCTCCGATGATCACCTTCGCCTCATCCGGGTCGAGCTTCCCCACCGCCAGGTAATCGAGGAAGAACAGCGGCCGGGCGCCGGTGCACACGAGGTCGTTCACGCTCATCGCCACCAGGTCCTGGCCCAGCCCCGACACATCGCCCATCTGCCGGGCCAGCAGCACCTTGGTGCCCACGCCGTCGGTGCAGGCCACCAGCACGCCGTCACGCATGGGTGGCATGGGCAGCGTGCCCGCGAAGCCGGTGGTGCCGCCGTGCACCAGGTCGCGGATGCCCTCGGTGAGCACCCGCGCGGCGTCGAGGTTGACGCCGGCGTCGTCGTAGGAGATCCCCCGGTCGGCCACGGGGGCAGGCTACCCTCTTGGGCGGCGCCCCTTAGTGAGCGCGTACGCGCTCACGCGTGGAAGTCAACCGGTGACCGGGATTGACGCCCTTGCCTGCACCCGAACGCGGGCCACGGACCTTGCGATGGTGGCTGATCCGCTGAGCGCCCGGGTGGTGACCGTCCACCTTCCGGGAGGAAGATTCAGTGCGCATGTGAATGTCCGCCTGCCTGCCGCAGGCGCGATGGCGCAGCGCTTTCGCACCGTGATCTTCGGCGTACCCGCGAACGGCCATCGGGCGGTGGACTGTGCCGTGCCCTCGGCGATCTGGATGACGGTCTTGGCCCCGTTCGGGACGATCCCCCTGCTCCGGAGTGGCCCGCCGCGGATACTTCGGGGCTTGCCCATCCGGAGCCGTGGCACGCGAGTCGCTCCAGGCGAGGGCGATGCGCCCTGCGTCGTGGCGCCGCTGGCCTGCTCGGCTCCTGACGCCGTCACGGCGGTGTACGTGAAGAGGCCGGCCCCCGTACCCGTCCCGCTGGCCGTGGTGACCTCAATGCCGACGACGCCGGCCGCATGCGGCGGCGTGACCGCGGTGATGCTCGTCGCAGAGTTGACGGTGAACGATGACGCACCGGAGCCGCCGATGGTGACGCCAGTGCTGCCGGTGAAGCCCGTGCCCGAGATGGTCACGGATGTCCCGCCCGCGGCGGAGCCGGTCGCCGGCGTGACCCCGGTAACCGTTGGCGCAGGGGCCGGGGTCGTGTTCAGCATCACGGAGAGCGTGCCGCCCGACGGGGTCCCGCCCGCATATGTCCCGACGAGAAGGTCGTTGCGGCTGTCGCCGTCCAGGTCAGCGAGGGCGAGGCCGTACGGCAGGGATCCTGCGGGCATTGCGATGTCCGATGGCGGGTCGAACGTGCCATCGCCGCGGCCGAGTGCCACATGCACGGCATTCCCGTAGAAGTCGGCTATCGCAAGGTCGGTGAAGCCGTCAGCGTTGAGATCTGCTGCGGAGAGGCTGTACCCAACCATGGTCGAATCGACCGTTCCCGTCGCAAACGTTCCCGTGCCGTTGCCCAGAAGGGTCGACACCGAAGTGTTGTTGTCGGTCAGCACGTCCAGATCGCCATCGCCGTTGATGTCCAGGACGAGGAGCGACGACGGGTTGACGTCTGCCCCGACGAGGGCCACGCCTGCTGGAGACTGGAACGTGCCATCTCCGTTTCCGAGCGCCGTCATCACCGCACCCTGGCGGGGCGAGACACCTCCGATGGTGTTCACCACTGCCAACACGTCGAGGTTGCCATCCCCGTTGACGTCTGCGATCGCTGCAGCGCTCGACCCCGCGCCGGGGAGCGGGTTCGTGAAGAGCTGGTTCGATCCCTGGAAGCTGCCGTCGCCGTTGCCGATGCGGGTGAGCACCGTATTCGCGTTCCCGGAGCCGCCGTTCGATCCCGGCTGCACCACGTCGAGATTGCCATCCTCGTCGAGATCGCCCAGCGCAGGCGTGCCGGGGGCCTGGACTGCGGCGATGTACGTGGGGGCGCCGAAGCCGAGAACGCCCCCACTCGACTGATTGAGGGACACGATGTTGTCGTTGACTCCGTACCCCGCGAAGTACAGATCGTCACGGCCGTCATTATCGAGGTCGCCGATGGCGACGGTCCTGGGCCGGTAATTGCTCGAGGGCGCAGCCCCGTTCGTCGTCGACACTGTCGTCGCGGTTCCGAGCGTGCCGTTGCCCGTTCCGGGGAACACTGAGAAGGAGTTGATGTTGTAGGCGCCGACCACCACATCCAGATTGCCGTCACGGTTGAGGTCGCGTGCGCCGAGGTTGCCGGCCGACTGGAACCCGGAACCCAACTGGTAGGTGACGGCCGGTGCGAAGACGGCGGGTGCGGCGTTCGCGATGGCCGGAGTAACCGCCGCACCGACGGCCCCGAGGGACAGCACAAGCTTCGCAAGAGCACGGCGCCGCCGCATAGGCTTCTCCGAAGCAGGGGCAAGGTAACGGGAGTTGTTTTCGACCGTACTCCTCAGTGTCGACGGAGGCCCATCGCCGGATCTCGTCACTCGCGACACCGAGCGCCATTGGCCTCCGGATATGCGACAGCACTGCTACGCCGTAGAGATCCTGCGCGAAGCCCTCGATCTCGTCGGATGTCGGGTTTGGGCGCCGGGACCGCGGCGCTGGGGTACCTCGGTTAGGTGCCTGACACCGCGGTCAGGAGCGCGCAGCCGCCTCGAACCTCTCCTTGCCCGATGCGTCGGGCACGGGGATGGGGTACTCGCCCGTGAAGCACGCGCGGCAGTAGCCGTCGGCCGGGCGGCCCACGGCGCGCTGCAGGCCGTCGAGGGTGAGGTAGTGCAGGCTGTCGGCGCCCACGGCCGCGGCGATTTCGGCCTCGGTCTGGCCCACGGCGATCAGCTCGTCGCGGTCGGCCATGTCGATGCCGTAGAAGCACGGCCAGGTGATGGGCGGGCTCGAGATGCGCAGGTGCACCTCGGCGGCGCCGGCGTCCTTCAGCATCTGCACCGTGCGGCGGGTGGTGGTGCCGCGCACGATGGAGTCGTCCACCACCACCAGGCGCTTCCCCTCGATCACGCTCACGAGCGGGTTGAACTTCAGCTTCACGCCGTTGGCCCGCAGCTCCTGGTCGGGCTGGATGAAGGAGCGGCCCACGTAGCGGTTCCTCACCACGGCCTCCGAGAACGGGATGCCGCTCTCCGTGGCGAAGCCGATGGCTGCAGGCGTGCCGGAGTCGGGGAGGCCCACCACCAGGTCGGCATCCGGAACGCTTTCCCTCGCGAGTTCCGCTCCCATGTCGTGGCGGGTCTGCCACACGGCCTGCTCGTCGAGGATGCTGTCGGGGCGCGCGAAGTAGATGGCCTCGAAGATGCACAGGCTCCGGGTGGTCGCGGCCAGCGCCTGGCGCGCCTCGGGGCCCGTCGGCGTGAGGCGCACCGCCTCGCCGGGCCCGACCTCCCGCTCGAACTCGGCCCCCACCTGATCAAGCGCGCACGTCTCGCTGGCCACCACCCAGCCGCCGTCGACCGCGCCGATCACCAGAGGGCGCACCCCGTTGGGGTCGCGGAACGCCACCAGCTCGTCCTCGGTGAGGGCGACGATCGAGTAGGCACCCTGAAGCAGCGGCATCACGGTGCACACCGCGTCCAGGAGGCTGCCGGGCTCATGCGCCAGCAGGGCGGTGATGAGCTCGCTGTCGGTCGTGGCGCGCAGTTCGTGGCCCATGGCGGTCACGCGGCGACGCAGTGCGTCGCTGTTGGTGAGGTTGCCGTTGTGCCCCAGCGCCACGAGCCCGTCACCGCGCGGCAGGGCCACCGGCTGGGCGTTGTCCCACTTGTTCTTGCCGGTGGTCGAGTAGCGAACGTGGCCGATGGCGCTGTGGCCCACCAGGCTGCGCAGCGACGGCTCATCGAACACTGCCGACACCAGTCCGAGCTCACGCTGCACCATCACGTGCTCGCCGTCGCTCACGGCGATGCCCGCGCTCTCCTGCCCGCGGTGCTGCAGGGCATGCAGGCCGAAGAAGGTGATGCGTGCGACGTCGCGGTCCGGCGCGACGACGCCGAACACACCGCACTCCTCGTTGGGATGGTCCCCGTCGATGGGGTCCACGAGCCGGTTCACCGTGCCTCCAAGGCGGCTGGGATCGAACCTTCCCACACTGCGGCCAGATCGCGAAGCGAGAGCCGTGCCGTGGAACCGCCCGCGTCGATGGCCACATCATCGCCGCCCACGGTGCCGATCACCGTCACCGCCACCCCGTCACCGGCGTGCGCCGCGATGGCGTCAACGTCGGCGGGGTCGCACGAGGCCACCACGCGCCCGCCTCCCTCGCCGAACATGGCCTCGTCAGCGCGCCTCCCGGCGTCGATCGCCACCTCTGCACCGATGCAGCCGGCCATCGCGCTCTCCGCGATTGCCACGGCGACGCCGCCCTCGCTCACGTCATGCGCGCTCGTCAGCAGGCGCGCGGCGGCGCACTTGGCCAGCAGCCGCAACAGCGCGGCGTCCGCGGCGGGATCCGGGGTCGGTGGGCACCCCGCGCACCGGCCGAGATAGCGGCTGGCGTCCACCCGGGCATCGCCATACCCGATGATCAGCACCGCATCGCCCTCGTCCCCGAACGCGATGCCCATGCTCGTGGATGCGTCGTCGAGCAGTCCGACCACGCCCACCACCGGCGTGGGGTAGATCGGGCCACGGGGGCTCTCGTTGTAGAGCGAGACGTTGCCGCTCACGATGGGCGCGTCAATCGCCGTGAGCGCGTCCGCCATGCCCCGGATGCTCTCGGCCAGGCGCCACCCGGTGCTGCCCTTGTCCGGGTTGGGGTAGTTGAGGCAGTCGGTTGCGGCGATCGGCACGGCGCCGGTGCATGCCACGTTGCGGGCGGCCTCGAGCACCGACGCCATGCCGCCGGCGTACGGGTCGAGCTCGGTGTGCCACTCGGCGCAGTCCAGGGTGACGGCAATGGCCCGGGTGGTGCCGGGGATCCTCACCACGCCGGCATCGCCACCGGGGCGGCGCATGGTGTTCGCGCCCACGAGCTGGTCGTACTGCTCGAACACCCAGCGCTTGCTCGCGATGTTGGGGTCGCCCATCAGCTCCCGCCACGTGGCGGCCAGGTCGGCGGGCTCGGGCACGTCGGCCAGGTCGATGGGCTGCTCGGCCGGCGCGGCGTCGCGCGGCACCTCGTAGAAGGGCACGTCGTCGGTGAGGTAGAGCGAGGGGATCCTCACCACCTCCTCGCCGCGCCAGAGCGCCTCGAGCTCGCCGGTGTCGGTGACCTCGCCGATGTCTGTGGCGTCCAGTTCGTGCCGCCGCGCCATCTCCACCACGGCGTCCATCTTGGCGGGCTCCACGATGGCCAGCATGCGCTCCTGGCTCTCGCTCACCAGTACCTCGCCCGGGGCCATGCCCTGCTCGCGAAGCGGCACGCGGTCGAGATCGATGGCCAGGCCCACGCCCCCGCGGCTGGCCATCTCGCTGGCCGCGCTGGTCAGCCCGGCAGCGCCCAGGTCCTGCAGGGCCACCAGCAGGTTGGCGTCGTTCAGCGCCTGGCAGAGGTCCATGAGCTTGCGCTCGGTGAAGGGGTCGCCCACCTGCACGCTCGGGCGCTTGTCGGCGTCGTCGTCGCCCAGCTCGGCCGACGCCAGCACCGACGCCCCGCCGATGCCGTCGCGCCCGGTGCGGTTGCCGATGAGCACCAGGCGGTTTCCCAGGCCTCGCGCCGCGCAGCTGAGGATCTTGTCGTGCGGCACCACACCGACGCACATGGCGTTGACCAGGCACGAGTCCTCGTAGCGTTCGTCGAACTGCACCTCGCCGCCCACGTTGGGGATCCCGATGCAGTTGCCGTAGTGGCCGATGCCCTCCACCGCGCGCCGGAACAGGAACCGGCTGCGCTGGCTGTCCAGGGTGCCGAAGCGCAGGCTGTCGAGCAGGGCGATGGGCTTGGCGCCGACGGCGATGATGTCGCGCACGATGCCGCCCACGCCGGTGGCCGCGCCCTCGAAGGGCTCCACCGCGCTCGGGTGGTTGTGGCTCTCGACCTTGAACACGATCGCCAGGCCGTCGCCCACATCGACCGCGCCGGCGTTCTCTCCCGGGCCCATCACCACGCGCGGGCCGGTGGTGGGGAAGCCCTTCAGCAGCGGCTTGCTGTGCTTGTACGAGCAGTGCTCGCTCCACATCAGGCTGAACATCACGAGCTCGGGGTCGGTGGGCTCACGCCCCATGAGCTCGACCACCCGGTCGTACTCGGCCGCGAGGAGCCCGAGTTCCTCGTATAGCGGCCTGCCGCTCTCGCCCATGGTCGGGCTCATGCGATGAGCGCCGCGAAGAGCACGCGGCCGTCAACGGACCCCAGCAGGGGGTCCTGGGCTTCCTCGGGATGCGGCATGAGCCCCATCACGTTGCCGGCGAGGTTCGAGATGCCGGCGATCTTGTCGATGCTCCCGTTGGGGTTCTCGCCCCGGTACCGCAGCACCACGCGCGTGCTGCCCGGGTCGCCGAACCACGCGCCGTCGTGGTGCTTGAACGGGATCGACAGTGTTTCGCCCTCGGCGCGGCCGCCCGTCCATGAGGTGCCGGCATCAGCCACTTCCAGGTCGGCCTGACGGCAGATGAAGCTGAGCGACGCGTTGGGGCGCAGCACGCCCGGGAGCAGGCCGCTCTCGCAGAGGATCTGAAACCCGTTGCAGATGCCCAGCACCTTGCCGCCGTCCGCGGCGTGCGCCTTCACCGCGCCCATGATGGGCGTGCGGCTGGCAAGCGCCCCGGGGCGCAGGTGGTCGCCGTAGGAGAACCCGCCGGGGATCACCACAGCCACCGTGCCCGCGGGCAGCGCGGTGTCCTCATGGTGGGTGAACACCGGCTCGGCACCCGCGCCCTCCACGGCGCGCGCGGCGCTCTCGTGGTCGAGCGTGCCCGGGAACCTCAGCACCGCCACCCGGGCTGTGCTCACCCGGCCACCTCCACCGAGTAGTCCTCAATCAGGTTGTTTGCCAGCAGGTCCTCGCACATCCTGGTCGCCTGGCCCGCGGGGTCGTCGCCCCCGATCTCGAGCTCGATGCGCTTGCCCACGCGCACGTCGCTCACGCCCGCGAAGCCCATGTGCGCGAGCGCGCCCTGCACGGCCTGCCCCTGGGGGTCGAGCACCCCCTTCTTCGGCATGACGGTGACGACGACCAGGGTCATTCAGCGGCCTCCTTGAGCCATTCATCGAACGAGCGACCGGTGATGCGCTCGTATGCCTCCACGTACCGCTCGCGCGTGCCGGCCACGACGTCTGCCGGCAGCTCGGGCCCGGGCGGCGAGTGGTCCCAGCCGCTCTGGTCGAGCCAGTCGCGAAGGTACTGCTTGTCGAACGAGGGGGGAGACGTGCCCGGCCGCCAGGTGTCGGCGGGCCAGAAGCGGGAGGAGTCGGGGGTGCACACCTCATCCCCGAGGACCAGTCCCTGATGGGGGTGATCATCGGGGTGACTGTGACCCGGGCTGGCCGCCACGCCGACCTCGAACTTGGTATCGGCGAGGATGATCCCGGCCGTGGCGCAGTCGGCGGCCGCCCGCTCGTACACGGCGATGCTCACCCGCTCCATCTCGGCGGCCAGGTCAGGACCCACGGTGGCCACGACATCGTCCATCGTGATGTTCTCGTCGTGCTCGCCCACCTCGGCCTTGGCTGCCGGGGTGAAGATGGGCGCGGGCAGGCGGTCGGCCTGATGCAGCCCGGGCGGCAGCGTCACGCCGCTCGTCGCGCCGGTGGCCTGGTAGTCGCGCCACCCGCTCCCGATCAGGTAACCGCGCACGACGCACTCCACCGGCAGCATGTCCAGCGCCTGCACGAGCATCACCCGTCCGGCGAGCTCCTTTTTCCTCCACCCATCGGGCATCTCGCTCAGGCGCCACCCCAGCAGGTGGTTGGGCACCAGGTCGGCCATCCGCGCGAACCAGTGGACGCTGAGTCCGGTGAGCACCTGGCCCTTTCCGGGGATCTCCGTCGGGATGACCACGTCGTATGCCGAGATGCGGTCGCTGGTCACCATCACCAGCCGGCCATCGCCGACGTCATGCACCTCCCGGACCTTCCCCCGGAGGATCAGGCTCACAGCGCCTCGACCCTTGCGAACACCTCATCGAGATGCCGCAGGTGGTGCGATGGGTCGAACATGGCATCGAGCCGTGAGGGGTCGATCGTGCCCTGCACGTCGGGGTCCTGCGCGAGCAGGTCCTTGAGCGGCTGGCCCGTCTCCCACGCGGTCATCGCGTTGCGCTGCACCGCGGCGTAGGCCTCCTCTCGCGTGAGCCCCTCCTCCACGAGGCCGAGGAGCACGCGCTGGCTGAACACGAGGCCGTATGAGGAGTCGAGTACCTGCTGCATGCGGTCGGGCCGGATGACCAGCCCCTCCACCAGCCTGGTGCTCGTGGCAAGCAGGTAGTCCATCAGGGTGTAGGAGTCGGGGAGGATCACCCTTTCGACCGACGAGTGCGAGATGTCGCGCTCGTGCCACAGGGCGACATCCTCCATGGCCGGCAGCGAGTTCGCGCGGATCACCCGGGCCAGGCCCGTGATGCGCTCGGCCGTGATGGGGTTGCGCTTGTGGGGCATGGCGGACGAGCCCTTCTGGCCCGCGCCAAAGGCCTCCTCGGCCTCGCGTACCTCGGTGCGCTGGAGGTGGCGAATCTCCACCGCCAGGCGCTCGAGGCCGCTGGCGGCGATGGCCAGCGCGGTCATCACCTCGGCGTGGCGATCGCGCGGGGTCACCTGCGTCGCGATGGGCTCCACCGTCAGGCCGAGCTCGTCCATCACCTCGGCCTCGACGCCGGGCTCCAGCATCGCGTAGGTGCCGACGGCACCGGAGAGCTTGCCGACGGCGATCTGCGCGTGGGCCGCGCGGATGCGCTCCTCGTTGCGCTTGCTCTCCATCGCGAATCCGGCGAGCCGGAGCCCGAACGTCGTGGGCTCGGCGTGCACTCCATGCGTGCGCCCCACGCACAGGGTGTCGCGGTGCTCGAGGGCACGCGCCTTCAGCGCCTGGGTGAGCGCCTGCTGACCCTCGAGGATGATCCTGCCGCTGTGCACCATGGCCAGCGCGAGGCCGGTATCGAGCACGTCGCTGCTGGTCATCCCGTAGTGGATCCAGCGCGACGCCGGGCCGATGTTCTCATTGACATTGGTCAGGAAGGCCACCACGTCGTGGTTGGTGGTCTTCTCGATCTCCAGCGTGCGTTCCACGCTGAAGGCGGCCTTCGACTCGATCTGCGCGAGGTCATCGGCCGGGATCACCCCCCGGCGCGCCCATGCCCGGCAGACGGCGAGCTCCACGTCGAGCCATCTCTGCAGCTTGGCCTCGTCGGTCCAGATGGCGGCCATCTCGGGCCGGGAGTAACGCGCGATCATCAGCTCATCCCCGCGGCGATATCGCGCCGCATTTGCATTCCGTCGAAGTGAATGAGGCTGGCCGCGGCATACGCGCGCTGGCGGGCCTGCTCCACATCGTCGCCGAGCGCCTGCACGGCCAGCACCCGCCCGCCCGCGGTCACCAGCGCGCCGTCGGCATCCAGCGCGGTACCCGCCTGGAACACCTCTGCCCCGGTTGCCTGCGCCTCCGCCACTCCCGTGATCCGGTCACCCGTGCGGGGGTCACCGGGGTAGTTCGCGGCGGCCTGCACCACCGCAACGGACGCGCCGGGCGCCACGCTCACCGGCGCGTCGTCCAGGCCGCCCGCCGCCGCGGCCAGCAGCACCTCGCCGAGGTCCCCCGTCACCCGGGGCAGCAGGGCCTGGGTCTCGGGGTCGCCGAAGCGCACGTTGAACTCGAGCACCCGTGGCCCGCCGGGGGTCATCATCAGTCCCGCGTAGAGGACGCCGCTGAACGGAATGCCACGGCGGGCCATCTCGGCGATAAC
This sequence comes from bacterium, assembly GCA_029977205.1. GTDB lineage: Bacteria > Actinomycetota > Thermoleophilia > Miltoncostaeales > Miltoncostaeaceae > SYFI01. The sequence continues at coordinate 10,904 of JAPOLI010000006.1, forward strand.
GGGTCGGTGCACCTCGTTCACCAACTGGTCGGCCAGATGATCGGGGATGTCGGGCACCGGTGAGACCGAGCCCATGCCGCCGGTGTTCGGGCCGGTGTTCCCCTCGCCGATGGGCTTGTAGTCGCGCGCGGCCGGAAAGCGGGCCACGGCCGTGCCATCGCTGATCGCGAGGAGCGACACCTCCGGGCCGATGAGCCCTTCTTCCACCAGGACGGTGCGCCCGGCGTCGCCGAACACGCCCTCGTCGATCATCGCCTCGAGCGCCGCACGCGCCTCGTCAGCCGACTGCGCGATCACCACGCCCTTGCCCGCGGCGAGCCCATCGGCCTTCACGGCGACGGGCAGCCCGAACTCGGCAACGGCTGCCATGCCCTCCTCGACCGACCCGACGGTCTGGCTGCGCCCCGTTGGCACGCCCGCTGCAATCATGACCTCCTTCGCGAAGGCCTTGCTGCCCTCCAGCTGGGCGGCCTCCCGCGATGGACCGAGCACGGTGATGCCCGCGGCACGCAGGGCATCGGCGAGGCCGGCGACCAGGGGCGCCTCGGGTCCCACCACGACGAGGTCAACGCCCTCATCGGCGGCCAGCGCCACGAGGCCCGCGTGGTCGCTCACGGGGATATCGCGGACGTCGGCATCGGCTGCGATACCGGGGTTTCCCGGCGCCGCGAACACGGTCCAGCCGGTGCTCGCGAGTGCGCGCACGAGCGCGTGCTCGCGTCCTCCGTTCCCCACCACCAGTGCTCGGCGCGCCACGGGGCCACCCTACCAACGGGGTCCACGGCCGACGGGCCCATGGGGCCCCGCCCGCAGGGCCATCCGCCCCTGCGGGGCGCCACTGAGCGAACGGCTCCGTCTCCGGGCTCCGATCCCGCTACGTTGCCCGGCGTGCATGCGCTCGAGATCCGCGACCTCGACAAGGTCTACGACGACGGCACCCACGCCCTGAGTGACCTGTCGCTCGTGGTGCCCGACGGCGGGTTCCACGGCCTCCTCGGCCCGAACGGCTCGGGCAAGAGCACGCTCATCGGCATCGTCACCGGGCTGGTGCGCGGCCCGGCGGGACACGTGGAGGTGTTCGGGCACGACGCCGTGGCCGACCCGCGCCGGGCGCGCACCCTCGTCGGGCTCGCGCCGCAGGAGGTCCACCTCGACCGATTCCTCACCGCCCGGGAGGTGCTGTCCTTTCACGGCCGGTACTTCGGCATGCAGCGGGTCGATGCAGACGCGCGCGCGGACGAGCTGCTCGCGGCCTTCGACCTCGAGTCCAAGGCCGGCACCCGGCCCCATCGGCTCTCGGGAGGGATGCGCCGCCGGCTGCTCATCGCCCGGGCGCTGGTGCACCGACCCCGCCTGGCGATCCTCGACGAGCCCACCGCTGGCGTGGACCTCGAGCTTCGTCGGGACCTCTGGACGTACCTTGAGCGCCTGCGCGATGAGCAGCGCACCTCGATCCTCCTCACCACCCACTACCTCGAGGAGGCCGAGGTGCTGTGCGACAGGATCTCGATGATCCGCGAGGGCCGCATCGTGGCCGAGGGCACGGTGCCGGAGATCATCGACCGCTACGGGGGCCCGCGCCTCGAGGACGCCTACCTGCGCGTGATGCGCGGCGCGGCGGGGGTCGTGGCGTGAGCACCGATCACCCGAGCGCGGGGCCTCCTGGTGACACCGGCCCCGCTGTCGTGATGTCCGCGGACGACGCCCGCATGGGCGATGCCGCCCTGCGGGCAGCATCGCGCCGCGGCACCACCGCGCTTTCGGGTCGCGAGGTCCGGCGGGTCACGAAGCTCTGGACCCAGACCATCCTTCCGCCGGTGGTCACCGCGGTGCTGTTCATGGCGGTGTTCGGGGGCGCGCTCGGCGGCGAGCTTCGCCAGGTATCCGGCATTCAGTACCTGTGGTTCATCCTGCCCGGGCTGCTCGTCACCACGGTGTCGGGCCAGGCATTCGCCAATGCCTCGACGAGCCTCTACCAGGCACGTAACGAGGGCTACATCGACGATGTGCTCTCGTCGCCGCTGCGTTCGGCCGAGGTCGTGCTCTCGTACATGGTGGGGGGTCTGTACCGCGGATGGGTCACCGCGGCGATCGTCGGCGCATGCGCCCTTCCCTTCGTGCCCGGCGTCGACAACTGGGCGCTGGCGGTGCTGGTGCTGGTGCTCACCGGCGTCGTCTTCAGCGCCCTCGGGGTGATCACCGGCATCTGGGCCGACTCGTTCGACCAGCAGGCCTTCATCGCCGCGCTGATCATCACGCCACTCGCCCTCCTCGGCGGCGTGTTCTACAGCGTCGAGACGCTCGCCGAGCCATGGCGCACGCTCACGATGTTCGACCCCATCTACTACCTCGTCGACGCCGAGCGCGCAGGGGTTACGGGGCTCAACGAGAGCGCCGTGTGGCTCTCGGTGCTCATCGCGGCCGTTGTCGCCGTGGCTGTGACCCTCTGGGCCATCCGCATGTTCCGCACCGGACGCCGGCTCCGCCCCTAGGGCGCCGTCCCCGGCCCGGGCCACCCTGGGCCGGGTCGTGACCAGGCGGCCGAATCGCCAGATTCGCCGGGTTGCGTGGGCGCAGTCCCCCACGATTCACCCCGCGGTCATACGCTCGGGGTCCTGCACGACGACGGAGGATGTCGCAATGACGACGCTACCGACATCGATTGTTGATCAACTCTTTGACGTCGCGGATGAGGACGGTGTCCAGCGGGCTCTGGCGCTCCTGTCCGACGACATCACCTGGACCCAGTACGACATCGACAACAGGCCCGCTGCGCCGATCGTGGCCCATGGCCGCGACGAGGTCGAGGTGCTGCTGCGCAAGGGCATGGCGCCCGGCATGACGCACCGCGCCCTGCGCACGCTCGCCGCTGACGACGGCATTGCCTGCCATGTCGAGTGCTCGTACCCGGATGGGGCGAAGGTGGAGTGCACGTATCTCATGCGCCTCGACGGCGATCAGGTCGTGGACGTGCTCGGCACGATGTGCTGGGACGGCTAGGGCCCGGAATGTGACGGGCGCGCCCGGGTGTGTCCCGGGCGCGCCTACAACTCGACGTTGTCGATCACCTCATGCCGGCCCTGGCCGGTTCCGATGAGGGTGATCGGCACGCCCGTGAACTGGGCGATGCGCTCCACGTAGGCGCGCGCGCGCGGCGGCAGCTCGTCGAGGCTGGTGACGCCCACGATGTCGTCATCCCAGCCCTCCAGGGTCTCGTACACCGGGGTGCACGAATGGAAGTCGCTCTGGTGCCAGGGGAAGTCCGCGGTCTCTGTGCCGTCGGGCGTCGTGTACGCGGTGCAGAGCCTCACCTCCGGCAGCCCGGAGAGCACGTCGAGCTTGGTGATGCCGAGCTGGGTCATGCCCGACACCCGGACGGCGTAGCGAAGCGCCACGAGGTCGAGCCAGCCGCAGCGCCGCGCGCGCCCGGTGGTGGTGCCTACCTCGTGGCCCACCTCGGCCATGTGGCGCGCCGCGTCGTCGTCGAGCTCGGTGGGGAAGGGGCCCTCGCCCACGCGCGTCGTGTACGCCTTCGTGATGCCCAGCACGTGATCGATGCGGGTCGGTCCCACGCCGGTGCCGGTGCAGGCAGCGCCCGCCGTGGGGTTACTGCTCGTGACGAACGGATACGTGCCGTGGTCGATGTCGAGGAGGGTCCCCTGGGCTCCCTCGAAAAGCACGGTTCTGCCGTCGCGAATGGCCGTGTCGAGGATGAGCGACGTGTCGGCGATATAGGGCGCGATGCGGGGAACGAGGGCGAGCACCTCGTCCACCACGGCATCCGGGTCGAGCGGTGGCTCCCCGTAGATCTTCTCGAGCGTCTCGTTCTTCCACTCGAGCGCGATGGCCACCTTGCGGCGCAGGATGCTCGGGTCGAGGAGGTCCTGCACGCGGATGCCGATGCGCGCCGCCTTGTCCTGATAGGCGGGTCCGATGCCGCGACGCGTGGTGCCGATGCTCAGCTTGCCAAGGCGGATTTCGCTCTGGGTATCCAGCTGGACGTGGTACGGCATGATCAGATGCGCGTTCCCCGAGATCCGGAGATTCGAGGTGTCGACCCCGCGCTCCTCGAGCTGGTCGAGCTCCTCCACGAGCACCACCGGGTCCACAACGACGCCGTTGCCGATGATGCACAGCGTGTCGGGATACAGGATGCCGCTCGGGATCAGGTGCAGGGCGTACGTCTGATCGCCCGCAACGATCGTGTGCCCGGCGTTATTGCCTCCCTGGTACCGCGCGACGACGTCGCTTCGCTCGGCCAGGAGGTCGACGACCTTGCCCTTCCCCTCATCGCCCCACTGTGCACCGATCACCACTGTCGCGGGCATCCGCGTCCCTCATCTCTTCGCCGCGCACATGACTCGGCCCGCGTTACCGCGGGCCGGATACCCCGTGGATAATAGCCCGTCCTCGTGCGTGCACGCGCCGCCGCGGCGGAGGGGTCGCGCCGTGGGGCTCAGCGTGCGCCGACCGCCTCGGGCGCCGGTGGCCGACCGGCGGCCACCGGCCCGTGCGTGGGGTCGGCCGCACCGGCCTGAGCGCGCAGCACAGGGCGTGCCCTCGCCCCGCCGCCGGGTGCGTCTTAGCCGAGCATTCCCATCCGGGCCGCGGCATGAGCGGCCTCGGTGCGGTTCTGCACCCCGAGCTTGCGGTAGGTGTTGGACAGGTGGAACTTGATGGTCTGCGGCGAGACAACCAGCTCGGCGGCGATCTGCTCGTTGGACATGCCCTGCGCCGCGAGGCGCAGCACATCACGCTCGCGGCTTGTGAGGGGTGTCTTGGTCGGGGTGGCAGGCGCCGCGTTCGGGCGCACCTGCACGCCGGCGAGCGACTGGCGCACGAGCGCCGGGAGGTCCTCGAGCGGCGTCGTCTTAGGGAGGTGGGTCGAGATTCCCGCGCTCATGCTCTCGGCGACATGGTCCTCGTCCCACATGCGCGAGAGCGCGATGATGGTGACGTCGGGGTAGTCCTGGGCGATCATCGCGATGCACGTGATGCCGTCGTGGCTCCGCATCCATGGCTCGATCACCACCACGTCGGGGCGGGCCGTCGGCATCTTGTCGAGCGCCTCGTCCCCGGAGTGGGCGAGCATGACGACCTCCATGCCGGCCACATCACGGAACATGCGCGCGAGCCCGTCCACCTGCGCGGGGTATTCGTCGACGATGCCGACGCGGACGACGTTGCCCGCCGGGGGGAGCGGGTCGGACTCGCCAGTACTGTGCTCAGGCGCCATCTGTCGGGCTTAGTCTCGCCAAGGGGTCCATCCTCCAAGACACGGCAAATTTAATGTTACATCCCGTCACGGTGTCGTGGTGCGGACCGCGCGCTGCGCCGTCCGTGTCTGCGCTGCGCCGTGCCCGGGGCCCCCGCGCTAGCGGGCGTCGTGGTCCGACGCGAGGCCACCGAACTTGGCGTATGTGCCCATGAACGCAAGCTTGACCCGGTCGGTCGGCCCATTGCGGTGCTTGGCCACGTTGACCTCCGCGATGCCCTTGCTCTCGCTGTCCTGCTCGTAGTAGTCGTCGCGGTAGATGAGCAGCACCATGTCGGCGTCCTGCTCGATGGCCCCGGACTCGCGCAGATCCGAGAGCATCGGACGCTTGTCGGTGCGCGCATCGGGCGAGCGGTTGAGCTGCGATACCACGATGATCGGCACGTCCAGGTCACGCGCCATCATCTTGAGCCCGCGCGAGATGGCGGAGATCTCCTGCACCCGGTTCTCATCCCGGCGCCGGAGGTGCGGCGCGCCCTCCATGAGCTGGATGTAGTCGACCACCACCAGGCCCAGGCCCTCGCGCGCCTTCAGCCTCCGCGCCTTGGTGCGCATCTCGGTCACCGTCATGCCCTCGGAGTCATCGATGAAGATCGGCGCCTTGGTGAGGCGATCGGCCGCCTGGCTGACGCGCGGCCAGTCGTCGGCGGACAACCGTCCGCTGCGCATTCGCGAGGCATCCACCATGGCCACCGAGCAGAGCATGCGCTGGGTGAGCTCCTCGCCGCTCATCTCGAGGCTGAAGATCGCCACGGTCTGGCCCTCGGTGAGCGCGACATGCTCGGCCATGCCCAGGGCCAGTGCCGTCTTTCCCATGGACGGGCGCGCGGCGATGACGATGAGGTTCGACGGCCGGAAGCCACCGGTGAGGCGGTCGAGGTCCTCGAAGCCCGAGGGAAGCCCCGTGACCTCCGATCCGTGCTCGCTGGCGGCCACCAGCCGCTCAAGGCTGCTCGTCACGAGGTCGCCGGTGCCGATGAAGTCACCCCGGGTGCGCTTGTTCGAGAGCTCATAGACGAGATCCTCAGCGCGCTGGACCATGTCGGTGGTCTCGCCCTCGCGCTCGGCGACCAGGATCTCGATCTCCTGGCCCACCTGGAGCAGGCGACGCTGCGTCGCGGTGTCGCGCACCATCTCGCCATACGAGCGGTAGGACGCCGCGATGTACGGCGTGGTCATCAGGTCGAGCACGGCGTCGCGGCCGCCCGCCATGTCGAGGTCGCCCGTCTTCGTGAGCTGCTCGATCACGGTGATGGGCTCGATCGGCTCGCCGACGCCGAAGAGCTCGGTGATGGCGTTGAAGATGCGGCGATGTCCCTCGCGATAGAAGTCGTCGTGCGAGACGAGCGCCATGGCCTCGGCGATGTTGTTCTGCGGGCCGTCGATGAGTGACGCCAGCAGGAGCTCCTCGGCCTCGACGTTCTGTGGCGGGGGAATGTGCCCGCCGCCGACCGGTGCAGGAGGCGCCGCCTCGCGGCGGGCGACCGCTCCGGCCTCAGAGCTCATTCGTCGAGAAGCGGGGAGACGATCGTCTTGACCTCCGCCACGCCGGCCTCGCCGAGGTCGACCGGTACCTCATAGGTGCCCGTGGTGCGAATAGGCGGGTCGACCGTGATGTGGCGCCGGTCGATGCGCACGTCGCGCGCCTCGAAGATGGCGTCGGAGACGTCCGCGGCCGTGATGGAGCCGAACAGGCGTCCATCACCTCCGGCCTTGGCCTTGAGGGTGAGGATGGTGCGTCCGAGCAGGTCAACCAACTCGCGGTCGTCGGCGAGCTTCTGCTCGCGTGCGGCGGCGCGCTGCTCCTGCGTGCGCTGCACCTCGGCGATGCGCGCCGGGGTGGCCGCTTCGGCGAGCCCGCGGGGCTCGAGGTAGTTGCGCATGTACCCGCGCGCAACATTGACCACGGACCCGGCGTGGCCGAGTCCCTTGACGTCTTCGGTGAGGATCGCCTGCATCAGTCAGTTCCTAGAACGGGATGTCGTCGTCACCGGCGGGAGCCGGTGCGGGTGAGGAGAGGTCGCTGGTGTCCACCGGCAGGTCGCCGCCGGGAGTAGCGGGCGCTGCCTGGGACGACCAGCCACCACCACCACCACCGTCGCCATCGCCGCGGCTGTCGAGGAAGAAGACGTCGTTGGCCACCACATCGACGCTCTGGCGCTTCGCGCCGTCCTGGGCCTCCCACTCACGCCACTGGAGGCGTCCGTCGATGCCGATCCGTCGACCCTTGGCCATGTAGTTGGCCACCGTCTCGGCCTGCCGGCCGAACACGCTGACGTCGAAGAAGTTGGGCTTGTCCACCCACTGCCCCGACTCGTCCCGGGCACGCCCGTTGACGGCGATCCGGAGCGAGGCCACGGCATCGCCGGAGCGCAGGTGGCGCAACTCGGGGTCACGGGTGAGGCGACCGATGAGGGTGACGCGGTTGAGATCGGCGGGCACGTGGGCTCCTCGGACGGGGTTGCGCGACTAGCGGTCGCGGCGGCGGCCGCCGCCACCCGGGCCGCCGCGACGACCACCCCGCGGGCGCTCCTCGCGCTCCGGACGCTCGTCGATCGGCTCGGGCACGCCGTTGGCCTGAACGGTTGCGAGCTCGGCCTCCGTGAGGCGGAACGGCATCGCGCGCAGCACGACGTCCTTCGTGATGGCCAGCACGCGACCGATCTCATCGATGACCTCGGGCGAGGTCTGGCAGGTGACGACGACGTACACGCCGTCGGCCTGCTTTCGCACCGGGTACGCGATCTTGCGGCGCCCCCATTCGGCGACATCATCGACCGTGCCACCGCCATCCTCGATGAGCGAGCGCACGCGCGAGATGACCTCGACCTGCTGCTCCTCATCGGCCTCGGGGCTGAGGATGATCATGATCTGGTACGCGGTGATCGCCGGTCCTCCGGTGTCGGTCTGTGATGCTCGTCTGGTCGGCCGCATGGCATCGGAGCGGGCGCACGATGCACCCCGCCCGGCCGCGGCAGGCGGGAGACTATAACAGCGCACGAGCCCCGGTCATGGACGTTCGTGCCGGACCGCGCACGAGCCGGTGTCGCTGTCCGTGATGCAAGCATGCAGGCCGTGCCTCGTCCCGTCATCGCACTACCCGCGCGCCCGTTGGCTGGTGCCGCCGCCGCCGCCCTCGCGGTCCTCGCCATAAGCTCGGCGGGCGCCGCCCCCCACGGTCCGACGGGAGCCTCCACCACACCGTCCTCGTCCCCTGTGAGGTTCCTCGTGAAGGGGGACTGGGGAACGGGCAGCAGCGCCCAGGCGGCGATCTCCAGGCGCATGTGTGCGAGCCATGCCGCGCGCCCCGCCGCCTTCATCCTCACCACCGGCGACAACTTCTACGCGCCGGATGGCACCGCGACGCCCGGCAGCTTCGACAGGCCAGAGGCCTGCCTGCTGGCCGCAGGCCTTCCGTGGCGGGCCACCTGGGGCAACCACGACGTTGGTGGCACGTCCACGGCCACCCGCCTTTCCAGCCCGCGCCGCTGGTATTCGTTCGCGCGCGGTCCTCTGCGCGTGGTCGTCCTCGATGGCAACCAGCCGGCATCGCGTGCCCAGTTGTCGTTCCTCAGGCGCACCCTCGCGCGCGCCACTGAGCCGGTGCGCGTGGTCTCCATCCACCAGCCGGTCTACACCGCGGGGCTGCATGCACCAAGCAGGACCGAGCAGCGCCTGATGGCGCCCCTGTTCCGCAGATACGGCGTCTCGCTGGTGCTGAGCGGCCACAACCATGCCTACGAGCGCATCGTCACCGGCGGGGTCACGTACATCGTGAGCGGTGGCGGCGGCGCTGCGCTGTACCCATGCGTGCGGGTGCCGAGGGGTCTGGCGCGATGCAGGCCGGAGCACCACTTCCTCGAGGTCGATGCATCGGCGACGTCACTGGTCGTGCGGGCCGTCCGCCGCAACGGATCGACCCTGGAGTCCGTTCGCGTCCCCGTGCGCACACCGGCGGCCGCATCAGCGCAGACGGGGTAACGCAACAGCGCCGGCGTGCGCTGACCTAGGCGCGCGCGACCGGGTCGAGCGTCCGATCCCGCGTGGCGTCGGCCCAGCCATCGGCGACCCGCACCGTGATGCGCCGCATCACCCCGGCCACCCGGTCGCGCTCCTCTGACGAGACGACGACGGACTCCTCGCTGAGCACGGCGTCTATCGCCCGACCGGTTGCAAGCGGTCCCGCGAGGGCGTCTGCGGCGGATACGCCGGCAACGCCCCGCGCGTACCCGTAGGCACGCGCCTGCTCGAGGCCCTTGCCGAGCCACCCCAGGCGCAGTACGTCCGCGACCACCGTCACCCAGTCCACGGCGGTCCCGGGCCTGCGCGCGACATGCACCGCGTCGTCGGTCGTGCCGAGGTCCTGCTCGACGATCTGCGTGATCCGTTCGTCGTGGCTGACAAGCAGGTCCGCCAACTCCGGGGCCGGTGTCAGGCCGGGCGAGCGCTCCGGGCGTGGCGCGTGGGCGCGCGCGTGGGCTGCCAGCCACTCGGCGAGCTCATCAGCATTGAAGCGCCGGTGGCCGCCCGCGGTGCGCACGTGCGGCACGCGTCCCTCCTCGGCCCACGCCCGGAGCGTGCTCGGGCTTACTCCCAGCGCACGGGCGGCACTCGATATCGGCAGCCACGCGTGCTCCTGGCGCGCGAGGCCCGCTGCGGCGACGTCAGGCTGCGTGGTGCTCGGCATGGATCCTTGTCTCCGCCCGTGACCTGCGGCCGATCGCGAGGCCCGTCGTGGCGCGCGACACCACGCGGTCCACGGCGTCCCGTACGGCCTGGATGTCCGCCTCGCTGATGCCGGAGGCGCGCAGGTACCGCTCCGCCTCCGAGGCGAGGGCAAGCCATTCGCCGATGGACTCCGTTGCGGAGAGGCGGGTCGCCCCCTCGCGGTACGCGTGCCACTCGGCCGCGCGCAGGCATGCGGATACGTCACCCTCGGCAAGGGCCGTGATGAGCTCTGCGAGGCGCTCCTCGGCGCGCGCGCGGATGGCCGCAACGCGCCTGCCCGAGGTCAGCGTGGTACCGGCGGCCTGACGCACGGCGCCTGAGACGATCTGCGCGGACCCGTCCGCGAGGGCGGTCGCTGCCGCGACGTCCTGGGCGATGCGCCCGGCGACCAGTGCGCGGCACAGCCCGGAATCCTCATCCGGCAGCTCGCCCCCACGGGCCTCAAGCCATGCGGTGAGGTCATCGCGGTCGAAGCGCCGGTGGCCGCCCGGCGTCAACTGGTGCGGCACCAGGCCGTCACGTGCCCATTGGCGGAGAGATGAGACGCTGATGCCGAGTAGGTGCGCTGCGGCGGAGGCGGTGAGCAGGTCCCGGGAGGGTGCAATCGCGATCGTTCCCATGTACGAAGTCTCGTCCCGGGATGGCCGCCCGACTACGGCCGTACTGGTGGTTTCGGCCCCCCCGAAGAGCTAGGGCGCGTCGCCCAGCGCCAGCCGCACGACCTCCTCCGGGGAGTCGGCCACATGGATGCGCGCGAGGTCCTCCTCGTCGAGCCATCCCTCGGCCAGGGGTGTGTCGCGCAGCCAGGCGAGCAGGCCATCCCAGTGGGCGCTGCGGTAGAGCACCAGCGGGAAGTCTCGAACCTTGCCGGTCTGCACGAGAACCAGTGCCTCGAAGAGCTCATCGAGCGTGCCCAGGCCGCCGGGCAGCACGATGAACGCCTCGGAGTACTTCACGAACATGGTCTTGCGCACGAAGAAGTACCGGAAGTCCACGCCGAGGTTGACGTAGGGATTGCGGTACTGCTCGTGCGGCAACTCGATGTTGAGGCCCACCGACAGGCCACCGCCCTCGGCCGCGCCCTTGTTGGCGGCCTCCATGAGCCCGGGTCCGCCGCCGGTGATCACGGCCCGCCCCTCGCGGGCCAGCAGCCGCCCGATCTCCACCGTCGCCGTGTAGTCGGGATCATCGGGTGGGGTACGCGCCGACCCGAAGACGCACACGGCGGGGCCCACGCGGGCCAGGAGGTCGAAGCCCTCCACGAATTCACCGAGTATCCGCAGCGCGCGCCACGGGTCGGTGGACACGAAGTCGGGCTCGGGCCCCTGCAACAGGGCGAGGTCGGCGTCGCGCACGCGCTCGCCGCCGGGGCCCCGGGTGGTGATGCGCCCGCGGCGCCGTGGTGGGTCGGCCATCAGTCCACTCCCGTGTCAAGCGCGGCCATCACCTCGCGCGCACGGGCGCGGATGGCCGGGATGTCCTGCCTCTTCGCGAGGTTGCGCATCGAGAGCGCCATGCGGTGATTCTGCCCGAGTCGCTCCCGGTGCCGGTCGAGGAAGTCCCAGTAGAGGGTGGTGAACGGGCACGCGTCCGGCCCGGCACCCGCGGTCGGGTCGTACGGGCAGGACCTGCAGTGATTGCTCATGCGCTTGATGTACGCCCCGCTCGCGGCGTACGGCTTCGTCATCATCCCCCCGCCGTCGGCATAGAGAGCCATGCCGATCACGTTCGGGGCCATCACCCATGCGGCGCCGTCCACGTGGGCGGCCTGGAACCACCGGGACGCCGCCCAGGGCTCTGTGCCGCGCAGCAGCATGAGCGTGCCGAGCACCATGAGCCTCTGGATGTGGTGCGAGTAGCCACGGCGATGGATGCCATCCATCGCCACCTCCACGCATCGCATGCGCGTGGATCCGCCGCGAAGCGCCGCCGGCACGGGGGCCTCGGCGCCGAGCGCGTTCGCGGTGCGCCAGGTCCTCTTCCAGTACCAGCCCCAGACATACTCGCGCCAGCCGATCACCTGCCGCACGAAGCCCTCGACCGAGGCGATCGGCGCGCCGTCCCCGAGTGCGTCGGCCACCCGTCGGGCGACCCGTTCCGGGGAGAGGATGCCCAGGTTGAGGGGGCCGGAGAGGAGCGCATGCGACATCGCCCAGTCGTCATCCATCATGGCGTCCTGATGTGGTCCGAACCCGGCGAGGCGGGTCTCGATGAAGCGATCGAGCGCCGCCTCGGCCTCACCCTGGTCGGCCGCCATCACGCGCTCGCCACCGCCGCCGATCTCGGGCAGCGACGCGAACTCATGGCGGAGCTCACGGTCGAGCGGGTCGTCCGCCGCCGGCAGCCACGGGGCGGGCGCGCCGAGGTCCCTGGTGCGCGGCGGCGGCTTGCGGTTCTCCGCGTCCATGCTCCATGCGCCACCCACCGGCTCGCCGTCGGCATCCACCAGGATGCCGAGCCGGCGGCGCATGGCCCGGTAGAAGGTGTCCATGCGCGGCTGACGAGCACCCAGGATCTCATCGAGTTCACCCGGCCGCGTGATGAACCCGACGGGCTCGCGTATCTCCACCTGCACCGGCAGCGCACCGGCCACCCGGCGCACCAGCGCCAGGCCGCTGCGCGAGGCGGGATGGGCCACCACGATCCGGTCGGGCTCCTCCTCTGCCGCATGCGCCATGACTCCCGCGAAGAGCGTGGGCGCGCGGCGAAGGTCCACCGCCCAGCCCGCAGCGCGCAGGCGATCGGCGAACCGGCGCATGGCCCCGATCACCAGGACCCGGCGCTCACGGTTGTAGGGCAGTCGGGCGAGCGCGTGCTCGCTCTCGATCATCAGCACGCGGGCGTCGCCCGGGCGGTGCCCCCGGAAGGCCGGGCCCGTGGGATCAAGTTGATCCCCGAGCACCCATACGGTGGGCGCGCTCAGCGCCCCTTCACGGCGTCGTGCTGCGCCCTGCGGGCCGCCGTGCGATTCAGCACCGCCTGCTCGGCCTCGGTGATGCCCTCAGGCACGGGGTGTTGCGCAGGGCCGAAATGCTCATCCATCCACCGGTCGAGGTCGTGCGCCGGCACGGCCCCGAATCGCTTCGCCACCACGTCGCCGCCGCGCATCAGCACGGTGGCCGGGACCGCCGACGGGCTCACGGTCACACCTGCCGGCCAGCCGTCGCCGCCGCGTGCGCGCCAGTCCTCGGGGCCCCACATCTCGACGAACACGAGCAGCACCCCGGGACGCGCCTCGGCCAGTGCCTCAAGGCCGGCGCCGGTCACCTGGCACGCCGGGCACACCGGGCGCCCGATCACCATCACGGCCTCATCTGCCGCGCCGATCTCGGGCATGCGTGCCGCAAGCGAGCGGCCGTCGATGTCGATGCGCGTGCTCATTGCGTGCCCACTCTCCGGAGGATCCCAGTTGATACCACGCCACCGCCGCTCCAGCGGTATCCGAGGCGCCCATCGGTCCGGAGCGACAGCGTCATCACGCCGACGCCCACGCAGACCGCGCTCGTGCTCTGGGTGATGACCTCGCGCAGGACCGCCCGCCTCTGCGATCCGGACCCCCGGGGCTCGAGGCGGCCCCGGCAGGAGAGCGGCGCGCCGTAGCGCGAGGTGCCCTGCATCTGCCCGGCGCGCACGCCCACCACGCGGATGCGCGCGGGAATCGGGGGCATGCCTGCCTGCGCCAGGGTCCCGGACCAGGTTCCCGAGATTCCCACCGGATCAAGGTATGCGACGCTCCCGGCGGCGCCCTTGGTCCATACGTAGCGGAGCCGCCCGCCGCTGGCCGGCGACAACCGCACCGTGCCGTCGGTGATGCAGTCACCGCCTGCGACGCTGGCCGTGATCGCCTCGGAGAAGGTGGTGACCCGCCCCGTGGTGGACACCGGCTGCCACCCCCCTGCGCAGTTCACCGGAGTGCCGAGGGACACCCTGCCCGTTGGGCGCCCCGTCGCGGCCACGGCGACCGTTGCGCGCACGGGGAAGCTGAGCCCGGCGACGGCCGTGCTCCGGGCCGTGCCGGCCCACGCACCGGCGAGAGGGGCAGAGCCTGGCCATGCGGTCCGCCCTCCGTCGGCATGTCCTGCTGTCGCACCGACGGCGCTGGCGATGGCCACGAGCGCAGTGGCGGTCGCGCGCGGGTGAAGTGGTGGCATCAGGTGGTCTCCCCGGATCCCGTCGAGGTAGGCGTGGGGGCTACCGTACTGGCCCGCTCCTCGGCTGCCTCGAGCGCATCCTCGCGGGCCACCATGCGTCGCTCGCGAGCGATCACGATGAGGGCCACGACCCCGGCGACCCCCAGCGCCACGACCAGGGCCACCCAGATCTGGTTGGCGAAGGCCTTGCCGGCGAAGTAGCCGATCAGCGCCGCTTGGAGGGACCAGCAGATCGCCCCGGCGGTGTCGAACAGCAGGAAGCGGGGATAGGACATCTGGCCGGCTCCGCAGGCAATGTTGATGCCGATGCGGATCCCGGGGAGGAAACGGCCGGTGAATACCAGCGCCGGCCCATGCCGTTTCACGAGCCGCTCGGCGGAATGGGTGCGGTGCTCGCCCGCCATGCGGGTGACCGCGCGGCGAATTCCCGTGGCCCCGCCGCGGCCGATCCAGTAGGCGAGGGAATCCCCGACCACCGCGCCGATGGCGCCGACGACGACCACTCCCCAGAGCGTGAGATCGCCCTCGGCGGCGAACACCGCACCTGCGACGATCGAGGTCTCGCCCGGCAGGATCGGGAAAACGCCGTCACCGGCCACGACGAGGAAAATCGCCAGATAGCCATATTCGGCGGCCCAGTCGCCGATCGATTCGAAGAACCCCGTGGCGGCGGGGAACGTCACGCCGCTCCAGACGAGGTCCATGCCTGCATAATGACACCGATTGTGTGGAGCGTGCCGGTGCCACCTCGTACCGGGGAAGGGGCTTCCCGTCCATGTTGCGTCATGACCGCAGGCTTGCCGTTCCCGGCGACATGCGGTACGTTCTCCATATGCGACAGTACGTCACAATAATTGTCACATTAGCCGCACTGCTGATGGGGGCGCAGGTTGCGAGCGCGCAGGAGCCGGTGGGCACGGCGCCGGCGCCCGAGGCGGCACCGGGCACCGCCGACCCTGCGGCCGAGCAACCCGCATCTCCCCTGGCGCCGCCCACCTCGAAGTCCTCCTGGGCCGGGCGCCTGCTGGTGGTCAGCACCGCCCGCGCCACGCCGTCGCCCACGGGCAAGGGCCTTCGCCTGCTGCAGCCCATCGCCCCGCTGGGCGCGGGATCGGTATGGCTCCAGGTTCGCGGCGTGAAGGTCGTGGACGGCGTCCGCTGGGTGAAGGTCCTCATCCCCGTGCGCCCGAACGGGAGCCAGGCCTGGGTACGGGCCTCCGACATGACCTTCCGGCGTCTCAGGGTACGCGTGGTCGTCGACCTCAGCGATCGGCGTCTCTACGTCTATCGGAAGGGCCGCCGCATCGCGTCGTTCCCGGTGGCCGTGGGCGCTCCCTCGACTCCGACGCCGCGCGGCCGCTTCGCGCTCGCCGAGGAAATCCAGACGGGTGACCCCTCGGGCTTCCTCGGGCCGATCGTGATGCCGCTCACGTCCTTCTCCAACGTGCTGAACGAGTACGCGGGCGGAAACGGGAGGGTTGCGATCCACGGCACGAGCCAGCCGTCGCTGATCGGCCAGCGCGTGAGCCACGGCTGCATACGCATGACCAACGCCGACATCCGGCGTCTTTCGCGATGGGTGCGCCCCGGCGTGTCCGTGACGGTGCGCGCGTAACACGGGACACTGCGCGCCACTCGCACCCATGGCGGCGGCGGGGATGCGCGCGGTTCCCGCGCGGCCGGGCGATGCGCTCGACGCGGTGTGCGCGGCGCTCCATCACACGCTGGTGCGGGGCGTATCCATGCCATCCGAGGCGCATCAGTCGGTCGTGGCACGGATGCGGCGCCTGCATGCGGCCTGCGGGCGGTGACCCGCCGACCTCTCGGCCGGGGACGGTGCCGTGGTGGGGTAGAATGCACGCATGTCCTACGCTCTACCGCCCGATCTGGAAGCCGCCCTCGCGGGAATCGACCCGACCATGCGCGACAAGCTCGTGGAGGCGTTGGAACCCGTCATGGCCGACCTCGGACCGCGTGAAGTCGCGGTCCTCCTGCGGCTCGTGGACGGGATCAAGGGAGGGGCCTCGGACGCCGAGCTCAACGCATTCGTCCGGCTCCTGCCGGTCACGGTGAGCAGGGTGGTCCAGCCGGTGATCGAGCCGGCCGAGGTCAACTAGCACCCCTCACGCCGTACCGGGCGCGGCAGTGGGATACGTTCAGGTCATGACGACGTGGCGGATTGCACTGGCGGCGGGCACGGCGTGTGCCGCTCTCGCCATCGCCGCGGCATCCGCGACCGGGGTGGGCCTGAGGACCGTGGGCACCGGCTTCGACTCCGCGCTCGGGGTCGTCCAGGCACCGGGTGAATCGCGCCTCCTGGTGGTGGAGCGTACCGGCGTGGTGCGACCGATCAGCCGCAACGGAAAGCCGGGTGCGCCCTGGCTCGATATCCGCGACCGAGTCGGCTCCGAGGGGCTCGAGCAGGGGCTGCTCGGTGTTGCCTTCCCCGCCAACTTCGCCACGTCCCGCCGCTTCTACGTCAACTACACGAACCGCCGCGGGGACACGCGCGTCGTCGAGTTCCGCGCTCGCCCGGGTGCGCGCAGGGTCTCCACGCGCACGGCTCGCGTGGTTCTCGCGCAGCGCCAGCCGTACGGCAACCACAACGGTGGCGCGCTGGCATTCGGCCCCGACGGCATGCTCTACATCGCGCTCGGAGATGGCGGTAGTGGCGGGGACCCCGGCAACCGGGCGCAGTCGCCGGGCACCCTGCTCGGCAAGATCCTGCGCATCGACCCATCACGGCGCGCGCAGGGACGCCAGTACGCCATACCTGCGGGCAACCCCTACGTCGGCACGCGCGGGGCGCGCCCCGAGATCTGGGCCACCGGCCTGCGCAACCCGTGGCGCATCACCTTTGACCGGTCAACCGGTGACCTCTGGATCGGGGATGTGGGCCAGAACGCGGTGGAGGAGATTGATGTCGCGCGTGCCGGCCAGGCGGGGCTGGACTTCGGGTGGAGCGCGCGCGAGGGCACGGACGACTTCAAGGGCGGTCCCCGCGGCGCCCGTGAGACGGATCCCGTCGCCCAGTACCGCCACGGGAGTGGTGATTGCTCCGTGACAGGCGGCTATGTGGTTCGCGGATCGAGCGCGCCCTCGCTCGCCGGCCGGTACGTGTACGCCGACTGGTGCACCGGTCGCTCGTGGTCGGTCGACGCGGCTGACCCCGGGACGCCCCAGGAGATCACCCGCCGGCTTGGACGCATCCCCGGCGTCACCTCGTTCGGCGAGGACCGCGCCGGCAATGTGTATGTCGTCACCAACCGTTCGGTGCGACGCATCACGGGCTGAGCGCGCCCCTGCGGCTCAGCCGTCCCAGCCGGCGAGGAGCGCGCCCACGATTCCCCGGACGCGGTCCACGTCACCGGCATCGGCCGCCTCGCGCAGCGCAGTGAGCATCTCGGGCGGGGCCGCGAGCAGCGCCTCGGATCCCGCGCTCGACCAGCGAACCAGGGCGTGGTGCACGACGTCCTCGACCGGCACGCCGAGCTCATCGGCCAGCACCTCGAGGCCGGGCATGGGGTCGACCATGCGCGATGCGCCGATGTCGGCGCGGAAGCGCCCGCCGGGGTCAAAGGTCTCGGGATCGCCCACGGGCCCACGGTAGCGGGCGGGCCTGCGCTAGCGTCAGCGCTGTGAGCTCCTCGCACGATCCCGTGGTGCCCAGCAGCGGCTGGGGCGTGGCGCACCTGATGCTGCGCGCCCAGCCCGACCATGGCTCGGGCCTGCCCATCCAGGCGGCGCTGCGCGCATTCACCGAGGCCGCGCCCGAGAACCAGGTGTGCGCCTTCTCGGTGCTGGGCGGCCGCGCCGACTTCGGCCTCATGCTCGTCGCACCCGACCTGCATCACCTCGACATCGCGGTGAAGGGCGTGACCGCGGGCCCCGTGGAGGTGGTGTACTCGTACCTCTCCATCACCGAGGAGAGCGAGTACCGGGCCACCGAAGAGGATGAGCGGGCGCGACTCGTCGCATTGGGCGAGGAGGACGTCGAGGGTGCGCTTGCGCAATGGAGTGACCGCATCGCGCACTACCGCGAGATGCGGGTGCACCCTGAACTCCCCGTGCGCCGGCTTCTCTGCTTCTACCCCATGAGCAAGCGCCGCGAGGGAGACGACAACTGGTACGCCCTGTCCTTCGACGAGCGCAAGGCGCTGATGATGGGTCATGGCACCCTGGGCCGCACGTTCGCGGGACGGGTGACCCAGCTCATCACCGGGTCCACCGGACTCGACGACTGGGAGTGGGGAGTCACCCTCTTCAGCGACGACCTCTCCGCGCTCAAGGAGATCGTCTACGAGATGCGCTTCGACGAGGTGTCGACTCGCTTTGGAGAGTTCGGGCCGTTCTACGTGGGGCTGGTGATGGAGCCCGCTGCCGTGCTGGAGCGCTCCGGGCTGGCGTAGCGCTCCATCGCACGCCCGGCGCTACGCCACGGTGCGCAGCACCTGATCCGTGCGCCCGAACCACGCGCCGCCGAGCATCGCGCAGTGAACGAGCAGCGGGAGGAGCTGGTTGAGCTCCACGCGTTCGCGCCAGCCCGGGGCCAGCGGGAACTCCTCGTCGTAGGCCGCCAGCACGCGGTCGCCGAAGCCGCCGAACAGCAGCATCATCGCGATGTCCACCTCGCGGTGGCCGCCATAGGCGTCGCAGTCGATGAGCACCGGGTAACCCTCGGCGTCGGTCATGTGGTTTCCCGCCCAGAGGTCGCCGTGCAGGCGTGACGGCGGCTCGGGCGGGCCGAGCAGGTCGGGCAGGCGGGGGATGAGGGCGTCGAGCCGCTGCATCATCTCCCGCGGCAGGGCTGCTGCGCGGGCGATGGGGATGAGGCGCCGCTCGGCCAGGAACGCCGGCCAATCATCCAGGGGATCGTTCGGCACCGGCACCGATCCGGCGAAGCCCGGCCACGGGGCGCCCAATGCGTCGGCTCCCGCGCGGTGCATGCGGGCGATGGCCCGCCCCAGCTGCTCGTCGGTGGTGGCGCTGCGCGGGCCCTCGTCGATCCACTCGAGCACAAGCCAATCGCCGTCCACCGCGATGACCGCTGGCACGCGCACCGATCCGGGCTCGGCCAGCCACGCGAGACCCGCCGCCTCGCCGCGGAAGAGGCCCGGAAGGGCGCCCGGAGTGTGCTTCGCGAAGAGCCGCGTGCCATCGGCGAGGGTCACCGCCAGGCCGCTGCTGGTGGATCCCCCGCCCACCGGCCCTGTGCCGGCCACCCGCGCCCCGGTGGCCTGCTCGATGGCGGTGGTGAGCCCGGCGTTCACCCGTCGGCGCGCGCGGCGGCGATGTGGTCGAGCAGCCCGGTGACCGAGCGGTCGACCATGTCGAATACCTCGACGAAGCCCCGGGACCCGCCGAAGTACGGATCGGGCACGTCGACATCGTCGCCCGCGAGGGGGTCGAACTCACGCAGCAGGTGGATCGTGGCGGCCGCCTCGGGCGTGGGGGCGATGCGGCGCAGTGCCTCGAGGTTGGCGGAGTCCATGGCGAGGATCAGATCGAAGCGGTCGAAGTCGGCGACGGTGAACTGCTGCGCCACGCCGCCCATCGCGATACCCCGGCGCGTCGCCTCATCGCGGGCGCGCGCGTCGGGGGGGTGGCCCACATGCCAGTCGCCGGTGCCGGCGCTCTCGACCTGCACCTCCACGCCGAGATCCTCGAACTGCAGGCGGTGCTCCATGATGGCCTCGGCCGTGGGGCTGCGGCAGATATTGCCGAGGCAGACGAAGCACACACGCGTGACGGCCATGCAGGAATTCCTCCGGGTGGTCCGCAGGGGGCCACGGACGTCGCCCCATGGGCGATACTAGGCGTAGTTCGCTGACCAACCTCAGGAGTGCCTGCATGCGTGGCCTTACTTTCCACGGCGACCAGGACGTGCGCGTCGAGGATGTCCCCGACGCCACGATCGAGAAGCCGACCGATGCCCTGGTGAAGGTCACCATGGCCGGCATCTGCGGCTCCGACCTGCACATCCTCAACGCGGGCACGGCCTTCGGGTTCGAGCCGGGCTCGCGCCTGGGCCACGAATTCATCGGCACGGTGGAAGAGGTCGGCGCGGAGGTCACCAACCTGCGCCCCGGCGACCGCGTGCTGGCCTCCTGCAGCATCCTCGATGGCACATGCCCGATGTGCGCGGAGCACCTGCACAGCTCGTGCAGTTCCTGGTCGCTGTTCGGCTGGGCGCCGCGCACATGGCAGCACGATGGCCTGGTGCAGGGCGGGCAGAGCGAGTACGTGCGCGTGCCGCTGGCGTCGACCACGCTGATCCCGATGCCTGAGGAGCTGTCGGGCATGGACCGGCAGAAGACGATGCTGCCCCTCGTGGACGTCATGTCCACGGCATGGCACGGCCTGCGCACCGCCGGGATGAAGCCCGGCTACAACGTGGTGGTGATCGGCGATGGTGCCGTTGGCCTGTGCGCCGTGCATGGCGCTGCGGCCATGGACGGGGTGAACATCGTGTGCCTCGGACACCACGAGGACCGGCTCGAGGTTGCCCGTGGCCTCGGCGCCACGGGAGTGGTGACATCGCGCGACACTGACGAGATCCGCGAGCAGGTGATGGAGATGACCAATGGCGAGGGCGCCCACGTCGTGGTCGATTCCATCTCCGGCAAGTCGTCCATGGCGGCCGCGCACGCCACCGTGCGCGCGGGTGGCGCGATTGGCTGCCTCGGCATGGACCACTTCATGCAGAACGTGCCCGAGATCAACTGGTTCGATCAGTTTCTGCGCAACATCACGATCACCGGCGGGCTGGTCCCGGGCCCTGCCTACTTCCCTGAGCTCCTCGACGCCGTTCGGTCGGGCCGCCTCGACCCGGCACCGGTGCTCACCACGGAACTCTCCCTCGAGGATGCTGCTGACGGCTACCGCAAGATGCAGTCGCGGGAGGAGGGCGTGATCAAGGTTTGCCTCACCCCGGCGTGATCGATCCGGTCATCGACGCACTGGAGTCGGCTGGGCAGCACCGCCTGGCCGACTCCATCCGTGCGCTTCCGACCGATCAGGCCGATCGGTTGCTGATGCAGGTGGCGTCCATCGACCTGCCCCTGGTGGAGCGCCTGGTGCGTGAGCTCGTACGCGAGCCGGCCGAGGAGGAGCCCAGCAGCATCGGCCCTGCGGATGTCGATCGCCTTCCATCTGGCGATGCCGACAGCGCACGTCGCCGGGAGGCATTCGAGGTCGGTGAACAGGCGCTGCGCGATGGTCGCGTGGCCGTGGTGCTGCTGGCCGGCGGGCAGGGCACGCGCCTTGGGTTCGACCACCCCAAGGGAATGCTCCCGATCGCCCCGGTGACCGATGCCACGCTGTTCGAGGTGCACGCCGCCGGGGTCGGTGCCACGCGTCGCCGCTACGGCTGTGACCTGCCGTTCCTTCTGATGACCTCGGATGTGAACGACTACGAGACCCGCGGCTTCTTCGAGCAGAACATGCTCTTCGGCCTGCAGCCCGACTCCGTCACGACATTCGTGCAGGGAATGCTTCCCGCGGTCGATCCCGTGACCGGCGACATCCTCCGCGAGGCACCGGACCGCCTTGCGCTCTCGCCGGATGGCCACGGGGGGATCTTCCGGGCGATGGGGCACGCCGCGATCCTTGGCGACCTCGAGGAGCGTGGCATCGACACCATCGTGACCTTCCAGGTGGACAACCCCCTGATGCGCCCCGCAGACCCCGAGCTGATCGGCGCGCACCTGATGGCCCGCGCCGAGATGAGCACGCTCGTGGTGGCGAAGCTCGCGCCGGAGGAGCGGATGGGCGTGATGGCCTCGGTGGATGGCCGCACGGCGCTGGTGGAGTACAGCGATCTCCCCCCCGCGCTCGAGGCCGCCCGCGACGACGCGGGGAGCTTGCTCTACTGGGCGGGCTCCACGGGCGTGCACTGCCTGGACCGCGCCTTCGCCACGCGTCTGGCCACCGGCCAGGCCCCGATGCCCTTTCATCGCGCGGACAAGCGCGTGCCCACGGTGGACGATCCGGATCCGCAGGCGCCCAATGCCGTCAAGTTCGAGGCCTTCATGTTCGACGCCCTGCCGCTGGCATCGCGCACCGCGACGGTGGAGATGGCCCGTGAGGAGCGCTTCGCGCCCGTGAAGAACGCCGACGGCGCCGATTCGCCGGCGACGTGCCGGGCGGCGATGGTCGACCGCGCTGCGCGCTGGCTCGAGGCCGAGGGGGCAACGGTGCCGCGCGGGGACACCGGGGCGAGCGAGTTCGCCATCGAGATCGACCCGCGTTACGCCCAGGATGCTGCGGACCTGCGAGGGAGGATTCCGTCCGGGTTTGTGGTGGACGGGCCGCTCCTGCTGCGTAACTAGCGCACGGAGCGGGCCATGGCGACGTGCGGGAAGGTCCGCGGGCCGCTCACCTCGAACTGCCCGCCCTTGCGCGGCACGTACCCGCCCCACGTGATGATGCGCCATCCCGTGCTGGTGCAGTCGCGCGTGCGACCCAACCCGGAGATGGTGGTGGTGCTGCAGCGGAAGCGCACCGGGTCGGCCTTCGTGCAGTCCGTTCCCGCGACGGTGACGTTGCGGAAGGTGATCGAGCGCCGCTTCCACGTGTACCGGGCGGTGGCCTCCTGTCGCCCATCGCACACCGTGGCCTCGCCCTCGACCGGCTTCTGGAGCGTGAGGTCGATGCGCCGGAGGACGGCACCCTGCGGCTTTCGGGGCCACTTGATGGTGCCGCCCTCGACGCCCGTGGCCACCATCGCCCAGCTGGCGGCCTCGGGGGTGATGGTGCACGAGCCGGTCGTGCAGTCCTTTGCGCCGGCGAGTGCCGCGCCGGCGGGCATGAGCACGGCGAGTGCCGTGAGAAGTATGCGACGGGTCATGTGCCTAGCGTACTTGCGGAGGGAGCGCGAACACGACGCCCTCGTCCGTTGGGACCTCGTTGCCGCGACGCGCGTACCCGCGCGTCTCGAGGTAATCGAGGACCTCGCGCACCAGGACCTCGGGTGCGGATGCCCCAGCGGTAAGGGCCACACGGGGGTGCGTATCGAGCCACGTGGGGTCAAGATCGGCCACGCCATCGATGAGGTAACTGTCGGCACCGCCGGCGCGGGCAACCTCCACCAGGCGTTGCGAGTTCGACGAGTTCTGCGACCCGACGACCAGCACGAGCTCAGCGGTGCTCTGCTCGACGGCTGCCTTCACGGCGTCCTGACGGTTCTGCGTGGCGTAGCAGATGTCGCTGGAGGCCGGTGATTGCAGTTGTGGGAAGCGGCGCCGCAAGACGGCGATGATCGCCGCGGTGTCATCGAGGGAGAGCGTGGTCTGGGTGGTGAGGGCCACGTTCTGCGGGTCGGGGACCTCCACGATCTCGGCCTGCGCGACGTCCTCCACGACGATGACCCGGTCGGGGGCCTCGCCACGGGTGCCGATCACCTCGTCATGCTCGGCGTGCCCGACGAGCAGTACCGTCGACCCCTTGCCGGCGTAGCGGCGCACCTCGGCGTGCACCTTGCTCACGAGAGGGCAGGTCGCGTCGATCACCTCGAGGTCGCGTGCGGCGCAGCGCTCATAGACGTCCGGCGCGCTGCCGTGGGCCGAGAGCACGATCACGCTTCCCGTGGGTACCTCTTCGGGTGTCTCCACGAAGACCGCGCCCTTGCCGGCGAGGGTCCTCACCACGTACTGGTTGTGCACGATCTCCCCGCGCACGTACACGGGCGCGCCGCGCTCCTCGAGCAGCCGGTCGACCGTCTCGATGGCGCGGTCGACGCCCGCGCAGTACCCGCGCGGGGAAATGAGGTTGACGGACTCGCTCACGGCGCGGAAGGGTAGCGCGGCAGGGGGCGTGCGTGTGCGTAGGATGCCGCCCCGTGACCACTGACCCCGCTGACGCCCGGCAGGCCCTCGAGATCGCGCTGCGTGCCGCCGAGATCGCGGGTCGCGCGCTGATCGCCCGCTTCGAGGCCCCTGCGGAGGGCATCACTGCGAAGAGCACGTCCACCGACCTGGTGAGCGATGCCGATCGCGAGGCCGAGGACGTGATCCTCTCCATCATCCGGGCCGAGAGGCCGGACGACGCGATTCTGTCTGAGGAGTCGGGCGAGGCCGTGGGCGGGACGTCAGGCCTGCGGTGGCTGGTGGACCCGCTCGACGGAACCACCAACTACCTGTGGGGCTACCCGCAGTGGGCTGTGAGCATCGCGTGCCATGACGAGGCCGGCGGGCTGATGGGGGTGGTGCATGATCCCGTGCGCGGTGAGACCTTCAGCGCGGTGCGGGGTGGACCCGCGCATCAGGACGGTCGCGTGCTCGCGCTGACGCCGAGCGACGACCTCGGCCAGGCGCTCATCGGGAGCGGCTTCGGCTACGACGCCGTGCGCCGCCGCCGGCAGGCCGCCCGCCTGATGGGAGTGATCCCCCACGTACGTGACATGCGACGGGGCGGCTCGGCCGCGCTCGACATGGCGTGGGTGGCCTGCGGGCGCCTCGATGCCTACTACGAGTTCGGCGTCAACGCGTGGGACGTCGCGGCGGGTGCCGTGATCGTGACCGCCGCGGGCGGAACAGTGCAGGACATCCCCGCGGGGCCGGAGGGCGCACCCGGAACCCTCGCCGCCCGCCCGGGCCTGGCGGGCGCACTGCGCGCAGTCGTGGACGCGGCGGCAGAGGGCATCGAGTAGGCCCAAACCCCGGCGTCAGGCACTCATTCGGACCCGGAGCGCGAAGGGCCCGCCGGAGCGGGCCCTTCGGTCAGGTGCTGCGCACCGCACCCTGCGCGCGTGCGGAGCCCGGCGCGGGGCTCAGGCGGTGGTGCTCTCCTGGTACAGGCGGCGCAGCACGGTGGGCAGGATGCCGCCGTTGCGCAGGTAGTTCATCTCGTTGGGCCCGTCGATGCGTGATTGCACCTGGAACTGTCGTCCGTCGCCCAGCTCGACCGTGAGGATGGCGCGCGGCTCCATGTCGGCGAGTCCGTGGATCGAGAAGGTCTCATGCCCGGACAGTCCGAGGCTCTCTGCCGACTCGCCCTCGAGGAACTGCAGCGGCAGCACGCCCATCCCGACGAGGTTGCCGCGGTGGATCCGCTCGAACGACCGTGCGATCACCGCGCGCACACCGAGAAGCGCGGTGCCCTTGGCGGCCCAGTCGCGGCTGGATCCTGATCCGTACTCGGTGCCGGCCAGCACCACGAGCGGCACGCCGTCGGCCTGGTAGCGCATGGCGGCGTCGTAGATCGGGATGATGTCGCCGGTGGTGACGTGCTCGGTCCAGTTGCCCTCCTTGCCACCGGCAAGCGCGTTGCGCAGGCGGATGTTCCCGAAGGTGCCGCGCATCATCACCTCGTGGTTCCCGCGCCGCGACCCGAACGAG
This sequence comes from bacterium, assembly GCA_029977205.1. Taxonomy (GTDB): domain Bacteria; phylum Actinomycetota; class Thermoleophilia; order Miltoncostaeales; family Miltoncostaeaceae; genus SYFI01. The sequence continues at coordinate 36,394 of JAPOLI010000006.1, forward strand.
TTGAAGTCGCGCGGCTCGACGCCCTTCGCGATGAGGTACTCGCCAGCGGGCGAGGTGACAGGGATGACGCCCGCGGGTGAGATGTGGTCGGTGGTGACCGAGTCGCCGAGGACGGCCAGCGCCCGTGCGTGCTCGATGTCGGTGACCCCGGGCGCCTCAGGCGTGAGGCCCTCGAAGAACGGCGGCAACTGCACGTAGGTGCTGTCTGAGTCCCAGGCGTAGGTGTCGCCGTCCGGCACCGGGATGGCGCGCCAGCGCTCATCGCCGTCGAAGACCGACGCGTAGTACTCCGTGAACAGCTGGGCGTCGATCGTGCCCTCGACGATCTCGCGCACCTCGTCGGCCGAGGGCCAGATGTCGGCGAGCATGACCGGCTGTCCGTCCGACCCCGTGCCGATGGGCTCGGTGGTGAGGTCGATGTCCACGCGCCCGGCGAGGGCGAAGGCCACGACGAGCGGCGGGGAGGCGAGGAACGCCGCCTTCACATGCGGGCTCACGCGACCCTCGAAGTTGCGGTTGCCGGAGAGCACCGCGGCCACCACGAGTCCGTTGTCCTCGATCGCCTGCGTGACGGGCTCATCAAGCGGGCCTGAGTTGCCGATGCAGGTCGTGCAGCCGTAGCCGACCAGGTTGAACTTGATCTGGTCGAGATAGGGCATGAGCCCCGACTTCTCCATGTATCCCGTGACCACCTGGGAACCGGGCGCGAACGAGGTCTTGACGGTGGGGTCCACCGTGAGGCCCTTCTCCACGGCGCGCTTGGCCACGAGGCCGGCGCCCACCATCACGTAGGGGTTCGAGGTGTTGGTGCACGAGGTGATGGCCGCGATGGCCACCGACGCGGGGCCGAACGGCGTGGTCTCGCCGTCGATCTCAACCGGCACCGTGTCGTAGTGGCGGCCGCCGCCGTTCGCGTGCATCCCCTCGGGGTACTCCTCCATGAAGCGGTTGCCCACCTCGGGAAGCACCACGCGGTCCTGCGGCCGACGGGGGCCCGACAGCGAGGGCACGACGTCGCCGAGGTCGAGCGCCAGGTTCTCGTCGTACTGAGGATCGGGGTCGCCGTCCTCACGGAACATGCCCTGCTCGCGGTAGTAGGCCTCCACCAGCGGCACCAGGTGGCCGCGGCCCGTGGTCTCGAGGTACCGCAGCGCCTCGGCGTCCACCGGGAAGATTCCCGTAGTCGCGCCGTACTCGGGGCCCATGTTGGCGATGGTCGCGCGGTCGGCAAGCGTGATGTTCGACAGCCCGTCGCCGTAGTACTCGACGAACTTGCCCACCACGCCATGGGCGCGAAGCATCTCGGTGAGGGTCAGCACCAGGTCGGTGGCCGTCGCCCCCGGCTGGAGCTCGCCGGTGAGCTTGACGCCCACCACGACCGGCCACGGCAGGTTGATCGGCTGGCCGAGCAGGTTGGCCTCGGCCTCGATGCCACCCACGCCGAATCCCAGGATGCCGATTCCGCTGATCATCGTGGTGTGCGAGTCGGTGCCCACGAGCGAGTCGGGATAGGCGCGCATCTCGCCGTCCACCTCGCGGGTGGCCACCACGCTGGCCAGGTACTCGAGGTTGACCTGGTGCACGATGCCCGTGCCCGGCGGAACCGCGCGGAAGTCGGCGAAGGCCTGCTGGGCCCAGCGCAGCAGCGCGTAGCGCTCTGCGTTGCGCTCGTACTCGCGTGCGACGTTCTCCTCGAATGACTGCTCGGTGCCGAAGAAGTCCACCTGCACCGAGTGGTCGATCACGAGGTCGGCGGGCACCAGGGGGTTGATGCGCGAGGGGTCGGCGCCCAGGTCGCGCATGGCGTCACGCATCGCGGCCAGGTCGACCACGCACGGCACGCCCGTGAAGTCCTGCATCACCACGCGCGCGGGGAGCAGCGGCACCTCACGTGCCAGCCCGGAGTTCGGTGCCCATGCCGCCAGCGCCGTGACGTCGTCCTCGCCCACGAACTCGCCGCCGGCGTTGCGCAGCACGTTCTCGATGAGGACCTTCACCACGAATGGGGTTCGTGAGAGATCCTGGCCGAGTGCGCCAAGCCGCCAGATGGCGTAGTCGGTGCCACCTGCGGAGAGGGTGGCACGTGCGTTGAACGGGTCCGGTGATGCGCTCACAGGGGCTCCTAGTGCGAGATCTCGAAAAACCGCCAGGCGCGTCCGCATGGCGACGGCGGAGGGTACACGGGGAAGGGGGCCGGGTGGCAGTACCGAAAGCCTTCGGGGACGACATTCCCTTGATCGAGGTGAACCCCGAATGAGCACCCCGCGAATCGCCGCTGCCGCCGCAGGCATCACCGCTCTCACGCTTATCGGCGCGGGCTGCAGCTTTGGTGGCACGGAGACCGTGACGGTCACGGCGCCGACGACGGCAACGACTCCGACCACCACCACGGCAACGACGGCGACCAGCACCACCGGTACCGCCACGACATCCACCTCGACGGGCACCACCAGCACCTCGACGACGGGCACGAGCACCACCGCGCCCGCCGAGAACCCCACGGTGACGGCGAACAAGGAGATCCAGGCGGATCTCGCCGACCTCGGCTTCTACAAGGGCCCGATCAACGGAATCTACGGCCCGAAGACGACCGCCGCGGTGAAGCGGTTCCAGGCGCGCGCCAGCCTTCCGGCCGACGGCATCGCCGGCCCGCAGACGATGGGGGCCATCAACCTGGCGCTGGGCAACGACACCACCGACGCGGTGGAGATGCTGCAGACTGCGCTCGAGGGCCTCTGCTATTACGGCGGCAAGGTCGACGGGGTGTTCGGCTCGGGCACGGAGGCGGCCCTCATCGCATTCCAGAAGAAGGCGGGCATCACGGCCGATGGGCGCTACGGCCCGGCCACGGCCGAGGCACTGGCGAACGCATGGCCCGACCGACCCGCATCGTGCTCGGACACCACGCCCAGTGGTGGCGGCACCAGCACGGGCGACACGCTGACGATCGGCAGCCCGAAGATCGCACGTACCTTCGACCTCTCGTCCTGCACGGTGGTGGGCCGGGGAGTGGAGGCCACGGGCGCTGCGAGCGGTGGCCTGAAGGTTGGCCTCGACAGCCCGAAGGGCGGGGGCGGCACGCTGGCGGTGACCGGCAGCGACCTGAAGCTGAATGGCACCGTGAAGTCGATCACGATCTCGGTGAACGGCCAGTTCCGGGCCTTCGGCACCTGGCAGGGCGGCGGCGCCTGGACGGCGGTCGGTACCTGCAGCGACTGATCGGGCATGACCCGGCCCCGCGGGAGGGAGCCCGTGGGGCCGGGGCGATCAGCCGCTAGGCCGGCGTGGTGAGCCGGCGGTACTTGATGCGGTGGGGCTGGTCGGCCTCGTCGCCCAGGCGTGCGCGCCGGTTCTCCTCGTACTCGGAGTAGGACCCCTCGAACCACACCACGTTGGAGTCGCCCTCGAAGGCCAGGATGTGCGTGGCCGCGCGGTCGAGGAACCAGCGATCGTGGGTGATGATCACCGCGCAGCCCGAGAAGGTCTCGAGCGCGGTCTCGAGCGCGCGGAGGGTGTCGACGTCGAGGTCGTTGGTGGGCTCGTCGAGCAGCAGCAGGTTGCCGCCGTTGCTCAGCATCTTCGCCATGTGCACGCGGTTGCGCTCGCCCCCGGAGAGCTGGCCGACCGGCTTCTGCTGGTCGGAGCCGCGGAAGTTGAAGGCCGCGGTGTAGGCGCGGGCCTGCACCTCGTTGCCGCCGCCGAGGTCGATGACGTCGCGGCCGTCGCTGATCTCGTCGTAGACGGTCTTCTTGGGGTCGAGGTCATCGCGGCTCTGGTCCACATACGCCAGGCGCACCGTCTCGCCGATCTCGAGCGTTCCGCCGTCGGGTTGCTCCTGGCCGGTGATCATCCGGAAGAGGGTGGTCTTGCCCGCGCCGTTCGGGCCGATGATGCCCACGATCCCGCCCGGCGGAAGGGAGAACTCGAGGTCCTCGAACAGCAGCTTGTCGCCGAAGGCCTTCGACAGGCCCGAGGCGTTCACCACCTTGTCGCCCAGGCGCGGCGCGAGGGGGATGCGGATGTCCGCAGCGCCGCCGCGCTTCTGCACGTCAGCCTCCTCGGCCACGAGGTTCTCGTAGTTCGTGACGCGCGCCTTGCTCTTGGCCTGGCGTCCCTTGGGGTTGGTCCGCACCCACTCGAGCTCGCGGGCGATGGCCTTTTGGCGCTTGCTGGCCTCCTTCTCCTCCTGGGCCAGGCGCTTCTCCTTCTGCTCGAGCCATGACGAGTAGTTGCCCTGGTACGGGATTCCCTTGCCGCGGTCGAGCTCGAGGATCCACCCGGCCACGTTGTCGAGGAAGTACCGGTCGTGGGTGACGGCCACCACGGTGCCGGGGTACTCGTCGAGGAACCTCTCGAGCCACGCCACCGACTCGGCATCGAGGTGGTTGGTGGGCTCGTCCAGCAGCAGCATGTCGGGGGCCGAGAGCAGGAGTCGGCAGAGCGCCACGCGACGCCGCTCGCCGCCTGAGAGGTTCGCAACGTCGGCGTCGCCGGGCGGCAGGCGCAGGGCATCCATGGCCACCTCCACCTGGCGGTCGAGGTCCCAGGAGTTCGTGCGCTCGATGGCGTCCTGTACGCGCTGGTAGTCCTCGAGCAGCGCCTCCATCTCGTCGGGCTCCATCGGCTCGCCGAGCTTCGCGCTCATCTCGTTGAAGCGGTTGAGGAGGTCGCGGCGGTCGGCCACGCCCTCCTCCACGTTGCCGCGCACGTCCTTTGATTCGTCCAGCTGCGGCTCCTGCGGCAGGTAGCCCACCTTCACGCCCTTGCCCGGCATGGCGTCGCCGTTTGAGGGCGTGACCTCCCCGGCCATGATCTTCAACAGCGTGCTCTTGCCCGCGCCGTTCAGCCCCAGCACGCCGATCTTGGCGCCGGGCAGGAAGGCCAGCGTGATGTCGTCGAGCACCACCTTGTCGGGTGGGTACGACATCCGGACCTTGTGCATCTGGTAGACGAATTCGTTCTCAGCCATAGGCCCTAGCCTAGAGGGGCGGCTGGCGAACCGGTGGTCGGGCAACCGGAGCCGGGGATCGCCATGTGCGGCCCCCGCAAATGGCCTTACCGTTTCGCGATGTGCCCGACTGCCGGTTCGCCAGCCGCCCCTCTAGGCTGTTCCCCATGGACGTGACCGAGGCTTCTTTTCAGACGGACGTGATCGAGCGGTCGCATGAGGTCCCCGTGGTCGTGGACTTCTGGGCCGAGTGGTGCGGGCCGTGCCGGCAGCTCGGGCCGATCATCGACGACGCCGTCGGGCGGCGGTCGGGCGATGTCGTGCTGGCCAAGGTGGACATCGATGCCAACCCGGGGCTCGCGCAGATGTTCCAGGTGATGAGCATCCCGGCCGTGAAGGCGTTCCGCAACGGCGAGGTGGTGGAGGAGTTCGTGGGGCTGGTGGCCCCGGCGCAGATGGAGGCGTTCCTCGACAAGCTGGTGCCGAGCAAGGTGGACATGCTCGTGGAGGAGGGCGATGCGGACAGCCTGCGCGAGGCCATCTTCCGCGACGCCGGCCGCACCGACGCGCGCGTGGCGCTGGCGCACCTCCTCATCGGCGACGGCGAACTGGAGGAGGCCGATGAGGTGCTGGCCCCCGCCGAGCACGACCCCATCGCGGCGGGCCTCCGGGCGCGCATCGCGCTCGCCGGGTGTGACGTGCCTGATGTCCAGGCGGGCCTGGCCGCGCTCGATCGCGAGGACTGGCAGCAGGCGTTCGCGAGCCTCGTCGACGCCGCCGGCACCACCGCGGACACCGTCCTCAAGGACAATCTCCGCAAGATGCTCATCGGCCAGTTCCGGGAGCTCGGCGACAGCCATCCGCTGGTGCCCGAGTACCGCAAGAAGCTGGCCCGGTCCTTCCACTGAGAGAGGTATTCGCCTGATGGACATCCGCTCGTACGATGCGGCTGAGCCCTTCACGACGACGGACGGCAGCACGATCCGCTCTCTGCTCGACCTGTCGGTGGCACCGGTGGCCAACCACAGCCTGGCCGAGGCCTCGCTGCCGGCCGCCGGCCGTACGGAGCGCCACCACCACAAGGTCTCCGAGGAGATGTACTACCTCCTCGAGGGCGAGGCGCTGATGGAGATCGATGGCGAGGAGCGCCGCGTGACGGCCGGCGACGCCATCCTCATCCCGGTGGGTGCCTGGCACCAGATCACCAACACGGGTGACGCCAACCTGCGCTTCCTCTGCACGTGCTCTCCGCCATGGACGGCGGAGGACACGTACTTCGCCTGACACAGAAGGCGCGCGCCTAGGAGGCCGACACCTCGGGATGCCCGCTGGTGATGGGCGGATCCGCCCCTGTGGACGAGGTGCCTGTCACCGGGGTTTGGGACCATGAGCGCAGCGCCGGGCGCACCACCAGGAACCATGTGAGCACGGCGGAGATCGCCACCAGAACCAGGGCGAAGATCGCGGCCTCCTCGTACGCGGCGAGCTCGGCGGCCTGCCACACCTCGATGGCGAGGGTCGAGAATCCGGGCGGCGCCAGCAGCAGGGTGGCGGGCAGCTCCTTGGCCGTGGAGAGCAGCACGAGTCCCGCGCCGGCCGCCAGGCCCGGGAGCATCAGGGGAACGTCCACGCCGGCGAAGCGCCGAATCCGATGTCGGCCCATGATCCGTGCGGCGTCGTCGAGGCGCGCCGGGATCCCGGCAACCGCCGATTGCGCGGCGCCGAGGGCCAGCGCGCCGTGGTGCACCACGTACGCCAGGACCAGCAGGGGGAGGGTCTGGTACAGCGCACCGAGCGGGCCGGGGGTGGACAGCGTGAAGAACACGAATGCAAGCGCCGTGACCAGGCCGGGGAGGGCGAAGCCGCCCACGACGGTGCCCGCCAGGGCCTCGCCGAGGCGCCCGGGGCGGCGCACGCTGCGGTAGGCGATGGGGAGCACGATCAGTATCGCCACGAGCGCCGTGACCACGCTGATGCCGGCCGTGCTGAGCAGCGGCTGGACGATGAGGCCGGGGTCGGCCACCACGGATGCACTGTCGACCGAGCCATTGGCGAGTCCGCGGATGGCCCAGAAGGCCAGCACCGCGATCGGGGCGACCAGCGCGAGTCCGATCAGGAGGACCAGGAACAGGTAGGCCGGCACCCGCCAGGCCCCGAGCGGCACCTCGAGTGACGCACCGACGCGTCGCTGGTCGCGCAGCCCCACGCGCGACGATCGGCGCTCCAGCGCCACCACCCCCACGGCGATCACGCCGAGGACGAGGCTGAGCGCGATCGAGGTCGTGGGGTCGAGGAGGCGGTCGGAGTAGATCGCCCGTGTCAGCGTGTCGTAGCGCAGCAGCTGGACCGCCCCGAAGTCGCTGATCACATACAGGAACACCAGCAGCGCGCCGGCGGCCACGGCCGCGCGGGCCTGCGGCAGCACGACGGTGGTGAACACCTGCATCGGCCTGCGCCCGAGCATCCTCGCCGATTCCTCGAGCGCGGGCGACAACGTGCGCAGGCGCGCCATCACCAGCAGGAAGACATAGGGGTATGTCAGCAGCGTGAGCACGACGAACGCTCCGGTGAAGCCGCTCACCTCGGGCAGGAATCCGATTCCCAGCACCTGCTCCACGAGGCCGCCTGGGGCGAACGCGGCGATGAGGGCCACCGCGCCCACGAACGACGGGATCACGAGCGGCAGGCACAGGAGCAGTGCCCATGCGCGCCGCGCCCGAAGGTCGGTGCGCGCCACGAGCCACGCGGCGAGCGTCCCGAGCACGGCCGCGGCCAGGGCGACCGAGACGCCGAGGACGAGGCTGCGCATGAGGGGACCGACCAGCCGGTCGTCGGAGAGCGCGCTCCACAGCCCCCCGAGATCCCGCGCATTCCGGATGAGGAGGTACGCGAAGGGCAGCGCGAAGGGCACCGTGAGGGCCACCGCGAGCGCGGTGGCGCCAACGGCGCGCCAGTTCACGTCGCTACTGCGCGAGCCCGCTCTCCCTGATCTGCTCGGCCACTGCCTTCAGGTCCGTCTGCTTCGTCAGGTCGTATGAGGGGTAGTCACCGGCCGTGAGAGACGGGGCGCGGTCCGGCGCGCTCACGCCCGTGGCAGTCGGGTATTCACCTTCTCCGGCGATGATCAGCTTCTGCCCCTCGTCGGACACGAGGAACCCCACCAGCGCGTCTGCCTGCTGCTTGTCAGGCGAGGCCTTCGGCACCGATGCCGTGGCGACAAGGAACAGGCTGCCCGGGTCGGTGCCCGGGAACCGGTACGCGGCCACCGGCGCCGCGGGGTCCTTCTCCTTTATCTCGAGCACGTAGTAGTGGTTCACCAGGCCCATGGGGATCTCCCCGCGGGCCACGGCCTCGGCGATCGCGCTGTTCTTGGCGTACGCCTTCGCCCCGTTCGCCGCCATGTCGCGGAGCCATGCGCTGGTGGTGTCAGTGCCCTCGATCTGGTCCATCGCGGCGATGAAGTCCTGGAACGACGCGTTCGATGGCGCCACGGCAACCTTGTCGCGGTACTTCACGCCGGTGAGCTCGAGCACCGACCTCGGCAGGTCCGACTCCTTCACCAGATCGGTGTTGTAGATGAGCACGCGCTGGCGCCCGGCCACGCCGATCCACTCACCGTCTGCCGCCCGCAGGGTCGCCGGCACGCGGTCGAGTACTGCCCGGGGCAGGGGCGACAGCAGCTGCTGCTGGTCGAGGAACGACTGCGAGATCGGGCTTTGCGCCAGGAAGACATCGGCGGGGGTGCGATCGCCCTCCTCCGAGATCAGCAGCGCGAGGTCCGCCGAGTCGCCATAGCGCACCTGCAGGTCGGTCCCGGTCGTCTTCTCGTAAGCGTCGAAGACCGGCTGCATGTACGCCTCCTCCCGGCCGGAGTACACGGTCAGCGCACCGTTATCCGCGGACGCCGTGGTCTCGCCAGCCCCGCCGCCGCCGCATGCGGAAAGCGTGAGCACGGATGCAAGGACTGCGATGGATGCGCCGATCAGCGCGCGCCGGCGGGTTGCCAAGGATCCCCCTCGGAGGTCGCGGAAACAGGCCGCGACTCTATAGGCAATGGCCGTTGGACAAAACCCTATGGCGTGAACGCGACGCTCGGCTCCCCGACGTATTCCAGACCGATGCGGTCACCGGTGTCGAATGGGGGCCGGCCCATCACCCGGCAGCGAACCGGGCACCCGCGGCTGCTTGTGACGATCACGGCGTCGTGGCCGTAGTACTCGATGCGCTCCACGATCGAATCGCCGCCCACGCACGCGGCGATGCACTCCGGGCGGATCACCACCTCGACGCGGCCGTGCGCGGGGCGGGCCAGGCGTACGCGCCCGACAGGCGTGAGCGCCACGTCCCCGTCCGCCTCGGCAGGCAGCAGGTTGGCATCGCCGACGAACGTCGCCACCTCGCGGCTGGCAGGACGCTCGTAGAGGTCGTCGGGCGTTCCCACCTGCGCGATCCGGCCGTCGAGCATCAAGGCCACCTGGTCGCCCACGAGGAAGGCCTCTTCCTGGTCGTGCGTCACGAAGACGGCCGTCGCGCCGGCGGCGGCGAGCAGGCGGCGCACCTCGCCGCGCAGGTCGGCCCGCAGGGGCGCGTCGAGCGCCGAGAAGGGCTCGTCGAGGAGGATCAGCGAGGGCTCGGCGGCCAGTGCGCGGGCCAGCGCCACGCGCTGCTGCTGCCCTCCCGAGAGGGTTGCCGGCATGCGTTCCGCCGTGCCCGTGAGGCCCACCAGCGCGAGCGCGCGCTCCACGCGCGGCCCGCTGCGCTCGCTGCGCGGAAGGCCGTAGCCGACGTTGCCGCCCACGGTGCGGTTGGGGAAGAGGGCCGGCTCCTGAAACACCATGCCGATGCGTCGCTTCTCCGGCGCCACGAAGCACTCCGGTCCCGATACCGTGAAGTCGTCCACCACCACGAGGCCGGCATCGGGCTCGTCGAGTCCGGCGATGCATCGGAGCAGGGTGGTCTTGCCGCAGCCGCTGGGCCCGAGGAGGGCGAGCACCGTGCCGGCAGGCACGTCGAGGTCGATGCCGCGAAGCACCGGGTTACCGCCCAGCTGTCGCTCGAGCCCGTGCACGGTCAGGGTCGAGCCGCGCGGGTCGCTCCGCGTGGGCACGGCCGGGCACATCTCGACATGCGGCGGGAAACTCTCCATCGGGATCCGGGACGGTAGCGCCATTGCGCCTGTATCGGCAATGACCATCGCCCAAATATGACGGGGATCACGCGCTACCGTTGCCCGCAATGGGGGATGCAACGGCGAGGAATGGCGGAACGGGCCCGGCGGTCGAGGCCGAGGGGCTCGGGCGACGCTATGGCGCGGGCGAGGCGGCCATCGATGCGCTCGCCGATGTGACCATCGCGTTCCCACGCGGGCAGTTCGCTGCCGTGATGGGGCCGTCGGGTTCGGGCAAGTCCACGCTCCTGCACTGCCTGGCGGGCCTCGACCGCCCGACCTCGGGAACCGTCGTCATCGATGGCACGCCGCTCGCGGGGCTTTCCGACCGCGACCTCACGGTGCTGCGCCGCTCCGCGATTGGGTTCATCTTCCAGTCGTTCAACCTGCTGCCGATGATCACCGCGCGCGAGAACGTGGCCCTGCCGCTGCGCATCGCCGGGCGCAGCGACGTCGACGAGCGCGTTGACGCCGTCCTTGCCGACGTCGGCCTGTCCGACCGCGCGAGCCACCGGCCTGCGGAGCTCTCAGGCGGGCAGCAGCAGCGCGTGGCCATCGCCCGCGCCCTGGTCGGGGAGCCGACGGTCATCTTCGCGGACGAGCCGACGGGCAACCTCGACTCCGCGAGCGGCCAGGAGATCCTCGACCTCCTCCGCCGGGCGGCCGATGAGCGCGGGCGCACGGTGGTGATGGTGACGCACGACCCGCGCGCGGCGAGCGTGGCCGACCGCGTCGTGCTGCTGTCGGATGGCCGCGTGGTGCTGGACCGGTCGGGGATGGATGCCGGCCAGGTCTACGACGCCGTGCGCACGCTCGACCCCGCGTGATCCGCCTGATCTTCGCCGGGCTGCGCCAGCGGAAGCTGCGCGCTGCCCTCACGGCCATCGCGATCCTCCTCGGGGTCGCGATGGTGACCGGCACCCTCGTGCTGACGAGTCAGATCACCCGCGCCTTCGACGAGATATTCCAGGCCGCCAACTCCGGCGTGGACGTGCGCGTCTCGCCCCGCGTCGATTTCGAGTCGGGCGGCCTGCGAAATGTCCCGACCCTGCCGGAGTCGCTGGTGGATGAGGTGCGCGCGGTCGACGGGGTGAAGAAGGCCGCACCGGAGCTCGCCGCGCTTGGGTCGCCCGTGGTGAACGGCGAATACGTGCAGTCCACCGGCGCCCCGTCGTTCGTGTTCTCGCTCGCGCCCGAGCCGTTCCGCGCGACGCAGCTTGCGTCCGGGAGGTACCCGATCCGGACGGGCGAGGTGGCGGTGAATGAGGGCCTTGCCTCGTCGCAGGGCCTCTCGCTCGGGTCCCGCCTCGGGGTGGCCACGCGCACGGGCGTCACGCCGGTCACGCTCACCGGCACCGTCACATTCGCGAACGTGTCCTCGATCGGCGGCACCACCATCGTGATCGCGACGAAAGACGATGTGCAGCGCTGGTTCCGTCTCGAGGGCCGTGCGAATTCCATCGCGGTGCAGGCGCAACCCGGGGTGAGCCCGCAGCTGCTCGCGCGGCGGATCGCCGCCGCCCTGCCGACGAGCGTGGAGGTCCGCACCGGCCAGCAGGACGCCGCCGACCAGGCGAAGCAGACCACCCAGGCCATCAACGACTTCCTGCGGCCTGCCCTCCTCGCCTTCGGCGTCATCGCGCTCTTCGTGGGCGCCTTCATCATCTTCAACACGTTCACCATCACGGTGGCGCAGCGCCTTCGGGAACTGGGCCTGCTGCGCACCATCGGCGCAAGCCGCCGCCAGGTGATGGCCTCGGTGGTGGGAGAGGCATTCGTCATCGGCCTCGTGGCGGGCATCGTGGGCCTGTTCGCGGGGTACGGCTTCGCGGCGCTCCTCGTATGGGTGTTCGACCTCCTGCTGCCAGGGGGAATCCCAGTGGCCTCGGCCGAGCTGTCCGCCCGGATCGCGCTCACCGCCCTGCTCGTCGGCGTGGTCGTGAGCGTCCTGGCCGCGCTCATTCCCGCGGTGCGCGCCAGCCGCGTGCCCCCCATCGCCGCGCTGCGCGAGGGGGCGGAGATCCCACGGGGGCGGTTCTCACGATTCGCGCCGGTCATCTCGGGCGTCATCGCTGTGGGTGGAATCACCTTGATCGCCGTGGGGCTGCAGTCGGGATCAGGGGCCACGCAGCGCCTGCTGGTGATGGCCCTCGGTGCGCTCCTCGTGTTCATCGCCACCGGTGGCCTCCTGCGCTACCTCGTGCCCTTCCTCGCCCGCATCATCGGCTGGCCGCTGGAGCACCTGCCGGGTGCCTCGGGCAGGCTCGCCCGCCAGAACGCCACGCGCAACCCGGCCCGAACGGCGGCCACCGCCGCAGCCCTGATGATCGGCATCGGCCTCGTGGCGTTCGTCGCCGTCTTCGCCCAGGGCCTCAAGGCATCGGTCACCGGGGCCATCGACGACACCCTCCGCGGTGACCTCATCATCTCGGGCAAGAGCTTCCAGCCCATTCCGGCAGGAAGCGTGGGCGCCGTGCGCTCCACGCCGGGCGTGGCACGGGTGGTTCCCGTGTTCACGGATGCGGCGCGCACGGAGTCCGGGGATCGCGCCACCGTTTTCGGGGTCGACCCTGCCGCGGCGGCTGATGGCCTCTCCTTCGAGTGGGTCGATGGGTCGGCCCAGTCGCTGCGCGACCTCGACCCGTCATCCGCCGTGCTCGAGGAGGAGTTCGCGCAGGGCATCGGCGCATCCGCCGGCAGCACCGTGACCCTGCGCACCTCCACGGGGCGCACCGGCAGCTACCGCGTCGCCGGCATCTACAAGGACCAGATCCTCTTCAACAACGGCCTCATCACATCCGAGGACGGCTTCCGCCGCGTGTTCAGCGCGCGCGATCCGGTGTTCGTGCTGGCGACGGTGGATCCCGGGCGCGATCCGGTGGCGGTGAAGGACGCGGTGTCCCGTTCCCTTGCCCCGTTCCCGGTAGCCGAGGTGCGCACCAACGCCGAGTACCGCGACGAGATCAGCAGCCGGGTCGACTCCATCCTGTACCTGCTCTACGTCCTGCTCGCGATGAGCGTCGTCATCTCGCTGTTCGGCATCGTGAACACCCTCGTGCTCTCGATCACCGAGCGCACGCGCGAGATCGGCATGCTGCGGGCAATCGGGCTCACCCGCTCCGAGCTGCGACGCATGGTGCGCTACGAGAGCGTGATCACCTCCGGCATCGGGGGCGTGATCGGCATCATCATCGGCGTGGTGCTCGCATGGGTGTTCTCACTCGGCCTAGCGGAGGAGGGGATCGTCTTCCGGATCCCATGGGTGCAGCTGGTGGTGCTGCTGGTCGTGGCGGTCATCGCCGGCGTGCTCGCCGCCGTGCTGCCCGCCCGCCGCGCGGCCAGGCTCGACCCGCTCGACGCACTCCACTACGAATGACGCCCGGATTCCCCCGCCGCCGCCCCATGCGCCGCCGCGTCCGTGGCGCCATCGCCCTGCTTGCCACCTGCGGCATCGTGGTGGTGGGGACCGGCTGCCAGCGCGTGTCCGAGACTGCCGCACCTGCCGACGGCTCTCCGTCGGCCCGCCTCGTGGTGACCGCCGACCATGGCGCCGAGGTGCTGATCAACCAGCCCGTCGCCGCGGGGCAGACCGTGATGGCGGCCCTGCGCGGCGCCACGCCCGTGGAGACCGGGTACGGGGGCGGTTTTGTCACGTCGATGCTGGGCCGCGGCTCATCCACGTCCCCGCCTGCCGACTGGTTCTTCTACGTGAACGGATTCGAGTCGCCCGTGGGCGCGCAGGCGGCCAGGGTGGAGGTCGGCGACATCGCCTGGTGGGACCACCGCATGTGGGGTGGCATGCAGAGCGTGCGCGCGGTGGTCGGCGCATGGCCGGAGCCCTTCGTCAACGGCGCCGGCGGGGCACGCCCCGTGGTCGCCGCCGATGAGCCCCTCGCGGCCGCGCTGCGGGAAGCAGGCGCGCAGGTGGCGGGCGGCCGCCAGCGCTTCCGCGCCCGGGTGGGAACCGATGCCGCGCTCGCAGGGCGCGACGCCGCATGGCGCGATATCGCGGGTGACCCCGCGGGCCACCACCTGGCCGGCGGGGTCCGGGATGGCCAGGTGGTGCTGATGCCGCCCGGTGGCGGCGCACCCGAACCGGTGGAGGGCGCACGCGCCGTCGCGGTGCTGGTGCCTGCGGGCCCCAGTCCGTCGGATGGCGCCCTCCTCGCCGTCGCCGGCCTCGATGCCGGGGCTGCCCGCGCGGCGGCGGGGACCATCGCGGCGCGCCCCGATGTGCTGTCGTTGCGCTACGCCGTGGCGTTCGACGCCGCGGGCGAGCCGGTCAGGGCGGCGGGGAGGTCGGGCCCATGAGCATCGGGGATGACGAGCGCTGGATGCGGCAGGCGCTGGATGAGGCGGCCCGGGCTCCCGCGCACGGGGATGTGCCCGTGGGCTGCGTGATCGTGCGTGACGGCACGGCCATTGCGTCGTCGCACAACGAGCGCGAGCTGCGCCAGGACCCGACCGCCCATGCGGAGGTCCTCGCCATCCGCGACGCCGCGATCGCGCTCGGCGGGTGGCGCCTCGTCGGGTGCGTGCTCTACGTCACCCTCGAGCCCTGCCCCATGTGCGCCGGGGCGATCCTGCAGGCGCGGCCCGAGCGCGTGGTGTTCGGCGCGCCGGAGCCCGTGTCCGGGGCGGCCGGCAGCGTGATCGATGTCTTTCGCGATCCGCGGTTGCCCACGAGGGTTCCGGTGGACGGTGGCGTATTGGCCGTGGAGGCTGCAGACGCCCTGCGGGCGTTCTTCGGCGAACGCCGTCGCGGCTGATCGACGTCGTCCCGATACGGCGGAACCGGCGCGGCGGGACCGCCCGCCACCATTGCTAGCCTCGAAACCGTTCCCCGAATCCGATCCGGAGCCACATCGTGAGAGTCACCGCACCGAAGATGCTTGCTGCCGCCCTGATGACCGGCGCGGCCGTCCCCGCCATGGGCCTCGGCGCAGCCATCGGACTCCAGGACGACCGCATGGCGGTCACCTCGGCCGCAGACATCCCCGGGCGCCTCGCGATGGCACAGGCCACGGGCACGAAGGTGCTGCGCATGGACACCTTCTGGGCAACTGCGGCGCCCACGCGTCCCGCGGCCCCCACGAACCACCTCGACCCGGCCTACGACTGGGCGTGGACCGACGCCGCCTTTTGCGGCGCCCTCAAGGTCGGAATGCAGCCGATCGCCACCGTGTGGAACGCACCGGGCTGGGCCACGGGTGGCGCGAAGGGCATCAAGGGCGTCGTGTGGAACTCCAAGGCCCCCCGGAACCCGCGTGACTTCGCCGACTTCATGAGCGCGCTTGCCACCCGCTACAACGGGCGCACGCAGATCCCGGGCCAGGGCACCTGCCTCGTGAAGTTCTACGAGATCTGGAACGAGCCGAACCTCCAGATCTACATGTATCCCCAGTACCGGGGGAAGAGGCCCGTTGCGGGGTCCAAGTACGTGAAGATGGCCAATCTCGCCGTACCGGCGATCAAGCGCGCCAACCCGAGGGCCGTCCCGATCACGGGCGTGACGGGGCCCAAGGGCAAGTCCGACAAGAGCGGCCGCGGCAGCATCGACTGGGTCAGGGACCTCAAGCGGTTCGGCCTGAGGGCAGGCAGCCAGTACTCCCAGCACATCTACCCGGCAGTGCCGCCGCTCAAGAAGACCACCATCTTCCCGGCCTGGGACACCCTCGACGAGATCACCGCCGAGGTGAACAAGCTCCCCGGTGGCCGGAAGAAGAAGATCTACATCACCGAGGCCTCGTACACCACGGCCAAGACCCCGTACCGCAAGGTGGCCTTCAGCCCGCGGCAGCAGGCGACCTACATGAGGCAGATCTTCCAGGTGCCCTTCGTGCGTAGCTCGCGTGTGCCCTTGGTGGTCTGGTTCCAGCTTCAGGACAACCCGAACTGGCCCGGCGGACTGCTCTACAACTCGGGCGTGCAGAAGCCCTCCTACCGCCAGTTCAAGAAGCTCACCAAGTCGAAGCGGCCGACGGGGAACCTGCGCGTGGTCAGGCAGTTCCGGGCGGCCGGCTAGCGCACCGGGCAGGGGGTGCTCCCCGCCGCTTCTCGTCACTCGGGCTCACCTCACGGCGCGATCTCGCGCCGTGAGGTGACCGCCATGGCCAGCGCTCCGGCCACGACGGCCACGCCCACGAGCACCGCCCAGGTGGAGGCGGGCACCGATCCCTGGCCGAGGATCGTCGCCGGGCGATACCAGTGCATCACCGAGAGGGGCCCGAATGGCTCCGCGAGGCCCCACACCTGCGCGAGGTAGTCGAGGGCGTAGGCCACCAGCGCGAACGCGGTTCCCCAGCCGATCGCCTTTGCCCCGGTGCGCGAGAAGGACGCCGCAAGTGCTGTCACGGCGCCGATTCCGACGAACAGGAGCCAGAGCGGCAGGGCGGTGAGCAGCACTGATCCCACCGCCACCGGCGCGAGGGCGTCGACCGTCGTGATCGCGATGAGCGCCCCGACGAGCCCCATGAGCGCCACGATGGCCAACTGCAGCAGCATCGCGATGAGCTCGGCGCCGAGCCACGACGTGCGGCGAAGTGGCCGCGACATCATCATCTCGGCCACGCCGCTCTCGACATCCCGCGCGGATGCGGCTCCGCCTGCGATCGCCGTCGCGGCCATGATGGCCAGCGTGATGGGGTGGATGAACGCCGATCCCAGGTACCCGGCAGGGCTCGCGATGTCGGACCCCTTCAGGAATGCCTGCAGCGCCGGTGGCAGCGACTCAACGAGGTTCCGGATCTGGTTCTCATCCACCGATGCGTAGGACAGGCCCACGAGGAAGATGAACGCACCGAGCGCGATGCCAAGCAGCAGCGTGCGCCGTATCGAGCGGATCAGCGCGAGCGACAGCACCACCCGCATCAGGACTCATCCCCCAGGTAGAGCGCACGGAACACGTCCTCGAGGCGCGCGGCCTCGATGGTGATGTCCCGCGGGGCGAGTGGGGCGAGGCCCGCGAGCAGGGGGCCGGGATCCCCGGACATCGTGAAGTGGTGCACGTGGCCCTCCACGCGCACCTCTCCCATGCCGTCGACGGCATAGGCCGAGGGGTCTACAGGGACATCGAAGAGCACCTCGACGGTGCGCACGCGTGCACGGCGGAGCTCATCCACGTCGCGCACCAGCAGCAGGCGGCCACTGCGCACCATGGCCACCCGGTCGCAGAGCTCATCGACCTCACCGAGCACGTGGCTTGAGAAGAACACGGTGCGCCCTGCGCGGGCGCGCTCATCAAGAAGCGCGAGCAGGCGCGCCTGCATCACCGGATCGAGCCCGGCCGTGGGCTCGTCGAGGATGATCACGGGCGGGTCGTGCTGCAGGGCCGCAACGAGCCCGAGCTTCTGGCGCATTCCCGTCGAGTATTCGCGGATGCGCCGCCTGAGGTCGCCGTCCGACAGCTCCAGCGCGGCCAGCAGTTGGTCGCGCATGACTGGCGGGCGGGGGTGCAGGCGCGCGAGGGAGTCGAGCATCCGCTGCCCGGACACCTGGCGGATCATTCCCAGATCGCCCGGCACGTATCCCACCTCGGCCAGTGCGGCCAGGCGGTCGTGCGTGACATCGTGGCCGAGGATCGCCACGCTGCCGGCGGTGGGGCGCAGTACCCCCAGTGCGCACCGGATGAAGGTGGTCTTACCCGCACCGTTTGGGCCGAGGAACCCGATGCGCTCCCCCTGTCCCACCTCGAGGTCAACATCCTCGAGAGCCATCACGCCTGAGCCGTATGACTTGCCGAGGCCGGAGGCCCGGATGGCGGCGGGGGCGCTCATCTGGCCCAGTCTATGGATCGAGCACAGAGGCTCGGGTAACAGGCGTGCCGGCTAGCCGCGAACGCGGAACGTCGTCCGGGAGGTCCGCGGGCACGCATTCACGGCTGACGCCGTCGTGCGGTTCGCATGCACCCCGGCCTTCGCGGACGACACCGCCCGAAGAACCGTGGTCCCCCGGGCGCTGGCGCCGGGCGCGAGTTCTGGAGCTGCCCAGCAGATGGTCCGGGCGTTGCTGGGGCCGTGGTTAGGGGCGCGCACGACGCGCATTCCGACAGGAACGCGCTCGCACAGCCGCAGGGAGCGCGCGGTC
>JAPOLI010000070.1 GCA_029977205.1 bacterium
GGCACGCGACCGGCGTTCCGCAGGCGGCGGGTCGCCGCGCTCCCACGCGCCTCGCGCATGGTGACGATAAGGGGAACGTGCTGCGACATCGGGTGAATCCTCCGAGGACTGGTCCGGACCGACGGGGGACAATAGCGATTCAGCCGCCCTCTCTCACCCCAATGCGTTCATGCAGCTTCCGGAGCGGCCCCGGCGCCCACCAGTTCCCCTCGCCCATGATGCGCACGAAGAACGGCATCGTGATGCGCGGCCTCTACCTCATCCTCTCTGAGGTCCTCGACCAGGTGGTCGCCGCCGAGGCGGTGCATGAGGCCTGTACGCCCGGTGCCGAGGTTTCCACGTGGGGCATGGCCCATGGCGCAGCGCCCAGCGTCGCTGATGCTTAGGGGGGCCTGCGGAGACCTCTCGCCGGACGAGCGCAACCGGCTGGCGGCGTTGTCCATACGCGTGGCCGCCGCGGGCCTGGCGGTGCCACCGACCCCTCCTTCGTGACGGTTTACGCCGCATCTCCCATTCCGAAAGGAGACCGAGCGGGGACATCCCCCCTTGGCAAACTTGCGCCGTACGTGATCTGTACGCAGGAAAGATAGCTACAGCACCGTTACGGCCTGCGCGAAATCCAGGCGCGGGAGGCGCGGGAACCACGCGTCGGGACCCGGCCTCCCCAGGTTCACGGCGAGCACCGATGAGTGGCGCCCGTCGGGGAAGAACTCTGCGTCCATGGCCGGATAGTCGAACCCGCTCATGGGTCCTGCCGCCAGCCCCACAGCCCGCACCGCGATAATGAAGTACGCCGCCTGCAGGGTGGCGTTGAACGTGGCCATCTCCCCACGCCCCTCGTACGTGGCGTACCAGTCGACCTGGTCGGCCCGATCGGGGAACAGCTGCGGTACAAACTCGTGAAAGTCGCGGTCGGCCGCCAGCAGCGCGGCCATGGGCGCGCTGCGGGTCTTGCCCTGATTCCCCTCCGACATGTGTCGCACCATGCGCTCGCGGGCCTCGGGCGACCGCAGGAACAAGATGCGCAGCGGGTTGATGTTGCCTGAGGTGGGCGCCCACTTCATGAGGTCCCAGATCGCATGCAGCTGACCATCAGTGACCGGCTCGTCGGTGAAGGTGTTCGCGCTCCGAGCCTCGAGAAAGAGCAGTTCCTGAGCCTCGTGACCGAGGGGAATGGCATCCATACGTTGCACCCTAGCGGCAGGAGTACGGGTGCCCCCGACGTCGGCGCCCGGCGCCGTTACCTACTGCAACTTCCTGGCGGTGTTGACGCTCGGGATATTGAGGGCGAGAGCGCCCCTGCTCAGTCCGTGAGCCCCACCTTGTCGTGCACCTTGCGCAGCCAGGCTGGCGCCCACCAGTTCCACCTGCCGAGGAGGGCCATCAGGGATGGCACAAGCAGGGCGCGCACGATGGTGGCATCGAGCGCGACGGCCAGCGCGGTACCGATGCCCAACTCCTTAATGATGACGATGCGCGACGTGGCGAACGCGCCCATGGCGATGCAGAACAGCAGTGCCGCGGCCGTGACTACGCGGCCGGTGCGCTGCAGGCCCAGCGCCACCGATTCGCGCTCCCCCCCGCCCGCGTCGCGGATCTCCTTGATACGGGAGAGCAGGAACACCGCGTAGTCGGTGGAAAGCCCGAAGGCCAGCGCACCGATGAGGATGGGCTGGGTGAGGTCCACCGCTCCCTGGCTGTCGTAGCCCAGGAACCCCTCCAGGCGGCCGTCCTGGAAGATGAGCACCAGCACGCCCAGAGTGGCCCCGAGGGTCAGCAGGTTCATGATGACGGCCTTGATGGGCAGCAGCACCGACCCGGTCATCAGGAACAGCGCCACGATGGTGACCGCCACGATGATGAGGGCTGCCCACGGCAGGTGCGCCGCCAGGCTGGCGCGCTGGTCCACGAACAAGGCAGTGAACCCGCCAACCTTGGATGGGTAGGGCGTGTCGAGCGCCTGGATGTCCTGCACGAGAGCCAGGGTGCGGTCGTCCAGCGCCCGGTATCGCGAGGTGGCGTCGATCTGCCACGTGCCCGAGCCGACGTAGCGCGGCGGCGTGGCGGTGGCCGTGGCGGGCATCCCGCGGATCTCGCGAGAGACTCCATCAAGGCGGCGCGCAGCCTCCGGAGTGTCCGGTGCGCGGGCGGCCAGGAAGATGGGCGTGGCGTTGCCGCCGGGAAATTCCCGGGTAAGGACCTCGTCCACCTGCCGTGCGCTGGCGGTGGCGGGCAGCACCCCGGAATCGGTGGTGGTGAACTTCAC
This sequence comes from bacterium, assembly GCA_029977205.1. GTDB lineage: Bacteria > Actinomycetota > Thermoleophilia > Miltoncostaeales > Miltoncostaeaceae > SYFI01. The sequence continues at coordinate 2,267 of JAPOLI010000070.1, forward strand.
GCCCAGGGCCGGAAGGGCGAGCAGCACCATGAAAGCCCCGCTCGCGATGGCCACGATGACCGGCCGGCGCATCACCAGGTGCGACAACCGGTACCAGCCGCCGGACTGCTCGACCCGGTCCGCCGCCTCGGTGCGCTCACGCCACCTGCGCGGGGCGAGGGCATTCACGCGGGCGCCCAGCAGCGCAAGCACCGCGGGCAGCACGCCCACCGCCACCGCGGCCGCGACGAGCGCCACTACCAGGCCGCCGAAGCCCATCGAGAAGAGGAAGTCCTGCGGGAAGATCATGAGCGCCGCAAGCGCCGCGCCCACCGTGATGGCACTGAAGATGACGCTGCGGCCCGCGGTGCGCATGGTGACGGCGAGTGCCTCGCGCCCGGGGCCGGAGCGCGCGATCTCCTCGCGATAGCGCGACACCATCAGCAGGCTGTAGTCGATCGCCAGACCCAGCCCGAGCCCGGTGACCAGGTTGAGGGCATACACCGACAGGCCGAAGACCTCGTTGCCCACCCCGAGGAAGAAGAACCCACCGAAGATGACGAGGGCCCCCATCAACGGGGGCAGCATCGCCGCCACGAGGCCGCGGAACACCCACAGCGACACCAGGAACAGGAGCGGGAAAGCGATCAACTCCGCGCGCAGGAGGTCCTCGCCCACGATGCTGCTGGTCTCCGCCGCGGCAGTCCACGGGCCGCCCACCGTGACGTCCGGGATGGTGCTGAGGTCATCCTCCAGACGGGCTGCGGCTGCCTGCGACTGGTCCTCGTCGATGTCGCCGAAGTAGGCGACCACGCTGGCCTTGCTGCCGTCGGTGGCCGTCAGCTGCGGCGCCTGGGGCGATGGGGCGAGCACCCGTGCCACGTCCGGGTCGTCGTCCATGGCCGCCACCACGCGCGCCACGGCGGCCTGCCCCTCGGGCGAGGCGATGGGTGCACCGGGATCCACCACCGCGATCAGCGACGGGACCGCGGAGGCGCCGGTTGCGGCGACGATCTCGTCCTGCGCCACCACGGCGTTGGACGCCGGGTCGTTGAAGCCGCTGGCCGAGAGGCCGCCGATCAGGGAGATGCCGATGCCGAGCGCCGCAGCGGCGACCGCCAGGGCGACCAGGATCACGCGTACGGGGTGGGCGTCGGAGACGCGCGCAATGCGGTCGAGCACGATCGGAGCCTAGGGCACGCGTGCCCGCCATTCCGCCAGAAGCGGGCGGGCCTAGGCGCCCAGCCGGTAGCCACCGACCCGGTTCGCGAGGATGGCACGCCCCCGCCGATATGGACTCCACCAGTTCCCACTGGCACGCCTAGGGCGTGACGCAGCCCGCGGGCAGGCGGCCGCACGGATAGCGGTCCGTGCCCGTCAGCAGGAAATGCAGGCGCGAGGGGTCACTCCCCGTCCGGTGACAGCGCCAGAACCCGCCTCGGGATCAGGACGTCGCCTGGACCACGCAGCTCGAGGAACCACCCACGCACGTGGCGGCCACCCGCACCCGCGGAAGGCCGCCCCGGCGCGCCGGACGCGACAGGACGATCAGCGCGTGGGCGGAGTCGTCCGAGCGGTCACCCACCAGCAGGCGATGATCAGGGTCCGCGACATGGGTGAGCAGGTAGCGCCCCGGCCGCACGCGGGAGATGTCGATGTACTGGAACTCCACGAACGCCGCGTAGTCGTCCGCGTACCCCACGTCGATGCCCATCCTCATCCGCATGAGCCCGGGCAGCGACCGGCCGCAGTTGTGGTTGAAGACGGGCGTGTCGGGTGCCCCCGCCACCTGCGTGTCCACCCGGTAGCGGCTGCCCAGGCAGAAGCCCACCTTCTTGGATCGGGCCACGCGGCGGCCCGTGGCGGGGTGGCGAAGGTCGAAGCGGTCGAAACCCAGCAGGTGCCAGTGGTCGTGCCACCCGGGCTGGAAGCGCATCCGGGCGTTGAGGGGGATCTCCGCGACGGAGCCGTCGGCGCGCGTGACCCGCTGCCGCACGGTCATGGTGCGGGTGCCACGTGAACGGCGGCCGTCCACCACCAAGGGCCCCGCGCCCACGTTCTGCACGGCCGAGCGGAAAACCAGCACGGCGCGCCCGCGGTCGCGGCGCACCGCGACCTGCGACGGCACCTCCTGGCGCAGGTCGGGCAGGAGCTCAGAGCCGGAGACCTGGCTGCCGGCGACGGCGGCGACGACCACCCCGAGTGCCCCAGCGGCAGCGGCGACGAGCGCCGCGAGCACGATGCGAATGCGTGATCCGTGGCGCCTCATGCGCGCAGGCTAGGACACCCACCCCGGTATGGCACAGTGCCGCCCCGTGCAGCGAGACGACGACGTGATGGTGCTCATCGAGATCCCCGGTGGGTCCCGCAACAAGTACGAGCTGGATGAGGAGTCCGGCCGGATCATGCTGGACCGCATGCTGTTCA
>JAPOLI010000071.1 GCA_029977205.1 bacterium
CTCCTCCGGTGCCGCGCCACGAATCGCAAGGGCAAGGCCTGCCAGCGGGTTCCTGTGACCGGCTCCGACTACTGCCCGTCGCATCGCTACATTGAGAAGCTGCAGCAGGAGAAGGCATCGTCCGGCATGCTGGCCGCATAGGCGGCGGCGACATCGCATGTGGCATGGGGCGGGGCGCGTGAGCGCCCCGTCGCAGTTCGGTGCCGAGATAGATACCCATGGGCGCTTCGTGCGCCAACGATCGGCCTTCCGCGGGGGCATCGTCACCTCAGGCGGGGGTGCCGACCCGACCCGCTACCACCTGTACGTATCGCTCGCGTGCCCGTGGGCGCACCGCGTGGTCATCGCCCGCGTGCTGAAGGGCCTGGATCGCGCCCTTGGGATGACGGTGGTGGACCCCATCCGTGATGAGCGCGGGTGGGCGTTTCGGCCCGATCCGGATCCCCTGACCGGATTCGACTTCCTCGCGCAGGCCTACCGCCGGACCGAACCCGCCTGGGAGGGGCGCGTGACGGTTCCCGTGCTCTGGGACATCCCGGAGGGGCGGATCGTGAACAATGATTCCGAGGACATCCTCAGGATCCTGAATGGCACGTTCGGCGGGCACGCCCGGACGACGCCGCGCCTGCGGCCGCCGGAACTCGCGGCATCCATCGACGAGGTCAACGGCGTGGTGTATCCGCTGCTGAACGATGGCGTGTACCGCGCGGGGTTCGCCACCACCCAGCAGGCCTACGACGAAGCCGCCGGCGGCGTTGCCAAGGGGCTGCGCCACGTGGAGGGGATTCTCCGGGACGAGCGCTGGCTCGTGGGCAACGCCTTCACCGAGGCCGACATCCGGCTGTTCACGACGCTCGTGCGCTTCGATACCGTGTATCACACGCACTTCAAGTGCAATGCGCGCCTCGTCGGTGATTCCGAGGCCCTCCTGGGCTACCTGCGCGATATCGCGCAGGTCCCGGGCGTGATGGGAACCATCGACATGGACCAGATCAAGCGCCACTACTATCTGACGCACGACAAGCTGAATCCCGTGGGAATCGTGCCGATGTCGGACGGGCCGGATCTCACGCGCCCACACGGGCGCGGATCCCTCGGCCCGGAGGCCCTGGGCTAGCGGACCGGGCGCGTGGCCATAGCCGCCAGGATCCGCTCGGCGCGCGCGGATTGGTCATCCCACCACTGGGCGCGCTCGGGCGGCGTGTCCGACGTGTGCTGGGCGGCCTCTTCGATCACGCGACGCGCGGCCTCGCGCAGCGGGCCATGCATGGCCGCCCCGGGCCACCGCACGCCGGGCTCCCCCGGCGCGCCGAGTGCCTCGATGGCATCGCCCAGGCACGCCACCGAGAGGGCGTCCTCGATCGCGGACGTTCGTGACAAGCGCCCGGCGGCGCACCACACGGCAAGAGCAAGGGTGGAGCGGGCGTCCTCGAGCAGGGTCGGATCGAGGTCGAGCAAGTCGTCTTCGTGGCTCATCGCGTGGAATCTAGGCGCGTGCGTGCCCGATGCGGTCGGACATCGGTAGGGTGGCCGTGTGAATTCCCGCCCCGACTCCCCCCTGGCCGTGCGGGCCGAGGGCGTGCGGAAGGCGTTCGGGAAGACCGAGGCACTCTGCGGCGTGGACCTCACCGTCCCGAGGGGAATGGTCTACGGCCTGCTCGGCCCGAATGGGGCCGGCAAGAGCACCGTCGTCCGGATCCTCGCCACCCTGATCCGCGCCGACTCAGGGACCGCCCTCGTGGACGGCGTGGACGTGGCTCGGAGTCCGGCCACCGTCCGCAGCCGCATCGGTCTCGCCGGCCAGTACGCCGCCGTGGATGAGTACCTCACGGGCCGGGAGAACCTGGAGATGTTCGGCAGGCTGTCCGGGCTGCGCAAGGCGGACGCCCGCACGCGCGCCGCGGAGCTGCTGGAGCGCTTCGACCTGACCCATGCCGCGAACCGGCCGTCGAAGGGGTATTCGGGCGGCATGCGCCGCCGCCTGGACCTGGCCGCCAGCCTGGCGGCCCGGCCCCCGATTCTGTTCCTGGATGAGCCCACCACGGGGCTGGATCCCCGCAGCCGCCTCACGATGTGGGCGGTCATCCAGGACCTCGTGGACGACGGCACCACCGTGCTGCTGACCACCCAGTACTTGGAGGAGGCGGACCGGCTCGCGCAGCGGATCGCCGTGATCGACCGCGGGGTCGTCATTGCCGAGGGGACCCCGGCCGAGTTGAAGGCTCGTGTGGGCGGCGAGGGGCTGGAAGTCGCGGTAGTCGAGCCCGCCGACCTCGAGCGGGCCCGGACGATCGTGTCGCGCGTAGCGACCGACGAGGTGTTCGTGGACCTCGAGCGACGCCGCGTGCGCGCTGCGGTGGCGAACGGGCCGCGAGCGCTGGCGGATGTCGCCGAGCAGATCGCCGCCGTGGGAATCGCCACGGAGGACGTGGGCCTGCACCGGCCCACGTTGGACGAGGTCTTCCTGGCACTCACGGGCAGGCCCGCCGACAACGATGATGGCCCCGGCGCCACGGATGAGGGGACACCGTGAACCCCGCCCGTGGGCTCCGGGACTCCGGGATCATCGTCTGGAGGCAGCTGGTCCAGTTGCCGCGCATCCCCGAGGTGCTGATCTTCAGCCTCATCCAGCCGGTGATGTTCGTGCTGCTGTTCCGGTACGTCTTCGGTGGCGCCATCGCCACGCCCGGCGAGAGCTATGTCAACTACCTCATGCCCGGCATCTTTGCGCAGACCGTGGCGTTCGGCGCGGTTGCCAGTGGCATCGGGCTGGCCGAGGATCTCCGCCGCGGCATCATCGACCGCTTCCGGTCGCTGCCGATGGCGCGATCAGCGGTCCTGGTGGGCCGCACGGTCTCCGACCTTGTGCGGAACGCCGTGGTGGTGGGCGTGATGTACGCAGTGGGCCTTGCGGTGGGCTTCCGGCCGGAGGGCTCCATCGGCGCGCAGCTAGTGGCCTTCGGGCTGCTGCTGCTCACGTCGTTCGCCTTCTCGTGGATCGGGGTGGTGATCGCGCTGAGCATGAAGACGGTAGAGGCGGTGCAGTCGGCCGGCTTCATCTGGCTGTTCCCGCTCACCTTCGCCAGCTCGGCGTTCGTGCCCACCGACTCGATGCCCGGCTGGCTGCAGGCCTTCGCAGACAACCAGCCATTCACCATCGTCGTGAACGCCGCCCGTGCGCTGTTCCTGGCACAGCCGGTGGGCAACTACGTGTGGCTGACCGTCGTGTGGATGGTGGGGATCATCGCCGTCATGATCCCCTTGGCCACCCGGCAGTACCGGCGCCGCAGCGGCTAGTCGGGGCGCTTGCCCTCGTGCAAGAGCGCCTGCTCCAAAGCGTCGATCCGGTCGCGGAGATCACGGATGATCGTGCCGGGGTCGCTGCCCTCCATCGCCGGCACCCGCCGCGTGGGGTGCTCGACCTCCGGGGTGGGTGCCTCGGTGTCTTGGGATGATGAGGCCGGGGTGAGAAAGCTCGATGCCACCCAGGCAGTGAAGATGGCGACCAGGGCAACGCCGGAGAAGATCATGATGGTCGCGACCACTTGCCCACCGGCCGTGACCGGATAGTAATCGCCGTAGCCCACTGTCGTGATGGTCACGACGCCCCACCAGAGGGCCTCGCCGCCCGTCTCGATGTTGGAGCCGGGCGCGCCGGCCTCAAAGTAGAGGACAAGCAGCCCGCCGCCCTCGAGCACGATCAGCAGAAACGCCATCACGAGGAAGAGCGTGCCCTGCGCCCGGTTGACGACAAACCATTTGACGGTGTCCTTCCACCCGTAGTGGTGGAAGGCTTGGAGCACCCGGACCAGCCGGAAGAGACGAAAGATCCGTCCGTACGGGAGGCTTCCGAGCAGATCGAACCACCCCCCGCCGTGGTTCATGTAGTGCCAGCGGGCGCCCTTGGCGAGACGCAGGCGCAGTGAAAAGTCCAGGAGCAGGATCACCAGGAAGATCGGCTCCATGAAAATGAGCAGACTCCGGGTGTCGCTGCCCAGGTTCGCCGGGATCAGCAGGAAGACCCAGTTGATGATCGACAGCACGGTGACGACGATGATGAAGACGTCGTACCCGGGCTTCAGCCCGCTCTGGAGGGGAAGGTCGCGTGGCGCTCCCGCGCTCTGTGCAGCAGCATCCGGCACGGAAGTCACTTTTCTCGCCCGCCCCGGGATGTCCTTGTCGCTACCCGAGCACGGGTGACTCCCGAATGGTGTCCGCGATGGCCTGCTCCACGGCAGGCATTGCCTCGGCCGACCGCGCGCGCACCGCCCTGAGGTCGGGCTCGGCCAGCCAGTGGGCCGCGGGATCCGTGCAGCCGCGGGACGCGGCGAGCGCCGCGAAAGCGGCGGGCATGTCGTGCGGCCGCGGCACGCCGGCCATCTGCAGCATCAGCATTGCCCATGCGCGCGGGGGCGCGTTGCACGGGTCGTAGCCACCGCCCGCCAG
>JAPOLI010000072.1 GCA_029977205.1 bacterium
CAGTAGGCGCTCACGACGTCGGCGTTACCGACGACCGCACCGCTTCGCCAGCCGGTCATGTTGTACGTCTTCGACAGCGAGAACACTTCGATGCCGACGTCCTTCGCACCGGGCGTCGCCAGGAACGACGGCGCGACGTAGCCGTCGTAGGTGATTTCCGAGTAGGCGTTGTCATGGACGATGATGAAGTCGTGACGGCGGGCGAGATCCACGGCGCGCGCGAACAGATCGTCCTCCACCACCGCGCCGGTGGGGTTGTTCGGGTAGTTCAGGTACATGATCCGTGCGCGGTCGAGAACGTCCCCGGGAATCGCCCCGAAGTCGGGCTGAAAGCCGAGTTCCGGGACAAGGGGCATGGGGACCGGCTCCGCGCCCACCAGCAGGGGACCCATGGTGTAGACCGGGTAGCCGGGGTCGCTCGCCAGCGCCACGTCGCCGGGATCGAGCAGGGCGAGGTTGAGGTTGGCGATCGCCTCCTTCGCACCGAGGGCGGGGAGGATCTCGGTGTCCGGATCGAGCTCGACGCCGAACCGGCGGTCGTAGAACCCTGCGACCGACTCGCGAAAGCCCGCGCGCCCGCGATTGGATGGGTACTGGTGCGTGCCGGCGTCCGCAACGGCGTCCTGCATGCGGCGCACGACCAGGTCCGGGGTCGGGGTGTCCGGATCGCCGATTCCCAGCGAGATGATGTCCACCCCCTCGGCCTTCTTCGCTGCGATCTTCCTCTCGATCTCCGCGAACAGGTATGGGGGCAGCAGCCCCAGCCGGGCCGCGCCGACAGGACGATTGCTCACAAAGCCTCCAAAAGTGAGGTCAGGGCCGCAGACATGCGGCCGGAGTAGATGGGATCCGCGGGGCCGGTCATGGTGACCCACAGGTCATCGGCCACGTCGATCACCAGGTCGCCACCGGACAGGTGGACCGTCACGGGCGCCTCCAGGCCATCCAGCCGGACTCCCGCGACTACCGCGGCGCACGCACCCGTGCCGCAGGCCATGGTCACGCCGGCGCCGCGCTCCCACACCCGCATAGTGATCTCCGATGGGCCATCCCGCCGGATGAACTCCACGTTGGTGCGCTGCGGGAAGCGGTCCGCCACTTCCACCGCGGGACCGATGGTCGCCACCACAGCATCCGGATCGTCATGGCGGATCACGGCGTGTGGATTGCCCATCGACACCTCAGCGAGGGTCACCCTGCCCGCAGGGGTATCGAGGGCTTCGTCCGCCTCCCCGGCGGGAAAGCGTGCCTGCCCCATGTCCACCGAGACCATCGAGCCGTCCACGGCCACGCGCACCTCGCCCGCCCCGGTCATGATCCTGCCTTCGGCCGGCAGCGCACCGGTGCCGTCCAGGTACCGGGCCACCATCCGGATGCCGTTGCCGCAGTTCTCCGCCATGCTTCCGTCCGGGTTCCACACCCGCATCTCGGGCACAGGGCCATCCATGCGCACCTCGAGGATTCCGTCCGCCCCGACCCCAAAGTTGCGATCGCACACCAGCCGGGCGCGCGCAGCCGTGATCGGAAACGACCACGCCGCCGACTCGGTCACCACGTAGTGGTTGCCGAGCCCCTGCCACTTCTCGAACGCGATTCCCTCGTGCACGGTGGAGCAGGCTATCCGACGCCCTCGCGGGCGCGCCGCCATGCCGCCACGATGGACGGCACGGCCGCTTCCGATGGGCCGTCGCCCAGGTCGATCTGCAGGTCCGGGGACATCCTGCGCATCCAGGTCCCCTGCATCCGGGCGAGCCGCCGCGTGCGAACGTTCACGGCCTCCTCGAACTGCGCGATGTCGATGTCCCCCGTCGCAAGTGCCCGGGCCTCTCCCATACCGATCACCTGCGCGGGGCCGCGCGCGAGATTCGGGCATGCTGCCGCCGCCGTCAACTCATCGATGAGGCCGTCCGCCATCTCCCTGCGCACGCGCTGGGCGATGAGCCCGTGCAGGACCTCCCGCGGGCGATCGAGGCCGACGAGGAGAGTGGGGCGCCGCGGCGGCGCAGCCCAGATGTCGCCTCCGCCCGCATCCCCGGAATGCGCGCGCTCCAGCGCCCGTGCCACGCGGCGCGGGTTGGCGGGATCGGTGGTCGCGGCGAGATCCGGCGCGCGGCGACGCAGTTCCGCCATGGCGGCAGCCGGATCGGCCGCCAGCGCCTCGGCCCATTCACGCACATCGGCATCGGGCGGCGGCCGCATGTCCAGGTCACAGGTGGCCGCCCTCAGGTACAACCCCGTGCCCCCCGCGACGATCGGCACGCGCCCTTGCCCCACCAGGTCATCCACCAGCGCATGAGCGGCGTGGGCGAAGCCGCCCGCGTGTGAATCCTCATGCAGTTCAAGGTCGCCCACGAAGTGGTACGCCACCTCAGCCCGTGCCGCGGGGCCCGGCGCATCGGCCGCCACCTCCAGGCCCCGGTAGCGCTGGAACGGGTCGGCCACCACGACCTCGCCTCCCACCTCCCCCGCCAACGCGTGCGCCACGGCGCTCTTCCCGCATGCCGTGGGCCCGAACAGGGCGAACACCTCGGCGCGGGTGCTCAGGCGGCCCCCGCCGGCTGGGGCACCGCAGCGCGATGCCCTGCAAGCGTCGTGGACGTCGCGGAGTCGATCACGACCGGAACGATCGTTCCGGGCTCGGCGGCCCCGTCAAAGTTGACCGTCACATTGTGCGACGAGCGACCGCTCATCCGCGACGGGTCGGTGCGCGACGGACCCTCCACCAGGACGTCTACGACCCGCCCGACGTGGCGGGCCAGGCGCTCACGCGCTGTGACCTGCACCACCTCGATGAGGCGAGCGATGCGCTCGGACTTGGCCTCGGGCGGGACGTCGTCGTCCATCTGCTCGCCCGCCTCGGTCCCCGGCCGCGCGGAGTACACGAAGGTGTAGGCACCGTCGTAGCCCACCTCGCGCACCAGCGCCTCGGTGTCGGCGAAGTCGGCCTCCGACTCGCCGGGGAAGCCGACGATCAGGTCGGTGGTCAGCGCGATGTCCGGGACCCCCTCACGGATGCGCCCCACCAGGTCCAGGTACCGCTGCCGGTCATACGTGCGGCGCATGGCCTTCAGCACCCGGCTCGACCCCGATTGCGCCGGCAGATGGATGTGCGTGCACACCTCGGCCACGTCGCGGTGGACGGCGATCACGTCTGCCCGGATGTCCTTGGGGTGGGGGCTCGTGTACCGGACGCGCCGGATGCCCGGCACGGCCGCCACCGCCGCCAGCAACTCCGCGAATCCCATCCGTGCAACGGCGGGGAGGTCCCGGCCATAGGAGTTCACGTTCTGGCCCAGCAGGGTGACCTCCACCACCCCGTCGTCCGCCTGGGCCGCGACCTCCTCCAGGACGGCCTGCGGCGGACGGCTGCTCTCGCGGCCGCGCACCGAGGGCACGATGCAGTACGAGCACACGCAGTTACAGCCCACCGAGATCTGCACCCAGGCCTGGTGCGCACGCTCGCGCAGAGATGGCAGGTCCCCGCTGAACCGTCCGTCGAGCGTGAATGCGCCCACCGCCTGCAGGCGCTCGCGCGCGAGCAACTCGCCGAGGCGGTTCACCTCGCCCGGCCCGAACGCGATGTCCACGAAGGGGAAGTTCCGGAACACCGACTCCTTCTGGCTCTGGGCCCAGCACCCGCCCACGGCCACCACGACGTCGGGCCGCTCACGCTTGATGCGCCGCGCCTCGCCCAGGTTGCCCATGAAGCGCTCATCCGCTGAACCGCGGATCGTGCAGGTGTTGAACACGATCAGGTCTGCGGCATCGCGATCCGGGCTCTCGTGGTACCCGAGGGAGCCGAGCAGTCCGCGCATCCGCTCGGAGTCATGCGCGTTCATCTGGCACCCGAAGGTGGTCAGGTGGTAACGGGGCATGCCCACAATGGTAGCCCCGCGCCCGCGGCATCGCCGACGGGCGAGAGGCCGCAGCCGACCGCTACGCGGCTTTCACCTCTGCTGGCGCATCCTCCGTACCGCCCGCAACCTCCAGCACCTCGCCGGTCTCCGGGTCCACCACCAGCCCCTCCTGCGGCATCACGCCGGCAGCCTCGCGAATGCGCCGCTCGATCTCGTCCGCGATGTCGGTGTGCTCCAGCAGGAACGCCCGCGCGGCGTTGCGTCCCTGGCCCAGGCGGTCATCACCGAACGAGTAGTACGCGCCGCTCTTCGTGAGGATGTCGTGCTCGATGCCGAGATCCAGCAGGGAGCCCTCGCGGGACACGCCCTCGCCGTAGAGGATGTCGAACTCCGCCTGCCGGAACGGCGGCGCCACCTTGTTCTTCACCACCTTCACGCGGGCGCGGCT
>JAPOLI010000073.1 GCA_029977205.1 bacterium
AGGAACACCTTCACCTCGGCCTCGGGGAACACCACGCTCCCGATGTCACGTCCGTCGCAGACCCAATCACCATGGCCCATGATCTCGCGCTGCCGCGCCACCATCTCGCTGCGCACCTCCGCATGCGCGGCCACCTGCGATACCGCAGCCGTGACGTCGGCCTCGCGGATTGCCATGGTCACGTCGTCGCCGCGCATCATCACGCGCACGCCCGCGGGGCCGTTGTCGAGGGACACCGGATGCGCACGCGCGAGCTCGGCCAGGGCGGACCCGTCATCGAGCGGCACGCCGTCGCGCAGCGCCACCAGCGTAAGCGCGCGGTACATCGCGCCCGTGTCGAGGTAGCCCACCCCGAGGGCATCGGCCACGGCCCGCGCCACGGTGCTCTTGCCCGCCCCCGCCGGCCCATCGATGGCCACGATCACGCCGCCACCACCCCGAGCGCGGCCATGTCCTCGGTGAAGCCCGGATATGACACCGCGGCGGCCTCCATCCCGTGAACGGTGACGCCGTCATCGCTCACGAGGCCCGCGAGCGCCCCGAGCATCGCCAGGCGGTGATCGCCATGCGAGTGCACCTCGCCCCCGCGGATCGCTGACGGCCCGTGCACCACGAAACCATCCTCGCGTTCCTCGGCCTCGGCGCCGACGGCCCGCAGCAGGCCCACCACCGTCGCGATGCGGTCGCTCTCCTTCACCCGCAGCTCGCCTGCTCCGCTCACCACGGTGGTGCCGTCGGCACGCGCGCCCAGCAGCCCCACCAGCGGCACCTCGTCCACCATCGAGGGCACCTCCGCGGCCGTCACCTCGGTCGCGACGAGGGTCTCCGTGCGCCGCACCACCACATCGCCGCACGGCTCTCCCGCGACATCCTCGCCCATCTCCACCGTGATGTCGGCGCCCATCCGACGCAGCACGTCGAGCAGGCCCGTGCGCCCAGGATTGAGGTTGACCCCGACCACACGCACCGCGGGGTCCCCGCGCAGGACCCCGGCCACGATCGCGAAGGCGGCGGATGAGAAGTCACCGGGCACCCGCATGTCCGGAAGCGCCAGGCCCGCGATCGGGCCCGCGACGCCCACCATGCCGTCGCGCTCCATGACCTCAACACCCGCCGCGCGGAGCATCCGCTCGGTGTGGTCACGCGAGGGCACCGGCTCACGCACCCAGGTATCCCCGGCCGCGTTCAGGCCCGCCAGCAGGAGGCAGCTCTTCACCTGGGCGCTCGCGATCGGCAGGTCGTGCACGGTTCCGTGCATCGGCAGCCCCGGGCGAACGGCGAGCGGCGGCGTTCCGCCCTCGGCGGGAATCACGGCGGCACCCATCGCCACCAGTGGATCAGCGATGCGGCGCATCGGGCGTCGGCGGAGCGATTGGTCGCCGTCGAGCACCGTCACCTCGGCAGGGGCCTGCCCCACGATGATGCCTGCGGCCAGACGCATGAGCGTGCCCGCGTTGCGGCAATCGATCACCGGCGGCGGCGTGAGCCCGCGCACCCCGCGCCCCGCGATCACCACCCGCCCTGACGCGATATCGCCCTCCACGCCCGCGCCCATCGACCGGACGGCATCGAGCGTGGCCCGGGTGTCCTCGGAGTCGAGCGGGTCGTCAACCACCACGGGTCGATCGGAGATGGCCCCGAGCAGGAACGCCCTGTGGGTGAGCGACTTGTCCGGAGGCACGGCGATCGTGCCCGCGACGGCGGCAGCCGGACGGAAGGTGAGGCTGGTCATCCGGCCCAATCCTAGGGGTCCGGAGGCGCCGCTACCCTCGGCCGCCCGTGAGCGCCCTGCCGCAGCTTCCCGTAGACCCGGTCGCCGACCTGGCACTGGTCGTCGCGCGTGCCGAGGCCGGGGGCGCACTCGCACCCGACGACGCCACCACGGCCGACCGGATGCTGGCTGCGCTCCGTGAGGACTGGCGCGACATGCACGGCGAGGCGCGCGACGCCCTGGGGAGGATTGCGGCGCCGCTGCGCGCACGCCGCGACGCACTCGACGCGACCGCGGCACCGCGGGGCGGCACGCCACGACCCCTTCGCGAGGTGCTCGGGCAGATGGGGGTGGCGGCGCTGCGCCCCGGCCAGGATCGCCCGATCCTTGCCGCGCTGGCAGGTGCCGACAGCCTCGTGGTGATGCCCACCGGGTCGGGGAAGTCGCTGTGCTTCCAGGCCCCGGCGTTCGCGTCGGGGGCCCTCACGGTGGTGGTCAGCCCCCTCATCGCCCTCATCCAGGACCAGCACGACCGCCTGGCCGCGGCAGTGCTGCCCGTGGCAATGGTGACCAGCCTGCAGTCGGGGCGTGAGATGCACGACGCCATCGCGCGCATCGAGCGCGGCGAGGTGCGCCTGGTGCTCTGCGCGCCCGAGCGGTTCGCCCACGAGGCCTTCACGCGCGCCGTGCAGGCCAACCCGGTCGACCTGCTGGCCATCGACGAGGCGCACTGCGTATCGGAGTGGGGCCACGACTTCCGCCCGGAGTACCTGCAGCTCGCGCGGCTTCGCGATGTGTTCCGGCCACGGGCCGTGATGGCCCTCACGGCCACGGCCACGCCCGCAGTGAGCGACGAGATCACGGCGCGGCTCGGCCTGCGCGATCCGGTGACCGTGCGCACGGGGTTCGACCGGCCGAACCTGGCGTTCGACGTGGTGCGCCTCGATGGCAAGGGAGCAGTCGCCCGCAAGTGGGCGATGCTGGAGTCGGGCCTGTCGGCGCACGACGGCACGCCGGCCATCGTGTACTGCGGAACGCGCAAGGCCACGGAGGAGGTGGCCGAGGGCCTGCAGGCACGGGGCTTCCGCGCGGTCGGGTACCACGCGGGGCTGCCGGATGAGCAGCGCATCGCCGCGCAGGACGCCTTCATGTCGGGACAGGCCGACGTGATCGCCGCCACGAACGCATTCGGCATGGGCATCGATCGCTCAGACGTGCGCGGCGTGTGGCACTGGTCGATACCCACCTCGCTCGAGGGCTACTACCAGGAGGCCGGGCGCGGCGGGCGTGATGGCCTGCCGGGTCGCGCGGTGCTGCTTGCGATGCGCGCCGACCTCGGCCGGCTCATCCGGTTCGCCAATCAGCACGATGGCCCCGACGGCGGCCGCGTGGCGCGCGACCGCGCATGGACCGCCTACCGGGCAATCAACGCCTACATCGAGTCGCCCACGTGCCGGCGCCAGGCGATCCTTGACCACTTCGGCGACACCGCCCCGGCCGCTGCCACGGGCCGCTGCTGCGACGTGTGCGACCCCCCTGCCGATCTGGCGGAGGCGGAGGCGGCGCGAGCGACGGGGGGAGGCGGCGGAGCGCGGAGCGATCGGGGTGAGGGTGGCCGGTCTATTCGCCTTCGGCGAGACGATCGGGCACCCGATGCTGAGCGCGAACCGGCGCTGCAATTGGCACCGGAGGACGAGCGGCTGTTCGAGCAGCTGCGCGAATGGCGTCGCGAGCGGGCAGACGGCAAGCCGGCATACACGGTGTGCGCCGACGCGGCGCTGCGCACCATCGCCGTGCGCCGACCGTCGGACGAGCAGTCGCTGCTCGACGTCAAGGGCGTGGGACCGGCGTTCGTGGAGCGCCACGCGGCGAGCCTGTTCGACGTGCTGCAGCAGGCGGCGTGAGCCCCTTCGAGATCGCCGCCGGGGGCGCGACCCTGCGTGGAGACGACGACGGCGAGGGCCCGGCGATCCTCATGCTGCACGGGCTCTCGGCCACCCGCCGGTATGTGGTGCATGGCTCCACCGCGCTCGAGCGCGCCGGATACCGGGTGATCGCCTACGACTCCCGCGGCCACGGCGAGTCGTCACCCGCCCGGGCATCCGACGACTATCGCTACGACCAGCTGGCCGATGACGCCGTGCGCGTGCTCGACGATCGCGGCGTCGGGCACGCGGCGCTTGTCGGAATGTCAATGGGCGCGGCCGTGGCCGCCGCGGTCGCGCTGCGGCAGCCGGATCGCGTACGGGCGCTGGTGGCGGTGACGCCGGCGCATCTGGGAACGCCCGCCACTGACCCGGCGCGGTGGGATCGCCTGGCGCAGGGGCTGGAGGATGGCGGCCCCGACGGCTTCGTGCAGGCCTACGGCGACCCGGGTGTTGATCCCGGGAGCCTCGAACTGATCCGCACCGTCATGCGCCAACGACTCTCGCGCCACGCGCACCCCGGGGCGGTTGCCGACGCGCTGCGCTGCACGCCCCGCGGCGCCGCGTTCGACGGTGTCGCTGCCCTCGCGG
>JAPOLI010000074.1 GCA_029977205.1 bacterium
CGAGTCGACGAAGGTGTCCATGGTGTCGGTCTCGCGCCGGGCAGGGCCGCCGCATGACGGGCAGGTGGTGGCCAGCCAGTCCTCCGCGGCCGCGAGCGGACTCTGGCCCTGCGGCGCGTATTCCTCGACGTGCGGCAGCAGTACCGGAAGCTGGTCATCGGGCACGGCCACCACGCCGCAGGAGTCGCAGTTGACCACCGGGATCGGCGCGCCCCAGTAGCGCTGGCGCGAGATGAGCCAATCGCGCAGGCGGTAGCCCACCGTGGCGTCGCCCTCGCCACGGCGTGCGAGTTCCGCACAGATGGCCTGCGTGGCCTCCTCCACCTCCATGCCGTCGAGCGGGCCGGAGTTCACCAGCCGCCCGGGGCCGGTCCAGGCCTCGTCCAGCGGCGCATCGGTTGGCGCCCCCTCCGGCGAGATCACACGCGTAACGGGCAGGTCGTGGGCCCGGGCGAAGGCGAAGTCGCGCTCGTCGTGCCCCGGCACCGCCATGATGGCGCCCGTGCCGTAGTCCATCAGCACGTAGTCGGCCACCCACACGGGGATCTCCTCGCCGTTGACGGGGTTCACCACATGCCGGCCGGTGAACACGCCGGTCTTGGGCCGCTCCGCTGCGCTGCGCTCCGCCACCGCTGTGCGCGCGGCGGTGCCCACGTAGGCGGTCACGTCCGCCTGCTCCGGACGCCCGTCCACGAGGCGCGGCACCAGCGGGTGCTCGGGCGCCATGAGGAAGAACGTGGCGCCGTAGAGGGTGTCGGGGCGCGTGGTGAACACCGGGATGACCGTGTCGGGCTCGCCGGCCACCCGGAACTCCACCCGTGCCCCCACCGAGCGCCCGATCCAGTTGCGCTGCATCGTGAGTACGCGCTCCGGCCAGTCCTCCAGTAGGTCCATATCGTCGAGCAGGGCCTGGGCATAATCGGTGATGCGAAGGAACCACTGGGGCAGCTGGCGCAGCTCAACCGGGCTCGAGCAACGCTCGCACAGGCCATCCACCACCTGCTCGTTGGCCAGCACCGTCTGGTCCTGCGGACACCAGTTGACCGCCGCCTCTCGACGCTCCACAAGGCCCTTCTCCAGAAACCTCAGGAAGATCCACTGGGTCCATCGGTAGTAGCCGGGGTCTGCCGTGGAGATCTCGGTGTCCCAGTCGATCGAGAAGCCCAGTCGCCGCAGTTGCGCGCGAATGCTGGCGATGTTGCGGGCCGTCACCTCCGCGGGCGGCTCGCCCGTGCGGATCGCCGCGTTCTCAGCCGGAAGCCCGAAGGCGTCGTACCCCATCGGGTGGAACACCACGTGGCCCGTGCGCCGCCGGAAGTGCGCGATCACATCGCCCATCGTGTAGTTCTTGACGTGGCCCATGTGTATCTCGCCGGAGGGGTACGGCAGCATCTCGAGCACGTAGGCCTTGGGGGCATCCGGCACGGTCACAGCCTCGCCATCGCGGGCCACGGGCTCGGCATGAAAGGCCCGGTGGGCGTCCCATGCGGCCTGCCATCGGGCCTCCGTCGCCGCCGGGTCGTAGCGTTCGGGGAGTGCGCTCGGCGGTGCGGTCATCGGCGGGCGACAGTACCAAGTCACGGAGGGGACCACCCTTGACAACGCTCGAGGCACGGACCGATATCCGCGCGGCAGACGTCGCGGCGGACTTCGATGGAATCCTCGCCGTCTATGCCGCCAACCGCTGGAGCCACGCCCGCGACCCCGAGCGACTCCGCATCGCGGTCGAGCGGGCCGACCTCGCCCTCGTGGCCGTCCAGGATGACCGCGTCGTGGGGTTCGTGCGGACGATGAGCGATGGCGCCTTCGCCGTCTACATCGCCGACATCCTCGTGACCCCCGACGTGCAGCGCCAGGGCATCGGAAGCCAGCTCCTGCAGGCCGTCCTCGACCACTACCCCCTGAGCACTTTCCACCACCAGGTCCTCATCGCGGAGCGTGACGCGGATGGGTTCTACCGGCGCATGGGCCTCTCAGCAGTGGGCGCCTTCGGACTCACGGCTTTCATACGGACACGCGACAAGTCGTGACGATCTGACCGCTCTGGGGGCCTGACGCCGAGGACCGGACTAGCGTTCCAAGCGCCCCTCACCAGGGGGGCGTGAAATGCGTGGACGTGCAGGCCGTCGGTACCCAAGTTCGACGAGCAGTTGCAAGCCTCGCCGAACAAGGTGGAAAACGTGCCGGAAGGCGTCGTCAAGTGGTTCAACGCCGAGAAGGGCTTCGGCTTCATCACCCCCGATGATGGGGGCAAGGATCTGTTCGTGCACTTCTCCGAGATCCAGGGTTCGGGCTACCGCACCCTCGACGAGGGGCAGCGCGTGAGCTACACCGCTGCGGAGGGCCCCAAGGGCCCGCAGGCGCAGGGCGTCACGGCGATCTGAGCCACGGGCGTCCCTGCGGGCGCCCGCATGACGTACCCGACGGGCCCCTCTTCGAGGGGCCCGTCGTCGTTCTCCGGCACAATTACTGCATGCCGAGCGCCCACGCGGGAGCCGACGACCACTACCGCGCGCGCCGGTGGGCGGCCGCGCGGCGGAAGATGCGCTCCACCATCGCCTGGACCATCGTCGGGCTCGCAGTCGTCGTGCCGCTCTGCGCCTACGCGGCGTCGTCGCGTGGCACCGCGTGGACCGTCGGCGGTGGCATCGTGGGTGCGCTGCTGGTGCTTGGCTTCGCCGTGCTCCTCGCATGGCGCGCCGCCGGGCGCAACGCCACCTCGGAGATCCTGTGGGACTGGGCGGCCGCGCGCGGATGGGGATACTGGGGACGCGACAGGCCCGCACGGGCGCCCGACACCGCGACGGTCGCCAGTGGTGTTCAGGTGTTGGCCGACAGCCCGTTCCCCGAGGCCACGCCATTGCTGCGCCGCGGCGACCGGCGATATGTCACCGACGTGGTCGCAGGGCTCGTGGACGGTATACCCGTGCGCCTCGCGAACCACTGCTACGAGCAGGACTCCTACGGGTCCAAGGGCGAGCGGCGCACGACCTACGTCTACGACGTCGTGGCACTGCTCGAATACCCCCTGAGCGTCACTCCGATTCGCGTGGTTCGCCGCTCGGCCGTCGGGCGCCTGCTGCGTTCCGCCGGTGATGCGGTTGCCGGGTGGGGCGCGATGCGGGTGGAGGATCTCGAGAACGACCTCTTCCGCGAGCGCTACGCCGTGCAGGTGGCCGATGCCGCTGACCCCGTCGAGGTGTTCGCGGTGTTCGATCCGCTGGTGCAGGAGCAGATGGCGGAGAAGCGGGTGATTCCCGAGATCGACCTCATCGAGGGCGAGGGCGGGTGGCTGCTGCTGGCGTCGAGCGGTGAGCTGGACGGGGACGAGATGCACCGCCTCGACGTCATGATCGAGGCCGTGGGATGGGCAGTCGCCACTCTCGGCGCCACACCCGACGCGACGCGTTAAGGTCCCGCGCTGTGCCCCGGCCCCGTGCCGGGGCTGATCACGGGGAGGCATGAGTGTCAGAGGCCGGGGCGGGGATGACTCCCGCGCAACGAGAGCACAGCCGTCGCTGGGTGATCCTCGCGATCCTGGGCCTCGCGCAGCTGATGGTCGTGCTCGACGCTACGATCGTCAACATCGCCCTCCCGTCCGCCCAGGCGGATCTCGGCTTCTCCGATGCGAACCGCCAGTGGATCATCACGGCGTATGCGCTGGCGTTCGGGAGCCTCCTGCTGTTCGGTGGGCGGCTGAGCGACCTCCTCGGCCGCAAATGGGTGTTCATGTGGGGCCTCGTCGGCTTTGCCGTGGCCTCGGCGATCGGCGGCCTCGCCCAGGACTTCACCATCCTCGTCACCGCACGCGCGCTGCAGGGCGTCTTCGGCGCGCTGCTGGCACCCGCGGCGCTCTCGCTCCTGACGACGACGTTCACGGATGTCAAGGAGCGCGGCAAGGCCTTTGGCATCTACGGAGCGATCGCGGGTGCCGGAGGGGCACTTGGCCTGCTCCTCGGCGGAGTCCTGACGGAATACCTCTCCTGGCGCTGGTGCCTCTGGGTCAACCTCATCCTCGCGATCCCCGCGGCCATCGGGGCGCTCGCCCTTCTCGTGCATCGGGGCCGCGGTGACGCCAGCCTCGACATACCCGGAACCGTCACATCGGTGCTGGGCCTCCTCGCCCTTGTCTACGGCTTCACGCGGGCCGAGAGCGACGGCTGGACGGCCGGCATCACCATCAGCCTCCTGGTGGCCGCCGTGATCCTGCTCGCGCTCTT
>JAPOLI010000075.1 GCA_029977205.1 bacterium
TCGTGAGGTACGGGGCGACCTCGTGGCACTTACCGAATTGGGCGGTCGAGTAGCCGTTGTACTTGAGCGTTTTTGCGAGTGGCGCCTTGGACTTCGGGATGATCGCGTTATTGCCGGGCGCAGAGGTGGCCATTTCGGTGATGCAACCGAAGCCAACGGAGTGGTGGTTGCGGCCGGTGAGCAAAGCGGCGCGGGTCGGGGCACAAAGGGCGGTGGTGTGAAAGCGGTTGTAGGAAAGCCCGCCCTTGGCAAGGCGCTCCGCCGTAGGGGTGTGCGCTGGGCCCCCGAAGACGCTCGGCGCACCGTAGCCCACGTCATCAAGCAGTATGACCAGGACATTCGGGGCGCCCTCGGGCGGCCGAATCGGCGTGATTGGGGGGTATGTGGAGTCCGGATCCTTTGCATCGAATGTGGTCAGCCCCGGTTTGGGGAGGTCAGGGACGGGGAGCACATGCCGTGGCTGATCATCATCCTTCATAAGTCACTCCTGAATTGAATATCGGTCCGACAAAGTAAAGGTATCACCGTGTGACGGAACGTCTGGGCGTTCTGGTGTCGGCGGCGCATCAGTCCTCGGGATGCGGCACCGTACCCGCAAGGGATACGCTCGTAGTCGATGATCGACGTGAATCTCTCCGGCCTGCGCTCTGTGGCAGGGATCGGTGTCGCCGGGAACTTCGCCGGGCACCTCGAGCAGGCGGGTGAGGCGGCGGACTTCGCCAACGTGGTGCCCACGGCCGCCGAGGCACCTAAGGGGATCTTCCCGTGGTACGTGCCTGGGCGCGACGACTTCCTGGGGGTGTTCCCGGTGACGCACGACCTGCTGCGCCTGCCCGACGAGCCCGGCGTGAGTCTGCAGATCGAGCCGGAGGTCGGCGTGCTCGCGCGGTTATCCTATGACGCCTCCGGGTGGGTCACCGCCGTCGCGCCCGAGGTCGTCGTGGCCTGGAACGACTGCAGCATCCGTCGCGAGGGCGCGCGCAAGATCAGCCACAAGAAGAACTGGGGCCCCGCCTCCAAGGGCGCGGCCGCCCGCGGTTTCGCCGTGCATGACATCGACGCTGATGGCGCCCTCGCGCCGCTGCGCATCGCATCGTTCACGCGCCGCGACGGGCGCGCACATGTATACGGGGTGGACAGCCCTGCGAGTGGGTACTCCTATGCGGGCACGGCGCTTATCGACTGGATGATCGACCGGCTATGCAATCAGGAGGGCGCCGATGACACCCCGCTCGAGCCCGTGGGTCGGTACCTGGATGCCGCCGGTCGCCCGGACCATGCGCTGATCGGTATCGGCGCCACCCGCTACACGGATTTCGGCGAGAGCACGTACCTGGTGCGGGGCGACGAGAGCATCGTAATCGTCTACGACGAGCGCGAGTCCTCCCCGGAGACTGTTGCGGCCGCAGTCGCAGACGGCGCGGAGGGCACCCTCCCGGCCGCCTCCGTGCTGCGCCAGCGCGTGGAGTAGTCGTGAGAAGCACATAAGAAAACTTGTTTTGACGCATAAGGATATTGTGTGCATGCGCTATCGTGCGCCCTCATGCCGAGCACGCCACCCCTGCCGTTCCCGCCCGATGCGGCGGAGCACATGACCGCCGACGAGATCGTGGCCGAGTCCATCGCCGCCTTTCATCCGCGCATCGCCCTTGCCTGCTCGTTCCAGCAGGAGGAGGCTGTGCTTCTGGACATGGCGCTCACCGCCCGCCCGGACGCGCGGGTGTTTGCGCTGGACACGAGGTTCCTCTTCCCCGAGACCTACGACACCTGGGCGGCGTACGAGGACCGTTACGGCATCACCATCGAGGCCTTCCGCGGGCCGACTCCCGAGGAGCAGGCGGCCGAGCACGGCGATCGCCTGTGGGAGCGCGATCCCAATGCCTGCTGTGCCATCCGGAAGGTCGAGCCCCTCGGCCGCGCGCTGGCCGGGCTGGATGCGTGGATCACGGGTCTGCGGCGCGATCAGGCGCCCACGCGCGCCGGCACCCCCAAGGCGGAGTTCGACGAAGCGCGCGGCAACTGGAAGATCAGCCCGCTCGCCGACTGGACGGTGGATGACGTGTGGGCCCGCATCCGCGAGCGCGACCTGATCGTGAACCCCCTCCACCAGAAGGGGTACGCGAGCATCGGCTGCACCCACTGCACGCAGCCCGGCACCGGCCGCGAGGGCCGCTGGGCCGACACCGGGAAGACCGAATGCGGGCTGCACCCCGCAGGGGGGCCCGCGGCATGAGCACGCTCACGGAACTCAGCACGCTGGACGTGCTGGAGGCGGAGGCCGTGCACATCATCAGGGAGTGCGCTGCCGAGTGCGAGCGCCCGGTGCTGCTGTTCAGCGGCGGCAAGGACAGCATCGTGCTGGCGCATCTGGCCACCAAGGCCTTCACGCCCGCCGGCCTGCCCTTCCCGCTCATGCACGTGGATACCGGGCACAACTTCTCAGAGGTCATCGAGTACCGGGATTGGTTCGTGCAGGAGATCGATGAGCGGCTGATCGTGGCCAGCGTGGAGGAGTCGATCTCCGCGGGGCGGGTTCAGGATGAGACGGGCCCGCGTGCCAGCCGCAACCGGCTGCAGACCACCACGCTGCTCGACGCCATCGCCGAGCACCAGTTCGACGCCTGCTTCGGCGGAGCGCGCCGGGACGAGGAGCGTGCGCGTGCCAAGGAGCGGGTGTTCAGCCACCGCGACATGTTCGGCCAGTGGGACCCGCGCAACCAGCGCCCCGAGCCGTGGGGTGTCTACAACACCAAGCTGCGCAAGGGCGAGCACTTCCGCGTGTTCCCGTTGAGCAACTGGACCGAGGTCGATATCTGGGCGTATATCCAGCGCGAGGGGCTGCGCCTGCCCTCCATCTACTTCGCCCATGAGCGCGAGGTGTTCACGCGTGACGGCATGCTCATGGCGGCCGCCGACTTCGTCGAGCGCCTGCCCGGCGAGGAGGTCTCCACGGCGATGGTGCGCTTCCGCACCGTGGGTGACGCCACATGCACCGCGTGCACGCTCAGCACCGCGGGCACTGTGGAGCAGGTCCTCGCCGAGACGCGCGCGAGCGACGTGAGCGAGCGGGGCGCCAGCCGGGCGGATGACCGGACCAGCGAGGCGGCCATGGAGGATCGCAAGCGCGGGGGCTACTTCTAGTGCCGCTCGAGAGCCCCATGCTCCATGCCGTGGCGGTTGGTTCGGTGGACGACGGCAAGAGCACGCTGATCGGCCGTCTTCTGTACGAGACCGGCCACCTGAATGCCGACGAGATCGCGCACGTGGAGGAGGCCAGCCGCAAGCGCGGCCGCAAGTTCCTCGACCTCGCGCTGCTCACCGACGGCCTGCGCGCCGAGCGCGAGCAGGGCATCACCATCGACGTTGCCTACCGCTCGTTCGATGCCAATGGGCGCCGCATCCTGCTGGGTGATGCCCCGGGGCACGAGCAGTACACCCGCAACATGGTCACGGCCGCCGCGGGCGCCGACGTGGCCATCCTCCTGGTGGATGCGGGGAACGGCCTGACCTCCCAGACGCGACGGCATCTGGCCATCTGCGCCATGCTGGGCGTGGAAGAGGTGATCGCCTGCGTCAACAAGATCGACCTGGTCGGCTACGACGAGGGCCGGTTCGCCGAGTTGGCCGATGAGCTCATCGCTGCCTCGCAGGCGGTGGACGGCCCCCGCATCACCGCCATCCCGCTCTCGGCGCTGGAGGGCATCAACATCACGCAGCGCTCGGAGAAGCTGCCGTGGTACTCAGGGCCCACGGTGCTCGAGGTGCTGCACGACCTCGACCGCCCCATCGCGGATGAGGCCTTCCGGATGCCGGTGCAGTGGGTGACCCGCTACGACGAGGGCGGCGCCGACGTGCGCGCGCTGGCCGGGCGTATCGCCAGCGGCACCGTGCGGGTGGGGGATGAGGTGGCGGCCCTGCCGGGC
>JAPOLI010000076.1 GCA_029977205.1 bacterium
GCTCGGCGCACGAGGTGGTGACGTCCGGGGGGGTGATGCAGGGGTACCTGGCAGAGCGCTTCGCCGGTGGCGTGGCCGTGGTGGTGGGGAGCCCTGCGATGGTGCGCCATGTCCAGGCGGCGGGCCTGCGCGTGGTGTCCCGCGAGTCGCACGTGGCGGACGCCGACGTGGTGGTGCTGGCGGGGCATCCCGACCTGTCCTACCGGGAGCTCACCTGGGCGGTGCGCGCCGCGCACCGGGGGGCACCGGTTATCGCCACCGGTCGTGACCGGCTGGTGCCGTCGGAGAACGGCGTGGTCCCGGGCACCGGGGCGGTCATGGCCTATGTGGAATACGCGTCGGGCGCGGAGGCCGTCGCGGTGGGCAAGCCCGGCCCGGACGCCTGGCGCATTGCCCGTGAGCGCCTTGCCGTGGACGGGCCGGTGCTGGCCGTGGGTGACCGCCTGGAGTCCGACGTGGGCGGCGCGGTGGCCGCCGGGCTGGATGCTGCGCTGGTGCTGAGCGGGGTGACCACCCGCGATGAGGCCGACGCCTGGCGCGGTGCGCGCCCCGTGGCCGTGGCGGACGACCTTGGTGCCCTGCTCGCGGACTAGGCCAGCAGCAGCACCAGCGGCACGGCTATCACGAACATGCCGGCGAGGGCCCCGTTGGTGGCCAGCAGCGGACGCCCGTGCTCGTGCGACGCGGGCAGCAGCTCGTGGAGGGAGATGAACACCATTACCCCTGCGACGCAGGCGAACACGAAGCCGAACACGGCATCCCCGAGCACAGGCTCGAGCACTGCGTAGCCGGCCAGCGCTCCGATCGGCTCGGCAAGGCCCGCGACCAGGGATGCCCCGACCGCGCGGACGCGGCTGCCGGTGTCCACATGGATGGGTGCGGCGACAGCGATGCCCTCCGGGATGTTCTGGATGGCGATTGCCGCCGTGATGGCCGGCCCCATCTCGGGCTGCTCGATCAGCACCAGGAACGTGGCCAGGCCCTCGGGGAAGTTGTGCAGTGCCACCACGAGGCCGATGAGGATCCCAATGCGCAGCAGTCGGTTGCGCGCGGCGCCCCCCTCGCCCGCGGCGCGGGCGTGGCCCCGCGCCTGCATGAGTGCCGGCAGGCGATCCAGCAGCGCCATGGCCGCGATGCCGGCGAAGAATCCGGCGCTGACCACGGCCAGGCCCCGGGATCCGGTCCCGCCGCCCAGCGCCTCGATCGCCTTCGGCATGATCTCGGCGAACGACACGTACAGCGTCGCCCCGGCGCTGAAGGCCAGGGCGCTGGCAAGGAACGCGGGGCTGCCGCGCCGGCCCGACACGGCGACGAGCCCGACGAGCCCGGTTGCCAAGCCTGCCAGCAGGGTGATGAGGACTGCCCCGGTGACCGTCGACATTGAGGCGACGGTATGAGCCGGGGCGCGCCGACCCGCCCGCCGTTCGGCGGCGCCTGGACCCCGCGTTTTCTAAGAGCTTGAAGGGCCCCTACCGTCGCGCAGGGCGCGGCGTGCAACCTTGCCCGACGGCAGCCGGGGCAACCCGTCGCGCCACTCGATCTCCGCGGGCGCGCAGTGCGGACCCAGCGCATGGGCCACCGAGCGCCGGATCTGATCGTCCGCGCCCTCGCGATCCGCGCCGTCGCGTGCCACCACCACCGCCACGGCGCGCATCAGGCCCCGCGCGTCGGCACGCCCCACCACGGCGGCCTCGGCCACGGCGGGGTGCTCCAGCACCACGGCCTCCACCTGCACGGGGCTTACGAACATGGCATCCACCTTGAACAGGTCGTCCGCGCGCCCCACGTGCCGGTACACCCCGTCGTCCTCCACCAGCATGTCGCCCATGCGCACCCACTCGCCGTGCAGCAGGTCGCGGGTCAGCTCGGCGCGTCGCCAGTACCCGGACGTGTTGCTCCCGGACCGAATCCACAAGCGCCCGGGCGTTCCGGGCGCCACTGGCGCGCCGTCCTCATCGCGCAGCGACACTTCGGCGCCCGGAACGGGGCGACCCAAACACCCGGGCAGGTGCTCGCCCTCCCGCGTGGACAGCACGATGTTGGACACCTCAGAGCACCCGAACCCCTCCAGCACGTCGAGGTCGGGCAGCACCTTGGCCAGCTGCTCAAGCACCGGCCCGGGCAGGGAGTCGCCGGACGACACCCCCAGCCGCAGGCCCCGCAGCGTGGGGCGCTCGCCGGGGTGGCGGTCGAGGAAGGCGGCCAGCTGCGACCAGAACGTGGGCACTCCGGAGAGCACCGTCACCCCATGCGCGGCGCACGCGCGGGTGACGGTGCGGACGGTCGGGCGGGTGGGCAGGTGCACCACATGTGCTCCGCGCCCGAGGGGCCGGAAGAACCCGTTGCCGAATCCCAGGGAGGTGAAGCCGCGCGATACCGCATGGCACGTGTCGCCGGGGGCGAGGCCCAGCACCCGTTCGGCGTAGCCCTCCGCGGAGGTCCGCATGTCGCGATGCGCGTGCATAGCGCCCTTCGGCCGCCCCGTGGATCCCGACGAGTAGATGATGTAGGCGAGGTCCTCCGGGTGCACTGGCGCGATACCCGCGGCCCGCCCTGCGTCCAGCACGTCGCTGCCGACCACCCGCCATGAACCGCCGGGCACCGTATCGTCGGCCACCACCATCGCCACCGCGGCGTCGGCCAGCACGTCCTCCAGTGCCCCGGGGTTGGTGTCGGGGTCGAGGGGTATCGCCACGCCCCCGGCCGCGGCCACGCCCAGCACGGCCTGCACCCAGGGGCGTCCGTCGCGCATGACCACGGCCACGTGCTGCCCTGCG
This sequence comes from bacterium, assembly GCA_029977205.1. GTDB lineage: Bacteria > Actinomycetota > Thermoleophilia > Miltoncostaeales > Miltoncostaeaceae > SYFI01. Next base: position 2,778 of record JAPOLI010000076.1, read on the forward strand.
CGCAGTCCGGCTGCCCGGAGCGCGGCCGCCGCCCTCCGCATGGCGAGTGACAGCGCGTCGTAGTCCCAGGTGCCGTCGTGGTCGCTCACCGCGGGGTTCCCGCCGCGCCCCGCGCGACGGTGCTGCTCCACCAGCAGGTCCACCAGGTTGTGGCGCGCGGATGCGGCCCGTCCCGTTTCGCCGCTCGGCGCGGGGTGCTCTGCGCCGCCCACGTCGGGGTTCACGGTGCGCACCTCGGCCAGGGCGTCGCTCACCTCCGGCGGTACGCGGTTGGGCAGTACCAGCACGGCGTCGGTGGCCCCGGCATCGGCGTAGCGCGCGAGCGCGGCCGCGATTGCCGCGGGCGGTGCCACCAGACCCCGGGTGCCGAGCCACTTCAGCAGCGCCCGGGGTGACGCCCGGAGTGCGCGCGCCTCGGGGGCGATCCAGCCGAGGGCCTCATCCTCGTCGCGCATGGGCAGCGCGTACAGATACACGGCCACGCGCAGGTCATCGGGTCCGCCGGCCTCGAGCCGTGCATTGCGGGCGATGGCGACCCGCTCCCGCAGGTCCTCCGGCGTGAGGAATGCGGCGAACAGCCCGTCGGCCCGTGCCCCTGCGATCCGCAGCAGGCCCGGCCGGTGGGCGGCCACCAGCACCGGCGGCCGGGGGAGGGTGATGGGTGGCGGATTGCACGGGGCCTCGTCGATCGACCCCGCGACTGAGGCGCCATTGGGCGATCTCCACATGGCCTCCAGCACGTCGAGGGCCTCCACCAGGCCCTCGGTGCGCGCGCGGGCGGGCGGAAAGGGGTACCCGTACGCACGGTGCTCGGCGGCGTCCGATCCGGTCCCGATGCCCAGCACGAGCCGTCCGCCGCTGATGACGTCCAGCACCGAGGCCATCTTTGCTGCCAGGGGCGCGGGGCGGTACGAGGCCGACAGCACGGCGGTGCCCAGCGTGATGCGGTCGGTGACCGCGGCCACCGCCGCCAGCCCGGTGAAGGCATCGACGGCGTCTTCCTCCTCACCATCGAGCAAGAAGTTAAAGCCCCGGTAATACTGTGAAGGGAGCTGTGCCTGCTCGGCAACGCCAATACGCAAACCCCCTCTGGCCAGCACCCAGCCCGCTGTAATTGCCAGCACC
>JAPOLI010000077.1 GCA_029977205.1 bacterium
GTGCCTGCGGGCGGGGCACATCACGGCCTGCCTCATCGGATGAACGGCTTCGGGGTGTACAACGACACTGCCGTCGCGATCGTCGCCCTGAAGGGATGCGGGGTGCGCCGCATCGCATACGTGGATCTCGACGTCCACCACGGGGACGGCACCCAGGGCTTCTTCTGGAATGACCCCGAGGTGCTCACGGTGTCCGTGCACGAGAGCGGCCGGTACCTCTTCCCGAACTCGGGCTTTCCGGACGAGATCGGGGGGCCGGATGCCCCGGGGAGCGCCGTCAACCTCGCCCTGCCGCCCGAGGCCGGGGATGACGCCTACCGCCGTGCGATGGCCGAGGTGGTGCTGCCGGCGGTGCAAGCATTTGGCCCGGACGTGCTGGTCTCCCAGTGCGGGGTGGATCATCACCATGCCGATCCGCTGTCGCACATGCGCACGACCATGGCGGTATACCCACACTTGTGGGAGGCCCTGAGCGCGCTGGCGGATGAGGCGTGCGACGGGCGCTGGGTGGTGCTCGCGGGCGGGGGCTACGACCCCTGCAACGCACCGCCCAGGGCGTGGGCCATGCTCATGGCGCGGATGGCCGGTGTGGACCTGCCGCCCTCGATGCCGGATTCGTGGGTGCAGATCGCCGCAGACGCCGGGTGCAGGCACCCGGCCACGGGCTGGACGTCTGAGGACAGACTCCCCGATCTCTCGGCCACCTCCGGGACCACGCGCGCGGTCGACGATGCCATCACGGCCACCCGCGCCGCTTCAGCCCTGCTCGGCTGACGCCGGCCCCGCCCGGGGCGCTCACAAGGACAATGCGGGCGGCGGGCGAAACCGAACGCGTGCCCCAGACGCCCACCACGGCCAGCCCGGCAGCCCAGCAGCGGGCCGTCCTCGGCAGCATCAAGCCCGGTTACGACGTGTTCATCATCGTCGTCACCCTGCTGTCGATCGTCAACTGGATACTCATCGTGCTGCCGCTCGGCAATCCGCATGACATCCGCGGCCTGCTCATCTTTATGGAGCCGATCTTCACGGTCATCCTGTTGGGTGACTTCGCGTACCGGCTCCGGCTCGCAAAGGGGGCCCGTTGGCACTACATGAACCGGGGAGGCGGATGGTTGGACCTGCTCGGAAGCCTTCCGTATGGGCGCCTGCTGCGCCTGTTCCGCCTGCTCCGCGTGCTCCAGGGCTTCAAGCAGTTCGGCTGGCGTGCGAGCATCCAGTGGTTCGTCGCAAACCGCGCACAGGGCACCTTCTTCCTCGTGCTGGCCTTTCTCACGATCGTGCTCGAGGTCGGTGGGATCCTGGTCCTCTGGTTCGAGTCAGGCGTGCCCGGCGCAAACATCGAAACGGGTGGGGAGGCGCTGTGGTGGGGGGTCGTCACCATCACCACGGTGGGATACGGGGACTACTACCCGGTGACCGCCGGCGGGGAGGTGGTGGCCACGATCATGATCTTCTCGGGCGTCGCCCTCATCTCCATCTTCACGGCATGGGTGGCTTCCACGTTCCTCGCGTCCCCATCTGAGGGCGATGGGGCAGGCAGCGCGACGGGGGATGCCACCGCAGGCGGTCAGGGTCCAACCCGGGCGACCGGCCACCCTGACACAGACCCCGCCGCGCTCATCGCGGAGCTGCGCTCGCGGCTGGACGACCTTGAGGCCCTGGTTGGGGAGGGCCCGAAGCGGTAGAGCCGTGTGCGGCCTCAGCCGCTGCGCCTGCGGTACTGGCGCGTGGCCAACGGAACCATCACCGCGGTGATTCCGATCATCCAGGCCAGCGTGAGCCACACGTAATTCCCCACCGGGAGGTCAAGGAAAAGGGCGCGCACAGCGTTCACCACGATGGTGAACGGCTGGTTGTCGGCGAACGCCTGCAGCCAGCCCGGCATGGTGTCCGTGGGCACGAAGGCGGAACTCGCGAAGGTCAGGGGAAACAGCCAGATGAACCCGGCCGACTGCACGGCCTCAACGGTCTTCATGCTGAGGGCGATCACGACGCCTATCCACGAGAACGCGAACGACGTGAGCAGCAACAGCAGGAACGCCAGCACCTGCGCGCCCACGGACCCCTCCGGGCGGAAGCCCACGAGGATCCCGACGACGTACATCACCATCACCACGGCGAAGTTTCGTACGAGGTCGGACACGGTACGGCCCACGATCACCGCCGAACGGGCCATCGGGAGGGACCGGAAGCGGTCGATGATGCCGCGGCGCAGGTCCTCGGCCAAGCCAATGCCGCTGGCGACGGCCCCGAACGCAACCGTCTGCGCGAAGATCCCCGGCATGAGGTAGTTCACGTAGCTCTCGCCCGGGGTGGCGATCGCGCCTCCGAACACGTACCGGAACAGCAGCACGAACATCACCGGCTGGATCAGCGCGAAGATCAGCACCTCGGGGATGCGGGGCAGCTGGATCAACTGGCGCCAGAGGATGATCCCCGAGTCGCGCAGTGCCTTGACGGGCGCCGTCACGTGGGGCCCCCCGGGCCGCCTGGCTCGCCGTCGCCGCTCGCGGCACCGTCGTCATCCGAGGCCTCGTCCTCTGTCACGGGCCGGCCCGTGAGGGCCAGGAACACCTCATCCAGGGTCGGTCGATGGAGTCCGACATCCTCGGTGGTGATGCCGGCCTCGGCGATCGCGCCGGCCACTGCGGCAAGCGCCCGGGCGCCGTCGCTCACGGCGGCACGCACGCGTCGGCGCTCGGCGTCCACGAATACCTCGTCAGAGGCATGCGCCGCAACGATCGCGCGCACCGCGCCCAGGTCCGCCGGATCCACCACGGCCACCTCCAGGCCCTCGCCACCCACGCGGGCCTTGAGCTCTGCAGGAGTTCCCTCAGCGATCACACGTCCGCGGTCGATCACCGCGATGCGCTGTGCGAGCCGATCCGCCTCCTCGAGGTACTGCGTGGTGAGCAGGACGGTGGTGCCGTCATGGACGAGACCCTGGATCACGCCCCACATCGTCAGGCGACTGCGGGGGTCAAGGCCGGTCGTGGGTTCGTCGAGGAAGAGCACCGGGGGGCGTGATGCCAGGCTCGCGGCCAGGTCGAGGCGCCGGCGCATGCCGCCCGAATAGCCCTTCGACGGACGGTCTGCGGCGTCCACGAGGTCGAACTGCTCGAGGAGATCCGTCGCGCGCGCCTTTGCCCTGCCGCGGGTCAGCCCGGAAAGCATTCCGAACATCACCAGGTTCTCGCGCCCGGTCAGGTATTCGTCCACTGCCGCGTACTGCCCCGCAAGGCCGATATGCGTCCGCACGGCCTTTGCGTCACGAACGACGTCCAGGCCGTCGACCGTGGCAGTACCGGAATCGGGGCGAAGCAGCGTGGCCAGGACACGTACGACCGTGCTCTTGCCCGCTCCGTTCGGGCCGAGCAGGCCATACACCATGCCCCGCGTAACCGTGAGGTCCACGCCATCCAGGGCCTGGGTCTTTCCAAACGCTTTCCTCAGCCCGTGCGCCTCAATGGCGTGGGGCGCGGGCGTGTCGACGGGCATCGCCCGCAACCTACCGTTCAGCCATGAGATCGGGCCTCGCGCACGTAGATTGCGGCCCCATGGACGAATCGGACCGACTCGACCTCGACCCACGGCTGCTCGAGGACGCCCGCATCACATTGGCGCTGGCCCTCTGGTGTACGTCCGCCAAGCTGGCCCGCACCTCTGCGCTTGAGGACGCAGTCAGCCTCGCATGCCTGGGCGACGGAGCCGAGCTCCTCGGCGCACCGGGAGAACCGGGCCTGGCCTGGCCGGCGGAGCAAGCGGAGGGCGCGCTTCGCGAGGCCGCCCGGCGGGTGATAGAGGAAGCGTCGCTGCACACCGAGGACCAGCCACCGGAGCGCGCGGAGTGGTGGGACG
>JAPOLI010000078.1 GCA_029977205.1 bacterium
GTGGTGGCCGTGGCAAACCCCGGCTGCGCCATCCAGATCGCCAACCACCTGACTGCCCTGGGATCCGACGTCCGCGTGCAGCACCCCCTCGAGATCGTCGACTGACCACACGGTTCCCGACGGCCGTCCCGGCGGAACCCGTGGGGACCGGGGCGCAGGCCAACTCGGGAATCATCGCCCGCATGACGCCGAACGGGCTCGCCCCCATCGCCGCCGCTTCACTCGCACCCGGCGAGACGGCATTCGGACCGGCCATGCCCGACCACCGGGTGCACCCGGGCGTGGGCGCGGGTGGCGTGCGGCTGGGGATGAGCGAGGGCCAGGTGTTGCGCGTGCTGGGGCGCCCGGACGACCGCCACGTGGTGCAGGGGGCCACCGGACGACTGGTTCACCTGCTGTGGACGGGCATCGCGGTGACGCGCTGGGCCGGTGCCGGGGGGCGCGTGATGGGAATCTCCATCACCGATCGCGGCATCCGTCTGGAGGACGGCACCGGGGTGGGCACGCCGCGGATGCAGGTGCGGCGCCGCTTCCCGCGAGCGCTCACCGACCCATCATGCGACGCACTGACCATCGCGGGCAACGGGGCGGGCACGCCCATCACCACGCTCGTCTTCGGCCCGGGCGGACGCGTGGCGGAACTGCGCATCGGCCGCGAGATCGCCTGAGCGGACGCGCTAGCGTGCCCGCCCATGAGTGATCCCGCCGCCCAGTTCGGTCCCCGAGGAGACTTCTCCATCTCATGCGAGGTCGACGCACCGCCCGATCGGGTCTTCGCCGCGTACACCGACCCCGAGGCGATCCCCCACTTCTGGGCGCCGGAGGGCGTGGAGATCCCACCCGACAGCGTGGAGCTCGAGCCCGTGGCCGGGGGCGCCTTCAACATGGTGATGCGCGTCGGTGAGCACGAGGTGCCCATGACCGGCAGGTTCGCCGAGGTGGTGGAGCCCGAATACGTGGCGTTCTACGACGGCGGGTCGGACATCCGCTGCACCATCTCGTTCGAGGGCACCGGCGACGGCCGCACGCGGGTGACGGTGCTGCAGACGAACGTCCCGAAGGAGTTCCGCGGCGAGAACGCCGAACTGGGCTTCCAGAGCAGCTTCCGCCGCCTAGCCGCATACCTGGAGGGGTAGCCCCGTACGCACGCGCAGTCGGGGCACGCTGCGCAAGACCGAACTGCGCGATTCGGGCGTGACCCCCGACACCTGGGACCGTGATGCGGCGGGCGTGGAGGTTCGCCGCTAGTCGAAAGGTGAGGTCTAACCACCCATGCGGGGATCCCGGACTGGCCGGGAAAGGTCCACGATTTCAGTCATGAATCGCCAAAACCTCCCCAGCATGGCAGTCGCAATTGCGGCCCTCATCGTCGGGCTCACCGGAACCGGCATCGCCGCCTACACCCTTCCCCGGAATAGCGTGGGCACTGCCCAGTTGAAGAAGGCCGCTGTGACCAACACGCGTCTTGCGAACAACTCCGTGGGAACCAAGCGCATCAAGAACAACGCCGTCACGTCGCTGAAGATCCGGAACAGGACCATCAAGCAGGCGGATCTGAGCTGGGACCTGTGGCAGGAACTCGAGACAAAGGTGGGTCGAAGGGGGCCAGCCGGCCCCGGGGGGCCTCAGGGGCCTCAGGGGCCTCAGGGGGCGCAGGGGCCTCAGGGGCCTCAGGGCGAGGCGGCGTTCACGCCCGAGTACGCCCAGTACAGCAGCCTGCAGGAACAGGGAGGTACGGCGTTTGCCGGGCAGGTCGTCATCCCTGTCCTGTTCAACAACGTGGACGTCTCGCCAACCTCCGGCATCTCGCTGGACAACAACCTCTGGAACTGGAGGCTGGCCGGGCCGGCGGTCTATACCGGCGCATACTCGGCCCAGGTGCGAAAGACCGGTAATGGGACGGCAACGGTCCACATCTGGTGGCAGTACGCCACGCCCTCGAGCGGGTGCAACGAAGACGCCGACTTCGGGCCCATGGCGAATTCGTCAACGCAAAAGTCACTCTCGGCCACCGGGGAGCAAGTGAACGTTGCCGTGCAGTACGTCATTCCCGTCCCGGCGTCCGGCATGTGCGCGCGGCTGGTTGCCCAATCCACCGCCACAATTCCTTCGGAGGCCGAGGAAATGATCTTCCCCTTCGAGCCCGCATCGGGATACCGGCCCGCCGGGCCGTCGTTCATTGCCAACGTGTGGCGCATCGCGTAGGCGGCACGCACCGCGCAACATCCATCACGTTCGGCTTATACCGTACGAAACCGCCGCTCCGCGCGATGAAACCGTGACATCAGCCCCCTGGTGGCGTGTCCCTGCCGTGGCAGGAATGAAACATCCGTCCTATCCTTCGCCACATCCGGCACGAACTTCCTGCCGCGTTCCCCGCAAGCGAAGGAGTGACGACGATGACCACCGAAGCCGACCCCCTCGGGATCGTCTCCGGCGCGCCGCTCGGATTCACCGACGCCCTGACGTACCCGCACTTCCAGTCGGTCTTCGACCGCAAGTCACGCCGGGTGGCCCTGGGCATGACGGTCGAGAGCGACGTCATCGAGTATTCGTCCCCCTACGAGCCGGTGCCCCTCTCAGAGCTTGAGGAGGCGCTCCTGGTCATGGCGGCAACCGGGTTGAACGGCTTGGCCCTTGCCGATCTCGACCCCCAGCGCGGCATGTCGACACTCGTGCAGTGGACCAACCGCACATGGCCCAGTGCTTGCTCGAACCACGGCACGGAGCTGTTCTGGAGCAATGACGACGGCCTGTGGTGGCTGGATATCTTCAAGATGGTTCCCGAGCCCGGCGAGGTATCCACCCTGTCAGGCAGGCCCATCGAGGAGCAGGCCGACTTCGTGGTGGACCTCTACCGCCGCGCGAAGGTGCGCCTGCATGAGGGCCGGGCGCAGCTGCCCACCACGCTGCCGGGGCTGTTCGACTTCAACCAGTGGAACGCCAACAAGCCGGGTACCACGCTGTTCGTGCCCATCACGAACATGACGATGGAGTACATCAACGTGCTCTTCATCTACCTGGCCCGATCGTATGCCTTCAACATCGTGGACGAGCGCCATGGCGGGCGCTCCGCCGGCCTGCAGAAGTGGGTGGACGAGGGCCGCATCAACAAGAACGTGAAGATGGGCATGATCGAACTCGAGAACCGCGTGCTCTCGATGATGGTCGTGGAGCAGGCCTTCATCTGCCAGAACCTGAACGTGGCCATGCAGGCCTTGGGCCTGGGCGGATGGACCTTCACGGGGTACCTGCCCAAGTTCGTGATGGGTGGCGGCGACGTCCTGGGCCTGGGCTTCCGCTTCAACGAAGACAACGACGGCAATACCTATGCCGTGGGTCGGGACGGCTACTACGAGGCCTTCGTGCCGCCGTACTACAACGACATGCACGAGGCAGTGGACGCCTTCATGGCCCTGAAGTGGGGTGCCATGGACGCCGATGTGAGCAAGCCGTACAAGACCGAGTCCATGAACGAGGCCTTCACGGCGGCCATCCCGCGCCCGCACGAGGAGACCGTGGAGATGGTGAAGGCGTACTGCCAGTACGCCTACGACACCTACGGCAGGTTCCCGGTGGCGATGGACCCGATGTTCCAGCGCCTCACCACGCAGGCGCAGCACATCGACACCGACTTCTACGACAAGCACTACCCCGAGGGGTCGTACAGCGGCCAGCACGCCAACCACTTTCAGCGGTGGCACTCTGAACTCTGCGACCACGACGGCAAGCCACCGCGGCGGCAGTAGCCGGAGGGCAAATCAAGAGGATGCACGCGACGGGGGCCCAATGGGCCCCCGTCGCACATCCCGGCGCGATTCCCGCCCGCTAGGGCTTGGCGTCGCCCGCC
>JAPOLI010000079.1 GCA_029977205.1 bacterium
AGGTCGTGCGGAGGTTCAACCACCTGTACGGCGACGTGTTCCCGGAGCCCGAGGCCATCATCTCGCAGGCGCCCCTGCTGCTGGGCATGGATGGCCGCAAGATGAGCAAGAGCTACGGCAACGCCATCACCCTGGCCTCGTCGGATGAGGAGATCGACAGGCAGGTGATGAGCATGGTCACCGACCCCCAGCGCATCAAGAAGGACGACCCGGGGGACCCCGACGTCTGCAACGTGTTCTCGTGGCAGAAGCTGCTGGGCGCGAGCGACGCCGAGATCACGGAGATCTACGAGGGCTGCACCAGCGCCACGCTGGGCTGCGTTGCCGACAAGCGCGATCTGGCGGAGCGGGTGAAGGCGCTCATCCGCCCGATCCGCGAGAAGCGCGAGCAGTTGATGGAGGACCCCGCGCGCCTCGAGGCCATCCTGGAGCAGGGTGCGGAGCGCGCCCGCGCCATCGCCAGCCCGGTGATGGCCGAGGCCACCGCGGCAATGGGCCTGTAGGGCCCGCCATGTGGGCCCAGCGCGCGATCCGGCTCGACGCGCGCCCCCGGGGGGTGCACCTGGTCACCCGCGAGGTGCTGGAGGCCCTGCCGGAGGTGGGCGGGATCGCGGTGGGAATGCTGAACGTGTTCATCCGGCACACCTCCGCCTCGCTCGCGCTGAACGAGAACGCCAGCCCCGACGTGCGCCGCGACCTCGACGCCTGGCTGGACGACGCCGTGCCCGAGGCCGCCCCGTACTGGACGCACGTGCACGAGGGTCCCGATGACATGCCCGCGCACGTGAAGTCCATCATCGTGGGCCCGTCGCTGATGATCCCGATCGCGGGAGGCCGCCCTGCGCTCGGCACCTGGCAGGGCATCTACCTGCTGGAGCACCGCGACCACGGTGGTGCGCGACACCTGATGCTGACGGCATGGGGCGAGGACGCGTGACCGATGGCTTCATCCGTGCGCGGCCACGCCGGCGCCCCCGGGTGTGGAGCCCGGTGTGGGTTCCCACGAAGGGGGTGCTGAAGGCGCTCTCGTACGGACCGCTGCGCATGAAGGTGGCTGGGCAGGAGAACCTCCCCACCGACGGCCCCACGCTCATCGCCTGCAATCACGTGGCGTTCATCGACCCGCTGCTGGTGGCCGTTGCCGCGCTGCCCCGTCCCGTATGGACCATGGGCAAGGAGGAGCTCTTCGGCCCGCGGCTCCTGGATGGGTGGCTGTCGCGCATCGGGGGGTTCCCGGTGAAGCGCCAGTCCCCCGACGTGTGGGCGGTGCGCATGGGGCGCGACCTGCTGACCCGCGGCGAGGCGCTGCTCATCTTCCCCGAGGGCGGGGTCACCCGCACCGGTCGCATGAGTCCGGGCTTCTCGGGCGCCGGGTACTTCGCCACGCGCCCCGACGTCACCGTGATCCCCGCGGCCATCTGGGACTCCCAGATGCTCAAGGGGCCCGTGCGCATTCGGTTCGGCGCGCCCATTCCCATGGATGACATCCGCAAGTCACCGTGGGCGGGGCGCAACCGTCGCGCGGTCGAACGCATCATGTGGCACATCTCCGGCCTCGTCCCGCTGGTGGGCGGGCCGTACCAGGATCCTCCCATGGGTGCGCCGCGCATCCCGCTGGTGGGCAAGGCCGCCAAGGAGGCCCTGCGGCTCGAGGAGGCGGCCGAGGCCGCCGCGAGGGCCGATGCCATGGGGCCCGGGGAGCGGCCGTGACATCGCCCGGCTCGGCGGCCCGCATCCGCGATGCCATCGAGCGCCATGGCCGGGTCGCGTTCTCCCGCGCGGGTGGCCCCGGTGGCCAGAATGTGAACGCCGTCTCCACGCAGGTGGAGGTGCGCATGCCCATCGCGCGCATTCCGGTGGGCACCCGCCAGCGTGACCTCATCCGATCACGGCTGGCCACCCGCGTGACGGCCGATGACGCCCTGCGCGTCACGGCCCGGCGCGAGCGCCATCAGGCGCGCAATCGCACGCGCGCCATCGATCGCATGGTCGAGTTGATCATCGGCGCCATCACCGAGGACCCCCGCCGCCGCGCCACCCGGCCGGGTGCCGGGGTGCGGAGGCGGCGCCGCGCGGAGCGCGAGCACCTGTCGCGGAAGAAGTCCGCGCGGCGCAGGCCTCCCGCGGCGGACGACTAGGCCGGGGGCGCCTCGGCCAGGTCGTCGCGCAGGCGCACGGCGTCGCGCAGGTAGGAGTGCCACACCTGCCGGTCGGCAGGCATGTAGGCGTGCAGCATCACCCGCACGCACAGGGGCAGTGACCCGGGAACGGGGATCTCGGTGGCGCACAGCAGCGGCACGGCGGTGAGCCCCATCTCGCGCGCCGCCACGGCCGGGAACTGGCTGGTGATGTCACCCGTGGCCGTGAAGATCAGCGACACCATGTCGTCGGGCGACAGTGCGTTCCGCGCGATCATGTCCTCCAGCACCAGCCGCGTGGCCGAGGTCACTTCGTCGGCGGTGTCGATGGGCACCGTGATGGCCCCGCGGATCGCGCGAATGCGCTCGCTCATCGGGCCATCCCCGCCTGCGTGGCCAGGCGCGCGAGTTCGGCGGAGGTCAGCAGGCGGTGCTCGCCCCGCCGTAGCCGTCCAAGCCCCAGCCCGCCGTAGCGGGTGCGCACCAGTCGTCGCACCCGATGGCCGAGGGCCTCGCACATCCGGCGCACCTGGCGATTGCGGCCCTCCGTGATCTCGATGCGCAGCCAGGTGCCGCCGGGCGCCTGGCGGTCGAGCACCTCCACCCGCGCCGGCTGGGTGGGGCCGTCATCCAGTTCGATGCCATTACGGAGCGCGCGCACCGCCGTGGACGATACCCGTCCGTCCACCAGCGCCTCGTAGGTCTTGGGCACCTTCGATCGCGGATGCATGAGGCGGTGGGCCAGATCGCCGTCGTTGGTGATGAGCAGCAGGCCCGTGGTGTCGATGTCCAGCCGACCGATGGGGTAGAGGCGGACGTCATCGGGCAGCCCGTCCAGCACCGTGGGGCGCCCCTCGGGGTCGGAGGCGGTGGACACCATGCCCATCGGCTTGTTGAGCATGTACGTGCGGATGGGCTCGGCCTGCACCCTGCGGCCGTCCACGGCGATCACATCGGCGTCCCGCACCACCTGGCCCACCACCGCGACGTCACCGTTCACGGTCACCCGTCCCTCGGCAACCAGCTTCTCGGCGGCGCGGCGGCTCGCCACCCCGGCCTGGGCCAGGGCGCGATGCACGCGCATCTCAGCCATCGCCGGTCTCGGCCTCCGCGATCAGGTCGGCCTGCTGCAGCCGCGCGCGCAGTGCCTGCGCCTCCGGCCCGGTCAGCTCGAAGCGCTCGAGCGTGGGCAGGTCGCCGCGCCGCGCCAGTCCGAAGCGCTCGAGGAACAGCGTGGTGGTGCGGTAGGTGACCGGGCCCGACTGCGGACGGTCGGCCTCCTCGATCAGCCCGCGGTCGAGCAGGCTGCCCACCGTGCTGTCCACGTCCACCCCGCGCAGGCGGCCCACCTCACGTCGCGTCACGGGCTCGAGGTATGCCACCACGGCGAGGGTCTCCAGCGCGGCGGGCGACAGGCGGTCCTCGCGCGGGCGGGCGCGCAACCGGTCACAGGCCGGGGCCAGGTCCGCCCGCGTGCGCAGCGCCCAGCCGCCTGCCACCTCGGCCAGCTCCAGCCCGGTGTCCGCGGCATGGCGGGTGGCGATCTCATCCAGCGCGCGGGCGATCATGGCCGGCGACTCCTCCGTGATGTCCTGGAGGGTCGCCACCTCGAGCGGTTCGGGGGCGATGAACAGCAGGGCCTCGATGGTGCGGGCCAGTTCGGTCATGCGCGGGTGCCCCGGATGAGGATGTCGCCGAACGGCACGTCCTG
>JAPOLI010000007.1 GCA_029977205.1 bacterium
AATCACCGCCTGGGCGGCCCACCCGCTCCCGCAGCCGACATCGAGCACGTCGTCGTACCGGCCCGCCGGGATCGACATCACGAGGCGCTGCCCACCCTCGATGTTGAAGCGCACGGCGTCCTCGTAGTCGGATGCCGTCTCGGTGAATCCATCGGCGACGAGGTCGCGGTCGTTACTCATTCGGTCCTCCTGCGGGGTTGGGGCGCATGCCGAAGCGTAATGGTCCGTCGGGGGTGCGCTGCAGCACTCCCGGGCGGTCAGGGGTTCTGGAGGCGATGCGCACGTTTTGGACTTTGTTAGGCGCCCACCGCCACAGCGTGGCCACGGGTGCGGCGCTGGTACCGTCGGTTCATGCGCACGCCCGTATGGACCCGCGCTCTTCTTGTCCTCGCTCTCGTGATCACCGCAGCTACGGCGGGCGCGGCCACCGGCGCCGATGCGCCGTCGGCGAGGATCATCAATGGCTCGGATATTTCGATCTCCCAGGCGCCGTGGCAGGTCGCTCTGGTCCGCTCATCGGTTGCCGATAACTTCAACGCCCAGTTTTGCGGGGGATCTCTCGTAAGCGCGACGGCGGTCGTGACAGCCGCGCACTGTGTTCCGGGCGCTGCCCCGAGCTCTGTTCAGGTACTCGCCGGGGTTGGAAACCTGTCGGAGGCGACAACCCGCATCGGTGTATCGGCGATCACGTCCTACCCGACGTACAACTCGGTGACGCAGGACAACGATATTGCCGTGCTCACGTTGGAGAGCCCGGTGGACCTCAGCGGGTCAACGCGCCGCGCGATTGCGCTCCCGTCACCGGTGTCGGTGTCGCCGAGCACGTGGCCTGCGGCGAATACGCCGTCCTTCGTGACGGGCTGGGGGAATACCTCAACGAGCATCAGCAACTTTCCGTCTCAGTTGCAGGGCGTGACCGTGGACGTGCTCGCAGGTCCCCTGTCACCGACCTGCGGAATCTATGGGAGTGCTTACGACCTCGAGAGCATGTTGTGCGCCGCGAACACCGGGCCCAATCGCGACTCGTGTCAGGGCGACAGCGGTGGTCCGCTCGCCATCGATGTGTCGGGCACATGGAGGCTCGCAGGCATTGTCAGTTGGGGGACTGGATGCGCTGACATGCCGAACTACCCAGGTGTGTACACGCGCATGACCACGTATCTGGACTGGACCTGTGACGTCGTGACCTCGCCCACCTCCATCACCGTGACCGCTGGTTCATCGTGGGCGGATGTCGCGTGGAGTCCTGACAGCACCACATGCCCATGGCGGAACCCGGATGTGCAGGTGACCGCGAGCCCCGGCGGGGCCGTCTCCACCGCATCGCTGTCCACGGGCGGGACACGCATCAGCGGGCTCTCACCCGGCACCACGTACACGGTCACCGCCCGGGTCAGCTCCGCAGCCGGCGCAACGCCACCGGAAGCGTCTGCGAGCGTGACCATTCCCGCACCCGCGCCCGCACCCGCGCCCGCACCCGCTCCTCCGGCGGTCGCGCCGTGCACGAAGACCTTCTTCCAGCAGGCTGCCCGCAGCGCGCGCACGAGGAAAGCACCCGACGGCACCCCGGCAGTCCGCGTTATCTCGCGCATCCGCGTGTACCAGGACGCCGAGTCGTGGTGCCGCACCAAGCTCACGTTCATCTTCCGTGACAAGCGCACGAAGAAGCGCCTGTTGCAGCTGCCCGGATCCACGCTGGGCTTCCGCAGGCTCAGCGGGAAGCAGTTCAGCGCGCCGGTCGTGTCGTGGCCAACCACGAGGGAATTCCGCTTCGCCGGCACCGACCCGACGGGGCTGGACCGCACGGATGCCCGCCTCGTCCTGGTCTCGTACCTGAAGAAGGTCAAGGGCATGCCCGCCCAGTCGAACATCGAGCTGGTGGTGGTTCGACGGATCCCGACCGACCCCGCGTCCGCGTCAGGATCGGCCAACCCGCTCGTCGCGCAGAACAACACGTTCGGGACCAAGGTCGCATGGGCCACGGTGTCGTAGAAGGTCAGTCCGGCACCGGTCGCCGATGGCCGATCGTGCGCACCGCCGTGGGCATACCCCTGATCGTCATGGCGGCTGCGCTGCCTGCCGCTGCCCACGGAGCACCCACCACGGCGCAGCTCGCCGGGCAGCGCATCACGTGGCCCGTGGACGGGACGACCGTGAGTGCATCGATGCGGGCCGCCATCGCACGTGGCGAGGTCGGCAGCGTGATCCTCTTCAGCCGGAATGCTCCCAGCCGCGCCGTGCTCACGCGCCTCACCCGTCAGCTGCAGGCGATCCGGCGCCCGCCTGCGCTCGACGCGCCCCTGCTGATCACCGTCGACCAGGAGGGCGGCCTGGTCAAGCGCCTCGCGTGGGCGCCCCCCACGATGAGCGCAGCGCGCATGGGGGCCCGCCTCACGCCCGCGGCGATTCGGCGCCAGGGGGCGGCGACCGGGCGCGCCATGCTGCGCTCCGGCGTGAACGCCGATCTGGCCCCGGTGTGCGATGTCGCCCGCCCGGGTGGGGACCTCTTCCGCGATGGCCGGGCGTTCGGCACCGCGCCGGCGTCCGTGGCGGCCGACTGCACGGCGTTCGCGCGCGGGCTTGCTGATGCCGGCGCTGCAGCGACGGCGAAGCACTTCCCGGGGTTCGGGCGCGCCCGGGTGAACACCGATGATGCCGTTGTGCGCGTCACCGCGCCCCGTGCGGTGCTCGAGCGCGAGATGCAGCCATTTCGCGCGGCCGTCGCGGCGAAGGTGCCGATGGTCATGGTGTCGTCCATTATCTTCACCGCCCTGGCACCGCGACCGGCTCTGCTCGAGCCCGCGGTCGTGCGCGGCCTGTTGCGCGACGGACTCGGCTTCCGCGGCGTCACCATCACCGACGCCATCGACACCCCGGCCCTGCGCCGCTACGGACGCACCGCCGGCGCATCGGTACTGGCCGCCGCGGCGGGGATGGACCTCATCATCGTGGCCTCCACCGAGGCCGAGGCGGCCAAGGGCATGCGGGCCGTCTCGCGGGCGCTTGCGTCCGGCCGCCTATTCCGCGCAGACGCCGAGGCGTCACTGGAGCGCGTGCTCGCCCTCCGGCGATCGCTCGGCGACTAGTCCTCCCGCGCCATCCTCACGGGCAGGGGTGGCCGATCGAGCCATGCGCGGAGCGCGAGCACGACGGCCTGGCATGTGAAGGCCCGGGCGCCCATCCCCGTACCGTCGAGCGGGTCGTTGTACTCGCGGAAGCCGTGGGCATCGAGGCGGGCCTCGATGCGCGACACGAGCAGTTCAGCCTCGTCGAGCCGACCGGCGAGCATGAGGGCGGGGACCACGAATGGTGGCGTGAAGGGCCAGGAGGGCCCGCGCCAGTACTGCGGGATAAGCCGCCCATCGCCTCGCGTGAAGGTGGGATCGTCCAGGCTCACCGACGGCACCGGGTCCGGCGGCCAGAAGCGATCAGTGCGCATGATCCAGTCATCCACCACGCGATCGCGGATCTCCGACGGGAGGTCCGGCAGCGCCGCGGGGGCGAGTCCCTGCCAGGCGCTCACCGGCACCTGCAGGCCGTCCGGGCCGACGACGCGGAAGATGCCGGCTTCTGAGTCCCACAGGTGCGCGACGATGGCGTCGGTGACCTGACGCGCCCGCTCGCGTGCTTCTGGTTCGCCGAGTGCGGCCAGCCCGAGGTGGCCGAGAGCGAGCGCGGAGTTGACGAGCGGGCACGCGGCCGTGAAGCCCCCGTGAGCGCGGATGCGGGCGAACGAGTAGTCGTCATGCCGGGCCGCGGCCACAAGGGCGGCGAAGCCAGGGGTTCCATGGCGCCGCCAGCCGAGCGCCGTATCGAACACCGGTGATGCGTCGCACCCGGTCTCGTCGGGGAGAATCACCCAGGCAAGACCGGTGGCATCGACGCGCTCGCGATCGATCCACCCGTGGAAGTCGCGCACCACCTGCAGCCCCATCGAGCGGAAGGCCGTATCGCCGAGGCGCTCGGCGACCTCGGCCCATGCCCACCCGAGGAAGGGCGGCTGGATGGTCGAGGTCATGATGTCGTCGCGTTGCCGGACGTCGTAGAACGGCAGCCGCGCGAGCCGCACGGGCGCCTCCCAGAAGATCGTGTGCCCGATGAGGCCGTCCGCCTGCTGCACGGCGGCGAGGGACGTGAGCTCGCCCGCGGCGCGCGCGGGGTCGACCTCGCTCCAGGCCAGTGCATGCATCAGCGAGTCCCAGAACCACTGGTACGGGTACTTCTCCCCGTCCGGGCTCGTGTAGGCGAAGGACTCGCCATTGCGGCCGATGCCCTCACGCCAGTTGGCCGCGAGCAGCGCCGTAGCGGCGCGGCCCACGCGGATGCCTACCCCGTTCACGAGATAAGCATCGCAGGAAGCGGACGGCGGCGGACGGCGCGGGGAACCCCCCGATTCCCGCGCTGACCGAGACCCCCCGATCTCGGAACGTCCGCCGCTCAGTACCGCTATGCACGCGGCCTCACGAAGAGGCTGAATGCATGGCCTTACGATGGCAGGCCGGCGCGCTCGGCGCAAGCCTTATGGTGTCAGTCGCGACTATTCTTTACCGGATGTTCGCAATTGTTCGCACGAGCGCATGCCCCCGCCGGGCACATGAGGCGGCTGGGAATGTCAGTGCTCGCTGCGCTCGCGGCGCGCGCGTTCGCGCACCAGGTCGATGCGCAGCGCGACCGTGAGGGCATCCACCTTGGCCTCGCCGCCGAGGCGATCTGCCACGTGCCAGGCCTCCTGCGACAGGTACTCCAGCCGCTCGATGGCATCGGGGAGCTCGGCCGCGCGCCCGGCCTCGCGCTCGAGGTAGGCGAGGATCTCCGCCTGCTCGGGGGGCAGCCAGGTGGGACGCTTGCCCGGCCATTCGGGGTTGCGGGCGATGAGCCACCACAGGATCGCGATGAGCGGGAACTTGAGCGCGAATACGACGACGAGCACGTAGAGCGTGCGTACGCCGCCGTTGCTCGCGACGTCAGGCGTCCACACGATCAGCACGGTGCCGAACAGGGCGAGCACCAAGCTGACCAGCACCGCCGGCACGACGCGTCGCGCCCTGGGGGTGGGTGAGGATCCGCACAGAAGCCACCGCATCACGACACCTATCCTCCGCCTGCCCGTCCGCGGGCACAAGGGGGATCCGGTCGCGCGCGCCGCCGTTGCTAGCATCGCGCGCCGCATGCACGTCGTCCTTCCCGATGGAAACCGGCTGGATCTGCCCGAGGGGGCAACCGGACACGACGCCGCCGCCGCCATCGGCCCGGGCCTTGCCAAGGCCGCGCTGGCTGTGCGGGTGGGCGACGAGATCCGCGACCTCGCACGCCCGCTCAGCGATGGCGAGGAGATCGCCATCGTCACGGGCAAGAGCGGCGACGATCACCTCTACGTGATGCGCCACTCGGCCGCGCATGTCATGGCGGAGGCCGTGATGAGCCTCTTCCCGGGCACGCGCTTCGGGTTCGGCCCGCCCATCGCAGACGGCTTCTATTACGACTTCGAGCTCGACGAGCCCATCACCGAGGACGACTTCCCGGCCATCGAGGCCGAGATCAACCGCATCGCCAAGGCGAAGGCCCCGTTCGAGCGCAGCGTCATGAGCATTCCTGACGCCACGGCGTTCTTCGCGGAGCGCAAGCAGCCGTACAAGGTGGACCAGGTGGAGGAGCTCGAGCGCCAGGGCGAGGCTGACGTCTCGCTCTATCGCGAGCGCGACTTCATCGACCTCTGCCGCGGCCCGCACGTGCACGACACCGGGAAGATCGGCCACGTGAAGCTGCTGTCGGTGGCCGGTGCCTACTGGCGTGGCAGCGAGAAGAACCCGATGCTCACCCGGGTGTACGCCACGGCGTTCCCCACGAAGGCCGAGCTCGACGAGTACCTCGAGCGCCTCGAGGCCGCGCGCGCGCGCGACCATCGCCGCGTGGGTCGCGACCTCGGAATCTTCTACTTCGACGAGGCGGGTCCCGGATTCCCGTTCTTCCTGCCCAAGGGCATGGTCGTGGTGAACGAGATCCAGTCGGCGCTGCGCACGGAACTGGACGCCATGGGCTATCAGGAGATCCGCACCCCCACCATGCTCTCGGACGAGCTCTGGAAGCAGAGCGGACACTACGAGCACTACAAGGACAACATGTACTTCACCGAGGTGGACGAGCAGGGGTTCGCGGTGAAGCCCATGAATTGCCCCGGCGCCTGCCTGGTGTTCCGATCCACGCGCCGCTCGTACCGCGACCTGCCCCTGCGCCTCGCCGAATTCGGGCATGTGCACCGCCACGAGCTCTCGGGGGTGCTGCACGGGCTGTTCCGGGTGCGGGCGTTCACGCAGGATGACGCGCACGTGTTCTGCCGCATGGATCAGATCCAGTCCGAGGTGCGGTCGATCCTCGACCTCACCGAGCGCTTCTACGCCCGCTTCGGCTTCGCCGAGGTGGCGATGTTCCTGTCGACGCGCCCCGAGAAGGCGACCGGCACCCCGGAGATGTGGGATCAGGCCGAGGACGCCCTTCGCGAGGCGCTGGGCGATCGCGAGTACGGCATCAAGGAGGGCGACGGCGCCTTCTACGGGCCGAAGATCGACATCCAGGTGACCGACACGATGGGTCGCTCGTGGCAACTCGGCACGTGCCAGCTCGACTTCTACATGCCCGAGCGATTCGGCCTCACCTACACGACGGCCGACGACACCGAGGCGAGGCCGGTGATCATCCACCGCGCCATCACCGGTTCGCTCGAGCGCTTCCTGGGCATCCTCCTCGAGGACACCGGCGGGGACCTGCCCTTCTGGATCGCGCCGGAGCAGGCGCGGGTGATTCCTGTGAGCGATCGCCACGCGCCGTATGCCGATGAGGTGTGCGCGACCCTCAAGGGGTCGGGCCTGCGCGCCGAGGTGGACGCGCGCAGCGAGAGCATGGGCAAGCGCATCCGTGATGGGGAGCTGGCCAAGGTTCCCTACCTGCTCATCGTGGGTGACCGGGAGCTCGAGACCCGCACGGCATCGGTGCGGGCCCGGCACGGCGACCTCGACGGCGACCTGCCACTGATCGGATTGGCAGAGGCGCTGCGCGCGGGGGCACCCGCGCCGTGAGCACGCCCCCGCGTCGCATGCCCGCGGGGCTGTGCGACCGGTGTGCGTTCCAGCGGCTGGTGCCCACTCGTCGCTCTGTCTTCAGCATGTGCGAGGAACCGCGCATGCCCCGCTACCCGGCCGTGCCGGTGATGCGCTGCCCCGGGTTCGTCGCGCGCGCTAGCGGGGAATCCCCAGGGCCAGCGCCAGCAACGCCGAGCCCGTGAGGTCGAGCCGGGCGACGCCGTGCCAGCGGAGGCGGTAGCCGCCCGGGACCGCGACGACGTCCCCGGCCTCGTCATCACCGATCATCACGGCGGTGTCGGGCATGGTGGAGTCCGGGCGCAGCCGGTGGAGCAGGGCGCCACGCGCTGAGCGCGCCCGCGCCCACGCCCGGTCGCCATCATCGCCCACCAGCGCCACCGCGCAGCGAATGGGTGAGAGCCGCGAGCGGTACTCGATGTACCCGCAGTGGGCGCCATCCGGTCCCAGGACCAGGCGACGGCTTCCGGTCTCGGCGGGGTGCGGCGCGCCGATCACCAGCTCGCCCGTGCCGATGGTGGCGGCACCGGGGCCGGCGGTGCGGAAGGCCGTGGCCATCTGCGCGCCCTCGCCGGTGCCCATGCGCAGGTCGAGGTACCCCGGGGCATCGGGCGAGCGCAGGACGGTGATGACATCGGGCGAGGGGCGCGGCACGGCTGCACTGTAGAGCCGAGCGCCGCAGTATCCTCGGCGCATGCCCGTGGCCATTCGGAACACGATCATCATCCTGGGGCTCGCCGTCCTCGTCGTGTGGTGGGAGCGCGCGCTCAGCGTGGTCCTCGGCACGATGTCGCAGGTGATCTCGGTGCTGTTCGTCGTGGCGATCCTCGCGGCGGGCGTCGCGTACTTCCGCCGGAACCCGCTCGCCTGGCTCGTGATGAAGCCCTGGCAGCGGTTCGTGGTCGTCGCGGCAGCCGTGGGCATCGCGTTCCTGCTGATCGCGGGCTACCCGCTGCTCGCGGATCGCATCACGCCCTTCGGGTACATCGCGCTGATCGCGGCCCTCGGGCTCCTTATCTGGTGGGTGATCCGGGACAGCAGGCGGCTGTAGCCGCGGCGAAAGGCGTGGAGGCGGCACCTCTGCGCGGCTGATCCGGCACGCCTCGCGTGCCTCGCGTGCGTGATTGCCTCATAGCGTGGGCTGCATGCGAGGCGTGGCGTGGGTCTGGTCGTGGGTGCGGCACGCATGGGGGTGGTCGGCACGTGCCGGCGGCGGGGGCCCGCGTGCAGGGCAGGCCGCGGTGGAACTGGTGGCCGTGGTGCCGCTCATCGCCCTGGCGGCGATCGCGGTCGTGCAGGTGGGCATGGCCGCCCACGCATGGGGTGCGGCGCGTGAGGCCGCGCGTGCCGGTGCGCGTGCGGAGGCCGTGGACGCCCCTGCACGGCAGGCGGCACGGCGCGTGCTTGGCGAGGGCCTCGCGAGAGACTCGGCGGTGGCCCGCCGGGATGACCCCGATGGCACGTCGCACGTGGTGGTGCGCGTGCGGGTGCCGATGCTGCTTCCGTGGACCAGTGGGCCGGTCGTGTCGGCCGAGGCCGAGGTGCACCAGGGTGCTGTCGGAGTCGTGGCGCGATGAGTGCGTGGCGGGCTGCCGCCTCGTGCATGCGCGGTGGCCGCGGTCAGGCAGCACTCGAGGTGGTGGCGCTGCTGCCGCTGCTGGTGGGGTTGGCGCTGCTCGCCGTGCAGGTAGCGGCAGTGCTTGGAGCGGTATCCGAGGCTCAGGACAGCGCGCGTTCGCGTGCGCTGCAGGCGACTGGACCTCCGGGCGAGGTGGTGACGGTGCACGGGTCGGCGCGCCCTCCGGCGCTCGCTGCGCTGGGACCGCGTGGTGACGCGGTGCGCGTGCGGGTGGCCGTGCGCCTGCCGTGAGCAGCGAAAAGGCGCAGCGCGGGCAGGCGATGCCGCTGGTGCTGGCCCTGAGTGCGCTGGCGGTGGCTGCCGTGCTCGGCCTCGCCTCGTTGGGTGCCCTGCGGGTGGCGTCGGGTGGTGCACGCCTTGCCGCTGATCTGGCGGCCCTGTCGGCAGGGCGGGCCCTGCTCGATGCCGTTCCGGCGGCGCTGCTGGACCCCTGGGATATCCGGTCCCGGCTGCGCGACGCCGCGCGTCGTGCGGCGGTGGCGAGTGCCGAGGGCTCCGGCGCACGCGTGGAGGGCGTGCGATTGGTGGGGGAGAGCCGCATGCCACTGCATGTGGAGGTGCGCGTGCGGCGTCCCGGACCGCTCGGCACGCAGGTCACCGCCACGGCGCGTGCCGGGGTGGTGACCGGGGCCGTGCTGCCCATCGATGGGCCGGTGGGGTGGGCCACGGGCGGGGGGTACAGCGGCCCACTCGTCTACCGGGACGGAAAGCCGATGTGTCCTGCCGTGGCCGCGGCATTCGACCAGATGGACCGGGCCATCCATGTCGCGGGGATGGATCTGGTCGTCACCAGCGCCTTCCGCTCGGATGCCGAGCAGGCGGTGCTGTTCGCCCGCCACCCGGACCCGCGCTGGGTGGCCCCGCCGGGGCGCAGCAGGCATCGAAACTCCACCGAGCTCGACCTGGTGGTGGGAGGTGGCGTGCATGGGTGGCTCGTGCAGCACGCGTCGGCGTTCGGGTTCGTGCAGCGCTACTCATGGGAGGAGTGGCACTGGGGCTACCTGCCCGGGTGCGGCGGCGGCCAGCCCGGCGCCACGGTGCCGGCGGGCGAATCCGTCGCCGGGCTGCAGCAGTGGGTGCCCGCGCGCTACCGGGCGCTCGTGACGCGCGCGGCCACCTCGGCCGCGATCCCCCCGGCCCTCCTGGCCGCGGTGCTGAAGGCGGAGAGCGACTTCGATGCCCGCGCGGTGAGCGTTGCCGGGGCGCGGGGCATCGCGCAGTTCATGCCGGAAACGGCCCGCGGCATGAGCGTCGGCGACCCCTTCGATCCGGCGCAGGCGATCCCGGGTGCTGCCCGGTTGATCGCCAGCGGCATCCGGGAGTTCGGCTCGGTGCCCCTGGCCCTGGCCGCATATAACGCGGGCGCGGGGGCCGTGCGACGCTTCGGCGGAATTCCGCCGTACGCCGAGACCCAGGGCTACGTCGCGCGGGTGCTCGCCCTCGCCGGCGGCGGGTCGGCCCTTGCGGCCGGTGGGGTGCAGGTAGTGCTGCTGCGCGCGGGTGAGCTGCTCGCGTGATCCACGCACGGCTCCGCCTGCCCGCGGTGGTGCCGCGCAGCGGCCGACGTCCATGCAGGATCGTTCGCCCGCGTGGTGCGATGTGCCCGACGATTCCCGGTACCCCGTGAAGCCCCGGACCGGCTGCGGGGTGATCAAGGTGCCCGACACGGTGGGATGCCCCGGCCCGCGGGTCATATACTCGGCCACATGGGCACGGAGCCGCTCCGCGATCAGCTCGCCGCGCTGCCCGATGCGCCGGGCGTGTACCTGTTCCGGGACGCTGACGACCGCGTGATGTACGTCGGGAAGGCGAAGTCGCTGCGCAAGCGGGTGTTCTCGTATTTCGAGGCGCCTGTGCGCGGGCAGGACGGCTCGGGGGAGGGGCGGCCGGGGCCCAAGGCCGGGCTGCACCCGCGCATCTCGGAGATGGTGTCGCGCGCCGGGCGGGTGGAGGCCCTGGTGGTGAATACCGAGCAGGAGGCCCTGATCCTCGAGGGCAACCTCATCACCACCCATCGCCCGCCGTTCAACGTGAAGCTGCGCGACGACAAGAGCTACCCGTACATCGGTATCAGCCTCGACGAGACATACCCGCGCGTGTACTTCACGCGCGAGCGCCACCGACGCGATCGCGTGTACTTCGGTCCGTTCGCCAGCGCATCGAAGGTGCGGGAGACGCTGTCGCTGATCGGCAAGATCTTCCCCAGCCGGCCCTGCGAGGGAACCGAGCCCGGACGCCCGTCCGGGATTCCCTGCCTCGATTACCACATCAAGCGCTGCATGGCGCCGTGCGTCGACTACATCAGCCTCGAGGACTACCGGCACCTGATCGACCAGATCATCGCGTTCCTCTCGGGCCGCTATCGGGGCCTCGAGCAGGAGCTCGAGCATCAGATGCGCGAGGCCGCCGAGGCACAGCGGTTCGAGGACGCAGCGGTGTTCCGGAATCGCCTGAACGCCGTGCGCCACCTGATGGAGCGCCAGTTGATGAGCAGCGACTCCGCAGAGTCGATGGACGTGCTCGGCGTCGCCGTGGATGAGGATGGCGAGGCGGCCAACGTGCAGGTGCTGCAGGTGCGCGACGGCGTGCTGGGTGACCGGCAGTCCTTCTTCGTTGATGCCGCCGGATCCCGGGATGCATCGACGGTGCTCGAGCAGTTCGTCATGGAGTACTACGCGCTTGGCATGGCGATCCCGCCGCTCGTCGTCGTGCCGAGTGGTCTGGCGACCGCCGAGATCCGGGCGGTGCTGGAGGATCGCCGGCAGGCGGGGGTGGAGGTGCGGGCGTCGGAGCGCGGTGAGAAGCGCCGCATGCAGGAGCTTGCCGAGCGCAACGCGCACCTGGCGCTCGACCAGGATCGCGCGCGGGCTGCACGCACGCGCGAGCGGCGCACGGCTGCGCTCGGTGATCTTCAGCGTGCACTCGGCCTCGACGCCCCTCCGATGCGCATCGAGTGCTTCGATATCTCGAACCTCGGCGCCACCTACGCGGTGGCCTCGATGACGGTGCTCCGTGCGGGCGCACCCGATCGGGCGCACTACCGCTCATTCACCATGCGGTACGACGGCGGCCCGGACGACTTCGCGCGCATGGAGGAGGCAATCGGGCGCCGCATGGCGCGGTTGGCGAGCGGCGATCCGGACCCCAGCCTCGGCGCTGAGCCGGCGCTCGTGGTGATCGACGGTGGCAAGGGGCAGCTCGGGGCCGCCATGCGCGCCATGCGCGAGGCAGGCATCGATGTGCCGATGGTGGGCCTCGCCAAGCAGCAGGAGGAGGTATTCGTGCCCGGTCGGGCGGAGCCGATCCTGCTGCCCGAGGGTTCCCCGGGCCTCACGCTGCTTCAGCAGGTGCGCGACGAGGCCCACCGCTTCGCGCTGCGCCACCACCGCGCGCGTCGCGGGAAGGGCATGACTGCGAGCGCCATGGACTCGCTCCCCGGCATCGGTCCCGCGCGCCGGCGCGCCATACTGCAGCACTTCGGCTCTCCGGAGCGCTTCCTCGCCGCGTCGCGCGAGGAGATGGAGGCCGTGCCCGGGCTGCCGCCCAAGGTGGCGCGGGATCTCTATGAGCACCTCAACAAGACGGGCGGTCCCGACCAGGTCGGGACCCTCGCGGGATCGGGTAACGGGTGGAGCTGACGATCATCACCGGCCTCTCAGGGGCCGGGAAGTCCGGGGCCATGAATGCCTTCGAGGATGCGGACTACTTCTGCGTGGACAACCTGCCTCCCCAGTTGCTGCCGTCGCTCGTGGACCTGTTCACCCTCGAGGGCAGCAAGGTGGAGCGCGTGGCGCTGGTGTTCGACGTGCGGAGCGGCGCGTGGTTCGATGACCTCGCGCTGGAGCTCGACCGCATCGCGCACCTGCCGGACGTCAGCCTTCGCGTGCTGTTCATGGAGGCGTCGGACGACGTCCTCCTGGCCCGCTTCCGCGAGACCCGCCGCCGGCATCCGCTCGCGGACGGCGGCGAGGTGCTGCGCGGCATCGAGCAGGAGCGGGCCCTGCTCGCGGACATCCGCGCGCGCGCCGATGCCGTAATCGACACCAGCGCGATGAACCCGTGGGAGCTGCGCGATGCCGTGGCGGGCGAGATGGCGCCGGCGCACCGACCGCGCATGCGCGTGACGTTCTCCTCGTTCGGCTTCAAGCACGGCGTGCCGCGCGAGGCCGACCTGATGTTCGACGTCCGCTTCCTGCGCAACCCGCACTACGTCCCCGAGCTCACCGCGCTCACGGGAGAGGACGTGGCCGTGGCCGCGTATGTGGCGGAGGACCCTGGCTACGCGGGGTTCATGGACCGCCTCATCGGCCTGCTGGACTTCGTGCTGCCGCGCTATGAGTCCGAGGGCAAGCGCCATCTGGTCGTCGCCATCGGGTGCACGGGGGGTCGCCACCGGAGCGTCACCGTGGCCGAGGCCCTGGGCGCGCGCTACGGCGACTCACTCGACGTGACGGTGACCCACCGCGACGCCGCGCGACCCGGTGGGCAGGGGCCCGCATGAACACGCCGCATGTCGTCGCCCTCGGCGGGGGCACCGGGCTGTCGTCGCTCCTGCGGGGCCTCAAGCGGCGCGACCTCGACATCTCGGCGATCGTGGGGGTCGCGGATGACGGGGGCTCATCCGGCCGTCTTCGCCGTGAGCTCGGCATGTTGCCGCCCGGCGACATCCGCAATGTGCTCGTGGCCCTCGCCGATGACGAGTCGCTCATGGGGCGGCTGTTCCAGTACCGCTTCGCCGATGGCGACCTCTCGGGCCATCCCTTCGGCAACCTCATCCTGGCGGCCCTCACCGAGGTGACCGGTTCGTTCGATGAGGCGGTGCGCGAGGCATCCCGGGTGCTCAAGGTGCGCGGACGGGTGATCCCGAGCGCGCTTGAGCATGTGCGTCTCTGGGCCGAGCGCGAGGATGGCTCCGAGGCATGCGGGGAGACCCTGATCGCATCGGGGGTCGGCGCATGCCGGCGGGTATGGCTCGATCCCGAGCCGGCGGCCAACCCGGATGCCCTTGCCGCGATTGCGGATGCTGACCTCGTGCTGCTCGGGCCCGGTTCGCTGTTCACCAGCGTGCTGCCGCATCTCGCGGTGACCGAGATCGCGGAGGCCGTGGTGGCATCCCGGGGGCTGCGCGTGTACGTGTGCAACATCATGACCCAGCCGGGTGAGACCGACGGCATGGATGCCGTGGCCCACCTGGACCGCGTGCTCGAGATGGCCCCGGGGGCCGTGGACGTCGTCGTGGTGCATTCGGGTGCGCTGGATGCCGACGCGCTGGCCCAGTACGCGGCGGAGGGCCAGGCGCCGGTGGCGGTGGACATCGCTGGCCTCGAATCGCGTGGCGTGCGCGTCGTTGCGGCCGCCATCGCCGAGGATGATCACGTCGTGCGACATGCGCCCGCCGCCCTCGCCGATGTGCTCATGCCGCTCGCCCGTGAGGGTGCAGATCGGCGCGCGGCCTCCGGAACCGCACATCCGGCGTGAACGTTACGGCTGCGTAAACCTCCCGCTCGTAGCGAGGAAATCCGCGTTTCTGCGCATTGCGGGAAGGGTATGTAGCACTTGTGACGAAAAGCGGGAGGCCCGTAGAGTGCCGTCAGCACGACAGCACTGCTGCGTGCATCCGCGAAGCCCACCTCATCTCATTCGGGTTAGCGGGGATCCCTGTCCTATCCAAAGGAGCTCAAATGGGTGCTCGCGCTAAGGCGATTTTTCCGCTCGCGCTTGTCATCGGAGTTCTGTCGTACCTGTGGACTGAGTTCTCGCTGAACTTCACGTTCCACTGGGTCACCGTCGCCGGCACTGATGCGCCGGGCGCCGTCGGTGTGCCGCAGAACTTCCACTTCATTCTCCCCACGGCGTTTATTTCGTGGGGCCTGTTCTTCGCTGCTGGTGGCGACAACGCTGCCTTCGGCAAGATCTTCCTGGCTTCGGTCTTCGGTACCGTTGCCGCCTTGGTAACGATTCCGCTTTCGTACAAGACTGCCGCGTTCCCTGACTTCTGGGGCATCGCACTCTGGGTCGGCATCTTCGCGTTCATCCTCGTGATGATCCTGGTCGCCGGTGACTGGTACTACGTCGCCGGAACCTTCCCGTGCTTCGCAGCAGTATTCCTCTGGTGGGTTGCCACCGGTATGGACGGCTGGGCACCAGTTGGTGCGACTGAGGGCGACGCACCGGGTGGTCTCGGTGCCTTCGGTGGTCTTATCTCGACCCCGTGGGCCTGGGTGTGGTTCGACACGCTGGTGACCCTTATCGTCGGTGTCATTCTCGGCATCGTCTCGGGTCGACTGGCCGCTCTGCTCACCCCGAAGCCCAAGGAGGCCTAGGCCACTCGGTCTGGACATCCTGTGCTTCACCTCCGGGGGGCCTTCGGGCCCCCCGGAGTCGTTTTTCACACGATTACATCCGACTCCCCCGCGAGACTTCCCCTCAGCGCACCGCGAGCCGCGGTGCCGGAAACGTCCCGGGAGTTTCGAATGAGCACCAATGCGGGATCCCAGCGCAATCAAAGCTGGGTCGACTTTGCCGGCGTGATGCTTGCGATCGCCGGTATTTTCCAGATGATCTTCGGCGCGGCCGTGCTGAACCAGTCGCAGTACCTGATCAACAAGATCCTGTACGGCAACATGGAGGCATGGGGCTGGGCCTATCTCATCATCGGCCTCATCCTTCTTGGCACCGCGTGGTTCGTCTTCCAGCGCAACCCGTACGCCGAGGTGTTCGGAGTCGTCGTGGCGGCCATCAGCCTGGCCGTCCAGGCCTCCGTCATCGCGTACCAGCCCATCTGGAGCGTGATCGTCGTGGTCGTGGACATCCTCATCATCTACGGGCTCGTCGCCCACGGGGACATCCGCGGCATGAAGAGCCGTACGTAGTCAACGGCCGGCGCGGTCGGCGGGGCGGGGTCCTTTTGTCCCCGCGTCGCCGACCGCGCCCCGTGCATCACTGCGCCCGCCCCGCGGCAGTGGGTATGCTCGCCACCGTTTTCCGACAAGGAGAGGGTGATGGCGGTACGCGTGGGCATCAACGGCTTCGGTCGCATCGGTCGCAACGTCTTCCGGGCGGCGGCGAGCCGCGCTGCGGGCGAGGTGGAGATCGTGGCCGTCAACGACCTGACGGACGCCAAGACGCTGGCGTACCTGCTCAAGTACGACTCGGTGTTCGGGGTCTACCCGGGCACCGTGGAGCACGAGGGTGATGCGATCATCGTCGACGGGACGCCGATCCGCGTCCTTGCCGAGCGCGACCCGGGCAACCTGGCCTGGGGCGACATGGGCGTGGACATCGTCGTGGAGAGCACCGGCTTCTTCACGAAGCGCCCGGATGCCGCGAAGCACCTCGAGGGCGGCGCGAAGAAGGTGATCATCTCGGCGCCCGCCACCGATCCCGACCTCACGATCGTGCTCGGCGTCAACGATGACCAGTACGACCCCGCTACGGACGATGTCGTGTCCAACGCCTCGTGCACGACCAACTGCCTCGCGCCGGTCGCGAAGGTGCTCGACGACGCCTTCGGGCTCGAGCAGGGGTTCATGACCACCTGCCACGCCTACACGAACGACCAGCGCATCCTCGACCTGCCGCACTCCGACCTTCGGCGTGCCCGCGCCGCCGCCCTGTCGATCATTCCGACCTCCACCGGCGCCGCGCGCGCCATCGGCGAGGTGCTGCCGCACCTCAAGGGGAAGCTCGACGGCATCGCCCTGCGGGTGCCGACGCCCGACGGCTCGGTGGTGGACCTGGTGGCCGAGCTCCGGGACGCCCCGAGCGCGGACGAGATCAACGAGGCGCTGCGCGAGGCCGCCAACGGGCCCATGAAGGGCATCCTCGGTTGCTGCGACGACCCCATGGTGTCGCGCGACATCGTGGGGGACCCGCATTCCTCCCTGGTGGACACCGCGCTCACCATGACCATGGGCAACCAGGTCAAGGTGGTCTCCTGGTACGACAACGAGTGGGGCTACTCGTGCCGGGTGGTCGACCTCGCCCAGAAGCTGCTGCCGTAGTGGCGCCGCTGGTCCAGGTCGACTCGCCGGGGCAGTCGTGGGCCCAGGAGCGCGTGCTGGTCCGTGCTGACCTCAACGCTCCCCTCGATGGGCCGGAGGGCGGGGACCGGCGCGTGTCCGACGACGCCCGCATCCGCTCCTCGGTGGCCACGCTGCGCCACCTGCTCGATGCCGGAGCGGGGGTGGCGGTCTGCTCGCACCTCGGTCGCCCGAAGGGGCAGCCCGTGTCGGATCTCTCGCTCGCGCCGTGCGCTGCCCGGCTGTCGGAGTTGCTCGGGCAGCCGGTCGAGCTGCTGGCGGACTGCACCGGCCCCGAGGTGGAGGCGCGCGTGCGTGCCCTGAAGCCGGGCGAGATCGTGATGCTCGAGAACCTGCGGTTCCACCCGGAGGAGGAGGCCAACGACGCGGCCTTCGCCGACCGGCTGGCCGCCGGGTTCACGAAGTACGTGGACGATGCCTTTGGCGCGGCGCATCGTGCGCATGCATCCACCGACGCCGTGGCGCGTCGTCTCGACCCCTGCGCGGGCCTGCTGCTCGCCCGCGAGGTCGAGGTGCTCGGGGGGCTGCTCGATGCCCCGGCCGCACCGTTCGTCGCGGTGCTCGGCGGCTCGAAGGTGAGCGACAAGTTGCCGCTGATCGAGAACCTGCTCGACCGGGCCGACCGTATCCTGATCGGCGGGGCCATGTGCTTCACGTTCCTCGCGGCGCTGGGCGATCCGGTAGGTACCTCGCTCCACGAGGATGAGGCAGCCCAGGCCCTCGCGCTCCGCCTGCTCGACCGCGCTGGGAAGGTGAACTGCACGCTGCAGCTGCCCACGGACATCCTGGTGGCCGACCGCTTCGATGCCGGAGCGGCGCTTCAGGTAGTGCCAAGTGATGAGATTCCCGACGGCTGGATGGGCGTGGACATCGGGCCGCGCACGGCGGAGGCATATCGCGAGGTGATCATGGGCGCCGGCACGGTGTTCTGGAATGGCCCCATGGGGGCGTTCGAAATCCCGCCGTTCGCCGACGGCACCCGCGCAGTGGCCGAGGCCATGGCGGCCTCGCCGGCGGCAACCGTCGCGGGCGGCGGCGATTCGGGCGCCGCACTGGGAGACATGGGCCTCGCAGACCACCTCACATGGGTGTCCACAGGCGGCGGCGCCGCCCTCGAGCTGATGGAGGGCCGCATGCTTCCGGGCGTAGCCGCCCTGCCGACCGCATGAGCGCCGTTCGGCGCCCGCTGGTGGCGGGCAACTGGAAGATGCACAAGACCGTCGGCGAGGCGCGGGAGTTCTGCGATGCCCTGGCGACGCTCGTGGATGTCGCCGCGCCGCTGGATGTGGCGGTGTGCCCGCCGTTCACGGCCCTCGAGGCGACGGCCCGGGCCCTGGCGGGCACGTCGATCGCCGTCTACGCGCAGAACGTCCACGAGGCGGAGGCGGGGGCCCACACCGGGGATGTCTCCGCGGCGATGGTCCTCGACACCGGCGCGACCGGGGCGCTCGTGGGGCACTCCGAGCGACGCGCCGCCGGGGATACCGACGCGCAGGTGGCGGCCCGCGTGCGCGCCGGCATCGATGCGGGCCTGCTCATCGTGATGTGCTGTGGCGAATCACTGGACACCCGTCGGGCCGGCCAGACAGAGGAGTGGGTCACGCGGCAGGTCCGCGACGGCCTCGCGAGTGCGACGGCAGCAGACATCGACCGCCTGGTCATCGCCTACGAGCCCATCTGGGCCATCGGCACCGGTGAGACGGCCACGCCCGATCAGGCGCAGGAGGCGTGCGCCATCGTGCGCCGCGTGGCCTCCGAGGTGGTGGACGGCACGCGCCTGCGCGTGCTCTACGGGGGCAGCGTCAACCCGGGCAACGCGGCGGAGCTCATGGCGTGCGCCGATGTCGACGGGGCGCTCGTGGGCGGCGCGAGCCTCGACCCCGGGTCGTTCGCCGCGATCGTGGCCGCCGCCGCATGAGCGGCCCTCTCGTGCTCGTCGTGATCGACGGGTTCGGCGTGGCCCCGCCGGGGCCCGGCAATGCCGTCAGCCTCGCGCGAACGCCCGCGCTCGACGCGCTCGCGGCGGAGGGGTCGCCCACGCTCCTCCAGGCAAGTGGCCTGCCCGTGGGGCTGCCCGAGGGGCAGATGGGCAACAGCGAGGTCGGGCATCTCAACCTGGGTGCTGGCCGTCGCGTGCCGCAGATGCTCGTGCGCATCGACGAGGCGGTGGCGGCACCCGGTGGGCTCGCCTCCGTGCCGGCGATCGCGGCGGCGCTGGGCGCCGCGCGGGCGTCCACGCTGCATCTCGTCGGCCTGGTGGGTGACGGCGGCGTGCACGCCAGCCAGCGCCACCTCGTGGCGCTGCTCGAGGCCGCGCGCTCGCAGGGTGTGGATCGGGTGGTGGTGCACGCAATCACCGACGGCCGTGACTCGCGGCCCGACTCGGCGCTGCCGGCGATTCGCGATCTCGAGGCCCGCGGCACCGTCATCGGCACCATCGTCGGTCGCTACTGGGCGATGGACCGCGACCATCGGTGGGAGCGAACGCAGCGTGCTCACGACGCCATGGTCGCCGGACGTGGAGAGCGGGCGCCGACGGCTGCAGAGGCCGTCCAGCGCTCATATGCGGCCGGCGTCACGGATGAGTTCATCGAGCCGTGGGTGATCGGCGACCCGACTGCGGGTCGTATCGGGCCCGACGACCAGGTGATCGTCTGGAACTTCCGTCCCGACCGCGCGCGACAGATCACGCAGGCCCTCGGCGACCGCGCCTTCGACGGCTTCGACCGCGGCCCGGCACCGGTGCTGCCGGCCATCACCACGATGACCCGGCTGCGCCGCGAATGGGCCTACCCGGTGGCGTTCGAGGCGGAGGACGTCCTGCAGGGGCTCGCCGAGACCGTGAGCGACGCCGGGCGCCTGCAATTGCACGTGGCCGAGACCGAGAAGTACGCGCACGTCACGTATTTCTTCAATGGCGGGCGCGAGGAGCCCTTTGATGGCGAGGAGCGCGTGCTGGTGCAGAGCCCGCAGCACGTGGCGACCTACGACGAGGCGCCCGAGATGAGCGCCTCCGGCATTCGCGACGCCGTGGTGGGCGCGCTCGGGGAGGGCGGCCGTGAGTTCATCGTCGTGAACTTCGCCAACGCCGACATGGTCGGGCACACCGGAGTGGTTCCCGCGGCCGTGCGTGGCATCGAGGCCGTCGACCGCTGCATGGCCGACATCCGTCCCGCCGTCGCCGCGGCGGGCGGTCTCCTCATGGTCACGGCCGATCACGGCAACTCGGAGGTGATGCGGGAGCCGGATGGCAGCCCGAACACCGCGCACACCACCAATCCGGTTCCGCTGTGGATCGACCGTCCCGGGCTGCCGCTGCGCGAGGGGCGCCTCGGCGATGTTGCGCCGACCGCCTGCGCGCT
The DNA here is from genome assembly GCA_029977205.1 of bacterium. Taxonomy (GTDB): domain Bacteria; phylum Actinomycetota; class Thermoleophilia; order Miltoncostaeales; family Miltoncostaeaceae; genus SYFI01. Next base: position 20,138 of record JAPOLI010000007.1, read on the forward strand.
CATGGGATGGGACGCGCCGGCGGCGATGACCGGCGACATCCTGCTGGACGCGGGCAAGTAGCATCCGCCGCCGATGAGCACCCGACCCCAGGAATGGCTTCCCGATCCTTCCGGCCGCCACGAGCTCCGGTGGTGGGACGGCACGGAGTGGACCCCGCACGTGAGCGACGGTGGTGACACCTCGACGGACCCCGACGGCGCCGCCGAGCAGCCGCCTCCGCCCCCTCGCGGCTCGGAGCCCGGTGCGCCGCGAACGCGCTCGGGGCGCGCCACGGCCTCGCTGGTGCTCGGCATCGTCGGGGTGCTGGTGTTCCCGGTGGTCTGCTCGACGCTCGCGATCATCTTCGGGGCCCTCGCACTGCGCGACATCGGTGACCGCGATGACATCGCGGGCCGCAACATGGCGTGGTGGGGCCTTGGCCTGGGGATCGCGGGCCTGGTCATCGGCATCGCGCTGATCGCGTACCGCTTCGCGTAGATGGGCGCGCTGTCCGGTCGCATCCGCGTCAAGGAGCAGTCCCCCGACGGGTACCGGGCGCTGGCCGGCCTCACGCGCGCGGGCCATCCTGACCATGCGCTCGCCGAATTGGTGAAGCTGCGCGCCTCGCGCGTCAACAACTGCCGGTACTGCATCGATGCGCACACTGCGGGCGCCCGGAAGGCCGGCGTGGGGGACGAGCAGATCGCCGCCACCGCCGACTGGCGGGGATCGCCCGCGTTCGACAACCGCGAGCGCGCGGCCCTCGCCCTTGCCGACCTTCTGACGGTCACAGACGGCCTCGCGCATGCCGGTGACGCCCCGTCGGCCGATGTCTGGGGCGACGCCGCCGACGCGTTCCCGGACGACGAACTCGTGCAACTCGTGTTCACGATCGCCGGCATCAACGCGTGGAATCGCCTGATGATCGCGGAGGCCGTCAGCGCCGACGGCTGAGGCCCCGGCAGGTCCGGGCGCGGCCTGCGTGCGCCCTATCCCACCCGGATCAGGGACGTGATGATGTCGCGGCGCTGCTCCATCGAGAGCACCTCGTGCCCGGCGTCGTGGCACCAGGCCGGGAGATCGAGGAACACCATCGGGTCGTCCGCGAGCACCTCGAGTACCTCGCCGGGCGCCATGCGCGCGATCGTCTCGCGCGCCATGGTCACCGGCACGGGGCACCAGGTGCCCAGGGCGTCCACCGAGCGATCGGGGGGCGCGCTCACGCCGGAGCCATCCCGCGCAGCGCCTCGACGGCAGCGGCGTAGGCCGCCACGGCCTCGGTCACCTCGCCCTCGGTGGTGCTCGGTCCTGCGGTGAGCAACACCGCTGACCGCGCGGACTCCTCGTCGTGCCCCATGGCCTCGAGCACGGGCGATGCCTTGCCCGCGCCGAAGGTGCAGGCCGACCCGGGCGACACCGCCACGCCGCGCGCCGCCATGGCGAGGGCCACGGCCTCGCCCTCAACTCCGTCCGCCGACACCTGCACATGCCCGGGGAGCCGCTCCGCCACCGGCGGGCCGTTCAGCCGCGTTCGCGGCACGGCGCACAGGCCCTCCGTCAACGCCGTGGCCCGCGCGCGCATCCTCGCGATGCGTGCATCGCGGTCGGCACGGGTCTCACGGGCGGCTGCGGCGAGGCCGGCGATCCCCGGCACGTCGTGTGCGCCCCCGCGCTTGCCGCCCTCCTCAAGGCCACCCTCCACCAGCGGGTGCAGGTGGGTGCCCGGGCGCACGAGCAGCGCTCCGGTCCACGCTGGCGCGCCGAGCGTGCGACCGCCGATCACCACCAGGTCTGCGCCGAGGCCGTCATCGAGCGGGATGAGGCCCGCCGTCTCCTCGGCGTCGAGCAGCACCAGCGCGTCCGGGCACGCCGTGCGCACCGCCGATGCCAGGGCTCGGGCGTCCTGGATCGTGCCGACCTCGGCCTGCCCATGGGTAACGACCACGAGGGGAGGCCACCCGGGGCCGCCCGGTTCCTCATCGGTCGCGGCGGCGAGCGACGCGAGATCGGCGGGCGACACCCGCCCCATGGCATCAACGGGTGCCAGCCGCAGGTTGCCCGCACGGCGCGTGAGCGTTCGGGCGACGGCCAGGGTCGCGGCATGCGCGAGTGGGTCGGTGACGATCGTCGGAGCGCTTTCGCCGGCCGCCGAGAGGGCTCCCTTTGCGGCCAGGTTGCGTGCCTCCGTGGGGCCGGCCGTGAAGATCACCGACTCCGCCGGCCATCCCGTGATGGCGGCGATCTCCACCCGGGCGTCGGACAGCACGGTCGCGGGCCCCCGGGCGGCCTCGTGGAGCGCCATGGGGCTGCCCACATGACGCGCCCAGCGGCCCATCTCGGCGATGACGGCCTCGGACAGCGGCCAGGCCGAGGCGTGGTCGAGGTAGGCGCTCATCGGCCCTCCGCGAGTCGCGCGCCGAGCTCGGCGGGCAGGCCAGCGACCTGGATGGCGTTCTGCGCCCCCGGCACGTCGTACGGGGTGCGCCTGAACCTGAGGGTGAGGGCGTCCAGATCGAGGATGGCCCACGAGGCCCGTGGGTCGAGGTCCCGGGGCTGGCCGACCGAGCCGGGGTTGATGATCCATCGGCCGCCATCAAGCGACAGGGTCTCCTCGCCGCGGACGAGGCCCCCGTCGAGGCGGCCGTCATCGCCGAGGCGCCACGCCCCGGCGAGGTGGGTGTGGCCGATCAGGATGATGCGGGCGGGGTGGGCGTCGAAGGCCGCGCGCGCCTGATCGCCGTTGATGACGTACTCCCAGATGGGGTCGCGCGGGCTGGCATGGAAGAGGGCAACATCATCTGCGGGGTCCTCCGGCTCGAGCGCGGCCAGGCGGTCGAGGGAATTGCGGTCGAGACGGGTGCGGGTCCACTCGATCGCGGCGCGTGCATGCGGGGTGAACTGCGCCACCGGCACGCGCCCGTCCGCCGCAAGGTCATGGTTCCCGGCGATGCAGCGCTCGGATTCGGTGACGCACACCCGCAGGCATTCCGCCGGGTGCGCCCCGTACCCCACCATGTCGCCGAGGCACCAGATCCGCGTGACGGCGGCCTGGCGAATGGCGCGGCGGACGGCCTCGAGCGCATGGCGGTTGCCGTGGATGTCGCTGATGATGGCGATGCGGTCGCTCACCGCGGCCTACAGTAACCGCGTGAGCCGCCTCATCCAGTTCGTGGTCGTCGGGCGCCTGCGCCCGCCGCTCGCGGATGCCGGCGCGGAGTTCGAGGCGCGTATCGCCCGGATGGCGGATTTCCGGGTGGACGAGGTGGCAGCGGAGCCCGTCCAGCATGGCGACGACCAGGTCTTCCGTCGTGAGGGCGCGCGCATGGCGGCGAAGGTCGCTCAGGGCGCGTACGTGGTTGCCATGGACTCCCGGGGGCGCGCCCCGGACAGCAGCGAGGCCCTTGCCGCGTGGATGGGGCGCCGTCTCGAGGACACCCGGCCGACGTGCTTCCTCGTCGGTGGGGCGATCGGGCTCGACCCGGCCATGGCCGAGGGTGCCCATGAGGTGATGTCGCTCGGCCCGCTCACCCTTCCGCATCAGCTTGCACGGGTGGTGCTGGCCGAGCAGGTGTACCGGGCGCTGGCCGAGCTCGCGGGGCATCCCTACCCCCGCGCGGGCGGCGCTCGGTAGCATCGCGCGCCGTGCCGACCGAGAGCCCCATCACACCGCTGGCCCGTGCCCTCGCGCGCGAGGCATCGGCGGTGGCCGGGACGCCCGATGCCGCCGCCGCGCTGGAGCCCCCCGCCAACGCGGAATTCGGGGACCTGGCCACCAATGTCGCCATGACGCTCGCGAAGGCGGCGAAGCGGAACCCGCGTGAGATCGCCGACGACCTCGTGACGCGCCTCCCGGACGCGGACGGGCTCGCCGGTTACATCGCATCGGCGGAGGTGGCCGGGCCCGGCTTCATCAACCTCACCCTGAGCCCGAGGTGGTTCGCGGACGCCGCGCGGGCGATCGCGGAGGCGGGGGACGACTACGGGCGCGGGCAGGCTGATCCGCCGGAGCGGATCCTCATCGAGTTCGTGTCGGCCAATCCGACCGGCCCGCCTCACGTCGGCCACGCCCGCCAGGCCGCGTACGGCGACAGCCTCGCGCGGATCCTCGACTACTCCGGCCACGCCGTGACGCGTGAGTTCTACGTGAACGACTGGGGCCGGCAGATGGAGCTGTTCGGTGCCTCCGTTGCCGCGCGGTACGGACAGCTGCTCGGGCTGGCCACCGAGGTCCCCGAGGACGGCTACCAGGGCGACTACGTGCGGGGGATCGCCGAGCGCCTGCGCGAGGAGGTGGGCGACGACTATGCGGACCGGGTGGATCCGCCTGATGCAGAGGCACTCGCGGTGTTCGCCCTGCGCGGCAAGGACCTGATGCTGGCGGAGATGACGGCGGTGCTCGCGCGCTTCCGTGTGCGGTTCGACGACTTCTTCAGCGAGACGACCCTGCATGAGGGCGGCATGGTGGCTCGGGGGCTCGAGGCTCTCATCGCGTCGGGCGACGCCTATGAGCACGAGGGTGCACTGTGGTTCCGCACGACCGACTACGGCGATGAGAAGGATCGCGTGCTGCGCCGCTCCGACGGCTCGACCACCTACCTGGCGGCCGACGTGGCGTATCACCTCGACAAGGCGGGTCGGGGTGACGCCCGCCTGCTCGACGTGCTCGGCGCCGATCACCATGGATACATCGCGCGGCTTCGCGCGGTGATCGCCGCGGGTGGCCACGACCCCGACATGCTCGAGGTGCCGATCGTCCAGTTGGTGTCGCTCGTCGAGGGCGGCGAGGCGAAGAAGATGAGCAAGCGCGCGGGGACGCTTGTGACGCTCTCCGACCTCATCGATGACATCGGCGTGGACGCCGCACGGTTCTTCCTCGTGCAGCGAAGCCACGAGACCGCGTTCGACCTCGACCTCGACGTGGCCCGCGCGGAGGGAAATGAGAACCCCGTCTACTACGTGCAGTACGCGCACGCGCGGATCGCGGGCATCCTCGCGCAGCAGCCCGGCGCGCCAGCCGACGCCGGACCCCCGGACGCGCTGGACCCTGCTGAGCGCGCCCTGCTGCTCACGCTGGCAGGGTGGCCCGAGGCAGTGCATGAGGCCGAACGCCGCCGCTCACCCCATCGCGTCGCCGCATACCTGATGGACCTCGCCCGGGACTTCCACGCCTTCTACCACCGCTGTCGGGTGGTGGGGGAGGCCCCCGCGGTGATGGCCCTGCGCCTCGACCTGCTGCGCGCGACCCGCCAGGTCATCGCCACGGGCCTCGGGCTCGTCGGCGTGGAGGCCCCCGACCGCATGTAGCCGTGCGCTACCCTTGGCGCGACCCGCGGGTGTAGCTCAGTTGGTAGAGCATCAGCTTCCCAAGCTGAGGGTCGCCGGTTCGAGCCCGGTCGCCCGCTTCACGCCAGCCCGGCACGCGTGGTGCCGCGAGGGTCGCCCCGCCGGTGCCGCTCAGCGCGAGGGCGGAACCCGCACGAGCAGGGCCTTCACGGAGCCGCCCTTCATGCGCACGGTGAGGAGCGCGCCCGTTCGTGCGCGTACCAGCGTGGAGGTCCGTCCGCGTGCGGCCTTCCGTCCGTAGCGGCGGCGGACCTTCGAGACCCGGTCGCCGGGTGTCACGCCGGCGGTGGTCACCCACTGCCCGCCCGAGAGCACCGCGGCCCGGAGGCGGGATTCATCGCTGCAGCTCGCGGCGCCACTCGGCGGAGCGAACACCATGACGGCCCCGAGCGACGACCACGTGACCCGGCATGTACCGGATACTGCCCGCGTGGTTCCGGGCCCGAACGCCTCGAGCGCGGTGGAGAGCGTGCCGATGCGCCCGGGGAAGGTGCCGAGGCGCACGGCCCCGCGCCGGGTCACGATGACCTTGAGCGGCCCGGTGGGGGCCCCCGATGCGACGGTGCGCAGCGTGGTGGTCTCGGGCTCGAGTCCGTTGTGGCGAAGCATGGACCCATAGAGGGCGAGGATCTTCTCCGTGTAGCCGCCCCCGGTGGCCCAGTTGCCGTTGCCCATCGACTCCCAGGTCGGGGCCTTCCCGTACGGCCGCACATATGGGAAGCGTGAATCCACGAGAGGCCGTGCCGTGCGGGTGGGGTCGGCAGCAGGATCGGCGTATGCCCAGAGGTGCTGGATCTGCGCACGCACGCCATCGGCCGGGGTGGGGTAGGTGTTGCCGCGCGTGCAGGAGTCACACGCACCGAGCCCCGAGAAGTTGTTGTCGGTCGGCTTCACCATGCTGCCCTCGTAGCGGAACCAGCCGGTCTCGAGGATCGACTGCGCGAAGGCGATGTCGCCGCGGACGTTCTGGGCATTGCCCTCGTCCACGAAGATGTTCGCAAGCTCGGGGATGGGGATGGTGATCGCGGGCGTGATCTGCTGCTTGGCGAACCACGACGCGATCTGCCCACCGCTGAGTCGCGACTGCCCGAGCACGGGCGTCACGGAGGTGAGCACCGTGCCGCCGGTGGTGCCCGTGGGCGTCGTGGCGGTGCCGCCGTCGGCAGGCGCGGGGGCCTGGGACGGCGGGGCCTGCGTCTGGGCGGCGAGGCCCGCCGGGATGGCGAGCAACAGCGCCGCCGCAAGGGCGGTGGCATGGCGCACGGGGGGCGATGCTAGGACAGCCTGCCGACATCCCGCGCATGACCTGTTGCGGGCATTACAGGACGCTTACGCGACTACCCTGCCCCCATGCAGGAGATTTCCCTTCCCACCGGGGCACAGATGCGGCTCAGGGGTCCCGGCGGGGGCACGGTCGTGCTCTGCGTGAATGGTGGGAGTGGGACACCCCGTCCGGGAAACTGGAGCCCGACCATCGAGTGGCTCGTGGACCGCCTGGCGCCGCAGCACCCCGATGTCACCTTCGCCGAGGTCCGCTACCGGGTGCGCTCCTGGCGCATGCTTCCGTCATGCATCGCGGATGGCGCGGCGGCCCTCGCGGCCATGCCGGCTGCAGAGCGCGTGGTGATGCTCGGCTTCTCGATGGGCGGCGCGGTGAGCATCGCCTGCGCGCAGGACGCGCGGGTGACCGACCTCGTCGCCCTCGCGCCGTGGATACCAGACGAGCTCGGCCTCGGGCAGCTCGCGGGCGACCGGGTGACCATCATCCACGGGGGCATCGACGGGGTGATCCCCGGCGTGCCGGGAGTGCGCCCCTCGCACTCCCGTCGCGGGGCGGATCGGCTGCGAGCGGCCGGAGCGCAGGTGGAGTACCGGCGCATCCCCGGTGCCGTCCACGGCGTGGCGATACGCCGCGGGGCCAGGCTCATCCCGCTGCCGCGCGCCGGCACGTGGCTGCACGACGTCGATCGCGCCATGGCGCGCGCAGGAATCGGTACGTAGGACACGCGCGAGGGGTGCGGTCACAGTGCCGCGCGCGAGGCGCGCGACGGCCGGTTCGCGCTCCTCAGGTGGGCGGGGCGGGGGCCGTCTGGCCCTTCGCGCGCCGCAGCTCCTGGCGCTCGTCGGTGGGCACCTTGACGTCCCACACCAGCCCGACCTTCTCCATGCCGTAGATCAGCGCCCACGAGAGGTCGATCTGCTTCCAGTGAAGGCCATGACGCGCGGAGCCGGGGAAGGCGTGGTGGTTGTTGTGCCAGGCCTCGCCGAACACGGGAATGGCGAGCGGCCAGAAGTTGCGGCTCTCATCATCGGTCTCATAGTCACGCCGTCCGTACATGTGGCAGATGGAGTTGACCGACCAGGTGAGGTGATCGAACACGAACACGCGCAGAAGGCCCGCCCACACGAAGCACTGGAAGGCCAGCCATACCGAGCCCCCGCTCCACGCGAAGCCCACCAGCGCCGGGATGCCGAGCGAGAGCCCCAGCCACAGCAGGTAGAGCCGGTCGATTCGGCGGATGAGCGGGTCGGCGTAGAGGTCCTTGCCATAGCGCTCGCCGCGCTCCAGCCCCTTCGTGGTGAGCAGCCAGCCCACCTGTGCATGCCACAGGCCCTTCACCACGCCGGTCCAGCCCGGCCCGTGCCCGTGGTGCGGTGAGTGCGGGTCCCCGTCCTTATCGGAGAGCGCGTGATGCTTGCGGTGGTCGGTGACCCACTGCGTGACCGGGCCCTGGCAGGCCATCGAGCCGGCGATGGCCCAGAAGGCCGTCATGAACCGCGTGGTCTTGAAGGCGCGGTGCGAGAACAACCGGTGGAAGCCGATGGTGATGCCCAGTCCGCAGAAGACGTACATGACCGCGAACATGATGAGGTCGATCGGGCCGACGGCCACGCCCCAGAGCAGCCCCGTGACCGACAGCAGGGCGAGCGGCGGCACCACGATGGCGACCAGCGTGATGATGCGGGCGGAGGTGAGGGGCCTGTCGCGGACCGTCGCGACAAGAGGTGATCGGGACTTTGCGGGGTCCGCGGTGCTCATTGGGGCATCAGGCTAGCCGCGAGCACAGGCCGGGCGCCGCCACATCGGTAGCGTGGCGGGCGATGGCCCGAATCGCGATCATCGGCAGCGGCATCGGCGGACTCGGCGCGGCCTGGCTGCTGTCGCGCGCCCACGAGGTCGAGCTCTTCGAGCGTGACGCACGCCTCGGCGGGCACACGCACACCACGCGGGTGATCGGTCCCGACGGGGAGCGCCTCGCGCTCGACTCCGGCTTCATCGTGCACAACGATGTGACATATCCGCTCTTCGTGCGGATGCTCGGGGAACTCGGCGTGGCCACGCAGCCGTCGCGCATGGGCTTCTCGGTCACGTGCCGGGCGTGCGGCCTGGAGTTCTCGGGGGTCCGTCTCTGGACGCAGCCGGAGGCCTTCCTCCGCCCGGCGTTCCTGCGGATGATCCCTGATGCGGTCCGATTCCAGCGCACCGGTGATCGTGCGCTGCTCCCCGAGTACGAGGGCTACTCGCTGCGTGAGTTCGCCGCAGCCGAGGGCTACTCCAGTGCCTTCGTCGACCACTACCTCGTGCCCCTCGCCTCGGCGATCTGGTCGGCAGGGCGTGAGGACGCGCAGGGGTTCCCCGCGGCCTACGCGGTGCGTTTCTGGCGCAACCACGGGATCCTGGGCTTTCGCCGCCTCCAGTGGCGGACGATCGTGGGCGGAAGCGACACCTACGTGCGGGCCATCACCGACCGTCTCGGGCCGGCGGTCAACGCCGGCATCGGCGTGGCGGAGGTGCGGCGCGATCCCGATGGCGTGGACGTGCGCACCGACGACGGTCGCACGCACCGGTTCGACCACGTGGTGATGGCCGCGCATGCGGGTCAGTCGCTCGCGATGCTCGCCGATGCGAGCGACGAGGAGCGCGAGATCCTGTCGGCGTTCACCACCACGGAGAGCGCCGTGAGCCTGCATGCCGACGCATCGCTGCTGCCGCGACGTCGCAGGTCGCGCGCGGCGTGGAATCATCACGTGGATGACTGCCAGTCCCCGTACTCCGCGCCGGCCATGACCTACTCGCTCAATCGCCTCGAGAACCTGTCGTCGCGCACGGAGTGGTGCGTCTCCCTGAACCGCGATGACGAGATCGATCCCCGGCGGGTGGTGATGCGCACGCGCTATGCCCACCCGGTATACGACAGCGCGGCGCTCGCGGCCCAGGAGCGCATCGAGGAGATCCAGGGGGCTCGCCGCACGTGGTACAGCGGAGCGTGGACGGGCTATGGGTTCCATGAGGACGGCATGCGGTCCGCCGCGCGGGTGGCACGCGGGCTGGGGGTTGCCTGGTGAGGTCGGCGCTGTACACGGGGACTCTCATCCATGCGCGGCGCACCCCGGCCGAGCACGTATTCCGATATCCGGTGTGCTTCTACGCGATCGACCTCGATGAGATCCCTGATCTCGACCGCCGGCTGCGGCTGTTCTCGTACAACCGGCCGGGCATCGTGAGCCTGCGCGACTCGGATCACCTGGGTGACCCCGAGAGGCCCGTCGCCGAGAACATCCGGGCGCACCTCGAGGAGCGGGGGATTGCGGCCGCAGATGCCCGGATCACCATGGTCACGAACCTCCGCGTGGCCGGGTACGTCTTCAATCCGGTGTCCTTCTTCTACGTGCACGGGCCCGACGGTGACCTCCGGTGCGTCCTGGCCGAGGTGAGCAACACATTCGGGGAGCGGCTGCCGTACCTCCTCACCGATGAGGAGCGCATCGAGCCCCTGAACGGCGAGCACGCCTTCCGGCATGACAAGCGGATGCATGTGTCGCCGTTCTTCCCGCTGGAGCAGGAGTACATCTTCCGGATGAGGGAGCCCGGCGAGACGCTGGACATCCGCATGGACGTGCTCCAGGACGGCGAGCGGCCGTTCTGGGCCCAGCTGACCGGCACCCGGCAGGAGCTCGATGACCGTGCCCTGGCACGCGCCCTCGCCCGATACCCGCTCATGCCGTTGCAGGTGATCTCGTTGATCCACGTCGAGGCCGTCCGCCTCTGGAGGAAGCGCGTGCCGTTCCACAGGAAGCCGAAGTTCATGCCGTCAGAGGGGTCGATCGCGAACCCGCCGGACGCCGGCGGGGTCACGCGCGATCGTGGCCTCCGGCCGATCCCCGGCGCCGGGCGCTCGCCGTTCGCGCCCGTGGCGAAGGCCGTCGCACTGCGGGGCCTGCGCAACCCGTCTGGCGGCTGGTTCGAGCTCGCGATGCCCGACGGCGCGGTTCACCGGATGGGGTCGCCGGCCAGTGGACCGAGGTTCGCCCGCGTGACGGTCACGAGCAAGGACCTCTTCCGGCGCATCGCGCGCCGCGGGCGGGTGGGGTTCGGCGAGGCCTATCAGGCCGGCGACTGGGTGGCCGATGACCTGCCGGCATTCCTCGAGATCCTGGCGCTCACCGCGGAGGACGTCCGCCGCCGCCCGCCCGCCTCGCTGGTGCCCGCGGCCATCGCGCGGCGCCCGCGGCTGCCCAACCCGGCGGACCTCGTGCGCGCCCGGCGCGACGTGCGGTACCACTACGACCTCGGGAACGACCTCTATGAGACCTTCCTCGACCCCTCGATGACGTACTCCTGCGCGTACTTCGAGCACGCGGGGCAGTCGTTGGAGGACGCCCAGCAGGCCAAGTACCGCCGCCTGTGCGAGAAGTTGCGCATCGGCCCCGAGCACCACGTGCTCGAGGTGGGCTGCGGCTGGGGTGGCTTCGCCATGCATGCCGCCCGCGAGCGTGGGTGCCGGGTCACGGGGATCACCCTGTCCACCGAGCAGGCGGAGGAGGCGCGCCGACGTGTGGCCGAGGCCGGCCTCGAGGACCGTGTTGACATCGTGATCTGCGACTACCGGCAGATGCAGGGCGCGTACGACCGCATCGTGTCCATCGAGATGATCGAGGCCGTTGGCTACGACGGGCTGCGCACCTACTTCGCGAACCTCGATCGCCTGCTTGCCCCCGATGGCGTGATCGGCATCCAGGCCATCACGGTCCCCGACCAGCGCCTCGAGCGCTACCGGCGCGGCACCGACTGGATCCGCGAGTACATCTTCCCGGGCGCGTTCTGCCCGCCGCTCGCGTCGATGGTCGAGGCCATGCGCACCTCATCCGAGCTGCAGGTGGAGGGCATCGAGAACATCGGAATCCACTACGCCGACACCCTGCGCCACTGGCGGGAGAGGTTCATGGCGAACGCCGACCGCGTGAGGGACCTCGGCTTCACGGACGAGTTCATCCGCACGTGGGAGTTCTACCTCGCGTTCTGCGAGGCCGGATTCCGCACGCGCGCCCTCGGCGACCTCCAGATGGTGATCAGCCGGCCGTACAACGATGCGCTGCCCGCGACCCCGGAGGCCCGGCTCAGCCTCTAGGCCCGGCGGCGCCCCGCGCGATCTCGCGCTCGAGGCGCTCGGCGTTGATGCCGATGTTGACCCCGGCGCCGAAGGCGGCGGCACCCGCGAGGATGCCCCCCAGCACGATCCCCGAGAGCACCACGAGGCCGTCGGCGAGGTCGTCGTAGCCGTAGGCCATCGCGAGGACCTCCACGATGAGGGCGAAGGCGCTCACCGCGATCACCAGCCAGCCGAGCCGGATGAGCATTCGCTCGGCACGCCGCGCCCGCGCGAGCCGTGTTGCCCACGCGACATCGGGGTCATCCGCCTCGATCACCCGCCCGCGTCCGGGTCGTCGCGGCCATCGAAGTTGAGTGAGGCGGAGTTGATGCAGTAGCGCATCCCGGATGGGCCAGGGCCATCGGGGAAGACATGCCCCAGATGCGCATCACACCCGTTGCAGCGCACCTCGATGCGCCGCATGCCGAACGAGATGTCCTCGTGCTCCGTGACGGCATCGGGCCGGATGGGGACGACGTAGCTGGGCCACCCCGTGCCCGAATCAAATTTGTGCGTCGAGTCGAACAACGGGGCCTCGCAGCAGACGCAGCGGTAGACGCCATCGTCGTGGTGGTCCCAGTAGACCCCGCTGAAGGCGGGCTCGGTGCCCGCCTCGCGCGTCACGTGGTACTGCATGTCCGAGAGGGTCTCCCGGTATTTCTCGTCCTCGGGCCCTGCGTCACGCCCCATGAGGTCCTCCTGATGCGGTGTGGGCCGGTTCACCCGTGATGATAGGGGCAGTCGGCCCACGCGCCGGTGCTACCGTCGGACGCCGTGAAGTCACGTTCCCGGTTCGCAATCGCGCTGGCCCTGGCCGTTGCCCTCGGCGGATGGCTCATCTGGACGAGCATCGGCGGAAGCCTCGAGACCTACAGCAGCCCCTCCGGGCTGATCACGAGCGCGAACGGCACGACCTACCGCCTGAACGGCACGGTCGCGCCAGGCAGCCCGGCGAATGCCGCCGAGCGCGCGCAGACGGCTGCGGGCCTGCGCTTCCGCGTGCGCGACAAGGACCGCCCCGCGGTGTCGGTGCCGGTCGTCTACCGCGGCAGCGTCCCGGATGCGTTCCGGGACGGGCGGGAGATCGTCGTCACCGGCCACATGGAGAACGGCGTGTTCCAGGCTGATCGCGGCACGCTGATCACCCTGTGCCCGTCGAAGTTCATGCAGGAGCAGGCGGAGCAGGGCAAGACCATGCCGGGCGGGATTCCGGGGGAGTCGACCGGCACGTGACGCTCGTCGGTCGCGCAGCGCTCCTGCTGGCGTTCGCGGCCGCCCTCTACGCCGTGGGGGCCGCGCTCTGGTCGCGACGGGCCGGGCAGGGTCGTTTCCTGCGGTCTGCCGAGCGCTCGGTGTGGGCGGTGTTCGCCGCCACCACGACGTCCGTGGTGGTGATGTGGACCCTGCTGCTCGCCAACCGCTTCGACGTCGCCGACGTCGCCGGCTACTCCAATCTCACCCTGGGGTGGCGCTACAAGATCACCGCGCTGTGGGGAAGCCAGGCCGGGTCGCTGCTCCTGTGGATGTGGTTCCTCTCCATCGCCGCGGTGCTCGTGGTCGTGACCAACCGCCGCCGCAACCGTGAGCTGATGCCGGTGGTGGTCGCGGTGCTCATGGGAGTCGCCGTCTTCTTTACCAGCGTGCTGTCGTTCATTACGAGTCCGTTCGCGACCGTCTCGCCCGTGCCGGCCGATGGTCGCGGCCTCAACCCCCTGTTGCAGAACGCCTACATGGAGAGCCACCCGCCGCTTCTCTACGTCGGCTACGTGGGCCTGTCGATCCCGTTCGCCTTCGCCATCGCGGCCCTGGTCACGCGGCGACTCGACTCGACGTGGATCACCTCCGTCCGCCGCTGGACGATTCTCTCGTGGATGTTCCTGACCGTCGGGATCATCCTCGGCTCGCGGTGGGCCTATGAGGAACTCGGGTGGGGCGGGTACTGGGCGTGGGATCCCGTCGAGAACGCCGCGCTCATGCCGTGGCTCGTCGCCACGGCGTTCCTCCACTCGGTCATGGTGCAGGAGCGCCGCGGGATGCTGCGGATCTGGAACATGGTGCTCGTGGTACTGACGTTCACCCTGGCGCTGTTCGGCACGTTCCTGACCCGCTCGGGGATCCTGTCCTCGGTGCACGCCTTCGGCGAGAGCACGCTGGGGCCGTACTTCCTCGCACTCATCCTCGTCGTGCTCGCGGGGTCGTTCGCGCTGCTCATCAGCCGGATGTCCCTGCTGCGAAGCGAGAACTCGCTCGAGAGCTACATCAGTCGCGAGGCAATCTTCCTCTACAACAACCTGCTGCTCGTGGGGCTCGCCTTCGCGGTGTTCTGGGGCACGATGTTCCCCGTGCTGTCCGAGGCGGTCCAGGGCCAGAAGATCACCGTGGGCCAGGGCTTCTTCGACCAGGTGGCGGCACCCATCGGGCTTGCGCTCCTCCTGTTCACCGGAGTGGGCCCGCTCATTCCGTGGCGCACGGCGTCGCGACGGCAACTGCGCCGCAGGTTCATGTGGCCACTCGTCGTCGCGGCCATCGCGGTCGTTCCGGCGGTCTTCTACGCGCAGGACGGCGCCCACTGGTGGGCCGCCGCCGCCATCATCCTCGGCGCCTTCACGGTCGCCTGCATCGTCGGTGAGTTCTGGCGGGGCATGGCGGTGCGCCACCAGCTCGGCGGTGTCTCCTGGCCGGGGGCCTTCGGCCAGCTGTTCGTCCGCAATCGGCGACGCTACGGGGGCTACATCGTCCACCTCGGCGTGGTGTCGATCATCGTGGCCATCGCATGCCAGGGGGCGTTCTCATCGCAGGGCGACCTCGCGCTTCGCACCGGCCAGACGGGCGAGGTGGCCGGCTACCAGTTCACCAACGAGGGCGGCACCCGTTCCCGCGACGATCACAAGATGAGCGTGGGGGTGTCGCTGGCGGTATCGGAGGGCGGCGACCAGTTCACCACCATGGTGCCGGGCGTGGACGTCTTCACGGCGCAGATGCAGCGCTCGAGCGAGGTGGCGGTCGACTCGTCGCCCTTCCGCGATGTCTACGTGGTCCTTGTGGGCCTGACACCGGACGGACTCGCGCGGATCAGTGTGTTCATCAACCCCATGATGATGTGGATCTGGATCGGGGGGATCGTGATGGTGATCGGCGCCCTCATCGCCGTGTGGCCGGGGCGTCGGCCCAGGGGGCCCGCCGCGGTCATCCCGGCGGGGGCTGACGGCCGCGTCCGCGAGTAGCCTCGCGCGGCGATGGCCTACCTCATCATCGCTGTTGTCAGCGTCCTGCTCGTCGCCCTTGTCGCATGGCCCGTCCTGCGAGCCGCGCCCGAGGGTTCGCCTCCGGGCCAGGGGGATGACATGCGGGCGGTGGAGGACGAGTTGCAGAGGTCACTCGACGCGATCCGGGAGATCGAGATGGACCACCGGGCGGGCAACCTCTCCGATGAGGACTTCGCGGAGCTCGACCGCGACGAGCGCGCCCGTGCCGTGGAGCTGATGAACCGGCGCGATTCCATGAGCGCCGGGGGTGCGGCGTGATGCCGTGGCGCACCACGGCTCCGCCGGGGCGCCGGGGCAGCACGGCCCGGCGGCGCGCGGTGGCGGCGTTGGTCACCGCCGCGGCGGCCATCCCCGTGCTCTCCGGGTGCAGCGCGAGCCTGTCGCAGTTCATCGACATCGGCCCGGAGGGCGGCGGCACGCTGCTGCTTGAGTTGCGCCTCGACCCCGCGGCGCAGCAGGCGATAAACCTCCCCCGGCAGCTCCAGGCGGGAACATTCGTGACCTTCCTGGATGTCCGGACCGAGAGGTGGCGCGCGCCGGGCGATGGGGGGCAGCCGTTCCAGCAGCGCACCGAGGCGGACGGCACGGTGGTGCTCCGGTCGGTGCGCGCGCTGAAAGCGGGGACGTCCCAGCTGGACGACCTCGACAGCGCGCTGGGCGTGCTGCGGCCGCTGAAGCCCATTCTGAGCGCCACCGGGAAGTACTGGGCCGCGCCGGCGCCGGGCGACGCGCCCGCGCAGAAGGGCGGCGACGCACCCGCGAGCGGGACGTCACCCGGAGGCGCCGCGCAGGCAGGCATCACCGGTCTTCCCACGCGGGTATCGCTGCAGTCGCTTCTGGTGGATGAGTTCACTCCCCAGACGCGGGATCGGGGCCGGACCATCGCCGCCACGTTCTCGATGGCGTCGCGCGGCGGCGTGGGGGATGTGCTCGAGCCTCCGTGCAACGGGAGCAGCGGCCGGGTGGACTTCACGCGGGCGGACCGCGCGCTGCAGGGCGGGCTGAGGTTCGCCTACACGTGGGCGATGCCCGCCCGGATCGCGCTGTACTCGACGGGCGGCACGCTGTCAGGGGATCGCTACGTGGCGTCCTGGGCGATGCCGTACGGGCAGTGCCAGCGGATGGAGATCTCCTCGGCCGGTGCGGAGGATGGCCGTGTCGTGAACGGCATCATCCTCGGCGGCGCGATCCTGTTCCTGTGCGTGGTGTTCGCCCTGCGCGCCATTGCGCGCCGCAGCCGCAGGAAGCGTGCCGAGCCGGACGCCGGCGACTGATCGCGCCCGGATCCGGGCTCGTGCGCCGGTCGGCAGGACGCGGGATCACACGGGGGACGGTTCCCCGCTCGTACTGCAACAGATGGTTGCATTGTCCCGTCAAAACTCCTAAAAAGTGTATGCAAGGGCATCGTTCCGGGTTGACTGCGCCGGTGCCCCCGCTAGGGTGACCAGCGGCCAATGACCTCCGAGGGCCGTTCCGACCCGCCCGGCGCGCGGTTGGACGCGTCCCACATCCACGGCGATTTCCTCAGACCAAGGCCGTGGGGAAAGGGTTTCAGGATCATCGACCGTTCCGGCAACACACCGCGTGGTCTCACGCGGCCGCTTCGCAAGGCGGCCGGCCTCATCGCCCTCATCTCGGTGGGCGTCATGGCCCCGGCCCTTGGAGCGGTGCCGATGCCGGACCAGCTTCCCAGCGGCGGCACGAGCGCCGCACCTGAAGGCTCCGGCCTGCCGGCGCAGCCCGTGGCTGCTCCTCCCGCGCCCACCGCGGATCCGGCCAACCCGGCTGCCACGCCGGCTGCTCCCGCTGCCGTCGGCCTTCGCTTCGGCGCCCGGGGCAAGGACGTCAAGAAGCTGCAGCGCAAGCTGAGGGTGCGCGGCATCAAGGTGCCCGTGGATGGCAAGTACGGCCGCAAGACCCGTGCCGGGGTGCGCATCTTCCAGCGCCGGTACAAGATGAAGGCGACCGGCGTCGCCAACGCCGCCGTTCTCCGCAAGCTGGGGCTCAAGATCCGCGCGGTCGCCACCGGCCCGGCAGCGACCCCGGGCACGGCGCAGTTCCTCAAGGTGTTCCCCGTGGTGGGCAGCTACTCATACGAGAATGACTTCGGTGACCCGCGCGGGCAGGGCCCGCACCAGGGCAACGACATCATCGGCTCGATGGGCCTGCAGCTCGTCAGCTGCGTGGACGGCACGATCCTCCGCCTCACCCGCGAGGAGACCGGCCTGGGCGGCATCTGGATATGGATCGTCGATGGCGCCGGGAACGAGTACTACTACGCCCACATGGCGTCCATCGCTCCCGATCTCCAGCCCGGGTCGAAGGTGACGGCGGGTCAGTTCGTGGGCACCATGGGAATGACCGGGGATGCCCGCGGAACGATTCCGCACCTGCACTTTGAGATCCGGCCGAACGGCGGTGGCTCCATCGACCCGTTCACGGATCTGCGGGCCGTCGACCCCCGGAAGTAGGACCGCGCTCGCGCCGCGGTAGGTGCGCCCGGGTGTAGGACCCGGTGCCCGGCTGTCGAATCCGCCTTCCTGTGATGCGGATTCCCCGATATGCGGTGATCGCCTCCCTTCTTGCGGCTGGTGCTGCGGCGCTGCCCGGAGCGGCTGGGGCGACGGGGATTGCGGATCGCAAGCAGGCCGTGGACGAGCGCCTGTATGGGGCCGAGGCGCGGTTGATCGCGGTGATCAACCGGCAGGCCGTGCTGACGTCTGATCTTGCTGTGCTCACCCGTCGGCTGCGCGACGTGAACAAGCGGCTTGCGCCGCTCGCCGCGCGCCGGGACACCGCGGTCGCGGCACACCGCATGGCGGTGGGGACACTCGCCCAGGTCAACCGCGACCTGGCCTTCCAGCGTCGACAGCTGGGCATCGCGACGAGCCGCCTGCGCCTCCAGCGCGAGGTGCTGGCAGAGCGAATTCGCGAGATCTACCGCGGCGGCGATGAGGATCCCCTGCTCGGGCTATTGCAGGGCGGGAGCCTCGCCGAACTCGCCGGCGCGACGGCCGGGATCGAGCGCGCGACCGAACGTGATCGGATGATGATTACCGCCGTCGCCCGGTACCGCGGACTGACCCGACGCTCAGCTGCGCGCATTGCCGTGCTCAAGGAGCGCGCCGTGGCTGCGGAGGCCGAGGCCGGCGTGCGCGCTGAGGCCGCAACCGCCGCCGCGCATGCCCTCGACGTGGAGCAGAGGGTGCTGCGGCGCACGAGGCGCGTCCGGGCCCGGATGCTCGCGACCATCCGTGTCGACCGGGCGCACATCGAGGATGATGCCGCGGGTCTGCGCGAGCAGTCGTTTGCGCTGGCGAAGCGCATCGCCGAGATCCAGGGCGTGCCCTACGCCGGGCCCGCGGACACGACTCCCTCTGCGGCGGGCTTCACATGGCCCACCTCGGGGCAGATCTCCTCGGCGTTCGGCCCGCGCTGGGGGCGGATGCACGAGGGCCTCGACATCGCCGCGCCGATTGGGCGCGCCATCACGGCGGCCAAGTCGGGCCGTGTGATCGTGGCCGGGCCGTCGGGCGGCTACGGGAACCTCGTGGTGGTCGATCACGGCGGGGGTCTGTCCACCGCATATGCGCACCAGAGCCGTATTGCCGTGAGCGTCGGGGATCCGGTGACGCAGGGCGGGCTGATCGGATACGTCGGGAGCACAGGGCACTCCACCGGGCCGCACCTTCATTTCGAGGTTCGCGTGAACGGCGTCGCGCAGAGCCCCCTGCCGTACCTGTAGCGCGCTGCGGCGTCCTCACCGCCGGCCCCGGATCGCCCCATGACGCGAGGCACGTCTACACTGCGGGCCGTTCGCGACCCAGACCAGCAAGGAAACCGCGCGTTGTCCCAGATGCAGCCCGCTCCGAAGACTGCCCAGTACCTGGCCCAGCCACATGAGGTGCATCGCGTGGTGCTCCTCTACTCCGGCGGCCTGGACACCAGCGTCATGTGCAAGTGGATCCAGGACGAGTACGACGCCGAGGTGGTGGCGCTGTGCATCAACCTGGGCCAGCCCGAGGACGACTTCACGGAGATCCTCGAGAAGGCAGTCGACCTCGGCGCGGTGGAGAGCCTGGTCATCGATGCGCGCGAGGAGTTCGCCCGCGACTACGTGGCCCCCGCCATCAAGGCGAACGCGCGCTATCAGGGTGGCTATCCGCTGTTCACCTCCCTCGGCCGTCCCCTCATCGCGAAGCTTGCCGTGCAGGAGGCCCGTCGCCACGGATGCGACACGATCGCGCACGGGTGCACCGGGAAGGGCAACGACCAGGTGCGGATCGAGGCCACCATCGCGACGCTGGCTCCCGAACTCAGGATCATCGCGCCGGTGCGTGAGTGGCAGATGGGGCGCGACGAGGAGATCGCCTACGCGCAGGAGCACGGGATCCCGGTGTCATCGAGCGTCGAGCGTCCCTATTCGATCGATGACAACCTCTGGGGCCGCTCCAGCGAGGGGGGCATCATCGAGGACCTGACCCAGGCGATTCCGGATGATGTATTCCAGCTGGTGACGCCACCGACGAAGGCGCCGGACACGCCACAGGACATCACCATCGCGTTTCGCGACGGGCTCCCCGTGAGCCTCGATGACGTGGAGATGCCGCTGCACGAGATCATCCCGGCCATCGCCGAGCACGCATGCCGCAATGGGGTAGGGATCATGGACCACATCGAGGACCGCGTCGTGGGCCTCAAGGTGCGCGATGTCTACGAGGTGCCCGCGGCCACGGTGATCCTCGAGGCCCACAGGGAACTCGAGAAGCTCGTGTGCACCGGTCGCCAGAACGCGCTGAAGCCGAACCTCGACCTCCTGTGGGCCCAGCTCGCATATGAGGGGCTCTGGTACGAGCCGCTCATGGCGGACCTGAACGCCTTCATGGATCACGTGAACCGCAAGGTGGAGGGGACCGTGACGGTCCGGCTGTACAAGGGGTCCGCCACGGTCGTCACCCGCGACTCACCGGTGGCGCTCTACGACCGCACCCTGGCGACCTTCGACGCCGACCCGACCTTCTCGCAGAATGCCTCGCCCGGGTTCATCGAGCTGTTCAGCCTGCAGAGTCGCATGGCCCACCAGATCGAAGAGGCGCGCGGCCTGGGGTGAGCCCCACGGGGCCCGCGGCGTCGGGCGGGCACGGTAGGTTTCGCGGGGTGAGCGGCGTCACCCCATTCGCGCATCTGCACGTGCACTCCGATTACTCGATCCTCGACGGCGCGTGCAAGATCCCGCGGCTGCTCGATCGCGTCGAGGAGCTCGGGCAGGGCGCAGTGGCCCTCACCGATCACGGCGTCATGAGCGGCGCCGTGGAGCTGTACCGCGAGGCCAGTTCCCGGGGCATCACGCCGATCGTGGGCCTCGAGGCCTACGTGGTGCCCGACCACCGGGAGCGGCCGGGGCGCGAGCGGCGCAATCACCTCACGCTGCTCGCCGAGTCCACCGAGGGCTACTACAACCTCATCCGCCTCTGCTCGGCCGGCTACCTCGACGGCTACCACCGGCGCCCGCGCATCGACCACGAGCTCATGAGCCGTCACGCAGACGGCATCATTGTGCTCTCGGGGTGCCTGTCAGGGACCATCTGCTCGCGGCTGGCGGATGAGGACCTCACCGGGGCGCGGGAGGAGCTCGACACCCTCTGCCAGATCTTCGGACCCGAGGATGTGTACCTCGAGCTCCAGGACTCCGGGATCGCCTCGCAGAAGCGCATCAACCAGCACCTCGCGACCCTGGCGGCCGAGACCGGCCGCACCCTCGTGGCCACCGGTGACGTGCACTACGTGTGCCACCAGGACGCCGAGAGCCACGAGGCCCTGCTGGCCATCCAGACACGCGATGTGCTGTCGAACCCGGATCGGTTCAAGTTCGACACGCAGGAGTTCTTCATCAAGAGCGCCGACGAGATGCTGCAGGCGCTCCCTGACTTCCCGGACTCCATCCCAGCCACCATCGAGGTGGCTGATCGCTGCTCAGGCCTGGACCTGCCGCTCGGCGACATCAAGCTGCCGGTCTTCCCGGTGCCCACGGGTGAGAGCGACGACGCATACCTCGCGCACCTGTGCCGCGAGGGCCTCGACCGCCGGTACGGCGAGGGCCAGTGGCCCGCGGAGGCCGAGGAGCGCCTGCGGTTCGAGCTGGACACGATCCAGGAGATGGGGTTCTCCTCCTACTTCCTGATCGTGTGGGACTACATCAAGTGGGCGCGCGACAACGGCGTGGCGGTGGGGCCCGGCCGTGGGTCCGCCGCAGGCTCACTGGTCGCCTTCGCGCTGCGCATCACCGACCTCGACCCCCTCGAGCACGGCCTGCTGTTCGAGCGCTTCCTGAACCCCGGCCGCAAGTCCATGCCCGATATCGACACCGACTTCTCGGTGGGCGGGCGCGATCGCGTGGTGGCGTACGTCACCGAGAAGTACGGCAGCGACGCCGTCGCCCGCATCGGCACCTTCGGCAAGTTGCTGGCCCGCGCGGTGGTGCGCGACTCCGGACGCGTGCTGGGCTTCTCATACGGTCAGGTCGACCGGATCGCCAAGCTCGTGCCCGAGCGGCTGGGGATCAAGCTCGAGGAGGCCGCGGCCTCCGGCACCGAACTGGCCGCGGCGATGGAGGCGGACGAGGGGGCCAGGCGCATCGTGGAGGTCGCGCGCCCCCTCGAGGGGCTTGTGCGCAACGAGGGCGTGCATGCCGCGGGGGTCGTCATCGCCCCCGGGGCGGTCACCGATTACCTGCCGGTGCGGGTGGACGACCAGGGTGCGGTCGTCACGCAGGTGCCCGATCACGACGTGGAGGCGCTCGGGCTGCTCAAGATGGACTTCCTCGGCCTGCGCAACCTCGACATCATCCAGGATGCCCTGACATTGGTGGAGGCGACCACGGGGGATGCGCTCGACATCGACGCCATCCCCATGGACGATGCGGCCACCTACCGGATGCTTGCCCGCGGCGATGCCCTGGGCGTGTTCCAATTCGAGTCGTCGGGAATGCGCGACGCACTTCGCGAGGTCCGCCCCACGGAGTTCGCCGACATCGTGGCGCTGGTGGCGCTCTACCGCCCCGGCCCGATGGCCTTCATCTCCACCTATGCGCAGAACAAGCGCGATCCCAGCCGCGTGCGCTTCGCCGACCCGCGCCTCGAGCCCATCACGGGCCCGACGTACTCGGTGGCCGTGTACCAGGAGCAGTTGATGCAGATCTCGCGCGCGATCGCCGGCTTCTCGCCTGCGCGCGCAGATGACCTGCGCAAGGCCGTGGGCAAGAAGGACAAGGAGCTCATGGCGTCGTTGCGCGACGAGTTCGTGCAGGGCTGCCTCGACTCCGGCACCGACGCCCGGGTGGCGGAGGACCTGTGGGGCCTCTGCGAGGCGGCCGGTGACTACTCGTTCAACAAGTCGCACGCCGCCTGCTACGCCCTGCTCGCCTACCGGACCGCATACCTGAAGGCCAACCACCCGGCTGAGTACATGGCGGCGGTGCTGACCTCGGTGATGGACACCAAGGACCGCGTGCCCTTCTATGTCTCCGCCTGCTCGGACATGGGCATCGAGGTGCTGCCCCCCGACGTCAACCGGTCGGAATCGGGCTTCGCGGTCACGGGCGACCGCGAGATCCGCTTCGGGCTCACGGCCGTGAAGGGGGTGGGGGAGAACGCCGTGCATGCCCTCGTCGCGGAGCGTGCGTCCGGCGGCCCGTACACATCGATCTGGGACTTCTGCCGGCGTATCGACCCCGCGCAGCTCAACAAGCGCGCTCTCGAGAGCCTGGTCCGCGGCGGTGCGCTCGACTGCACCGGGGCGACGCGCGCCGGCATGCTCGATGCTCTCCCCGCCGCCATGGCGCAGGCCGCGAAGCGCCGCACGGACATGGCGGCCGGACAGGAGTCGCTGTTCGGCCTGCTGGAGGACTCCGGCGGGTCGTCCCTCGAGGCCGATCCCGCGATCATCATGCCGGAGATGGAGAAGGATGAGCTGCTCGCCGGGGAGAAGGAGGCGATCGGCCTGTACGTGTCGAGCCACCCCCTGGCGGACTGCCGCCGTCAGTTGCGACGGCTCACCTCCGTCACCCTCGGCGAGGTCGGCACCTGCGGTGATGGCCAGTCGGTCACCCTGGGCGGGCTGGTCGGCGCCGTGAAGAACATCACGACCAAGCGCGGCGAGCCGATGGCCTTCGTGCGCCTCGACGACCTCGAGGGCTCGATCGAGGTGGTCGTCGTGCCCCAGGTGCTCAGCGCGGCCCGGGAGTTCCTCGCGGAGGACTCCCTGGTGCTCATCAGGGGCCGCATCGACCAGAAGGGGGAAGGCGAGACGAAGCTCGTGGCCCAGGCGGCGGAGCCCTTCGCACCCGACCCGGCCGACGAGGAGGACCGCCTGCTGCTCGAGGTGGATGCGTCGCGCTTCGCCGGCGCCGACATGCAGATGCTGAAGAAGCTCTTCAGCGATCACCCCGGCCAGGCATGCGTGATCGTCGCGCTGCGCACCCCGGAGGGCGAGAAGCGCATCCGCCTCGGCAACGAGTACCAGGTCGACCCCGATGACCGAGGCCTCGTGGCCTCGCTCAAGAGCATGTTCGGAGAACGCGCGGTCGCTTGATCGGCGCTCGTGCCGCCGCTTCACTGGTGGCGTGAGCGAACCACCCCAGCACGGCTCGTGCCGCGCGTGCCCCGTGCGCTGCGAGCGCGTGGTGTACCCGGCGCACTGCGTGGCAACGGAGTGCCCGCGTCTCTACGCCCACGAGGAGGATGGCGTGCGGTGGATCGGCTGCATCGACAAGGTGTACGCGGGCGAGGTGGACCTCGATCGCCTGCTCGCCCAGGATGCAGAGCATCCGGGCTTCGGCGCCGTGCGGGCCCAGCGGGCACCCCGGGCCGAGTGCCGGGCCGCCATCGATCGCACCTTCCCCCACCGTGCGGATGGGGAGTGCACGCAGCCCGAATTCCGCACCTCGTTCCCCGAGGCACCCGAGGGGCGCGACCCCCTCCGCACGCGGCCGAGCTGATCCCGTGCGCGCACGGGGGCGCAGGCCCCCGGGCCGGGCACGCAGGCGATCACCTAGCCGGCCAGGTCCCCCAGCATGCGCATGGCCTCGATCGCGCCGTCGGTGATCTCGTCGATGATCTGCGCGGCCGGGCGATCCGGCCCGGCCAGCCCCGCCGCCTGGCCGGCCCAGAGCGACATGTGATCGGCGTCACCGGCAGCCGCGGCGGCACGGCGGATGTCCGCCGCCACGGCGTTCTGCTGCGGCCATCCCATCGCGCCCGGAACCTCGAGGGCCTCGGTGAGCGCATTGGGAAGCCCGCGCGCGGGTCGCCCCGAGAGTGCGCGCGTGATCACGCTCTCGTCGTCGCGCGCGTGGCGCAGGCGATCGCGCCAGCCCGCGGGCACGCCGGCTTCCTCGGCCACGAGCAGCGCGGTACCCAGCTGCACGCCGCTCGCCCCCAGCGCGAGCGCCGCGGCGAGCCCGGGCCCATCCATGATGCCCCCCGCGGCCACCACGGGCACATCCACGGCGTGCACCACCTGTCGCACGAGCGCGGCGGTGCCCACCAGGGGTACCTCGTGGTCTGGCGGTACCTCGAAGTTCGAGCGGTGCCCACCGGCCTCGGCGCCCTGGGCCACCACCACGTCCGCGCCTGCGCTCACGGCGCGACGGGCGTCGTCCACGGTGCTCACCATCACGATCAGCGGCGCCCCGGCGTCGTGGGCGGCGCCTGCGACCACCGCTGGATCGCCGAGGCCCGTCGCCACGACCCGGGCGCCCGCGTCGAGGGCTGCCTCCACGAGTTCGAGGGGCGTCGCCGGGGCAGCCCCCGGGGGAGGTGGATGGGGGAGTCCCATCTGCGCGCGCATCGGGGCGAGCACGGCGTCCATCGCGGCGGGGTCGGCGCCCGGCCTGGGCACCGCCGGGGAGATCAGGACGTTCACGCCCACCGGTGCGTCGTCGGAGTGCGCGATGGCCAGCGAGACGGCGTCGTGGGTGGCGGCCGCGTTCATGCCGGCCAGCCCGAACACCCCGAGCCCGCCGGCGCGCGACACCGCAGCCACGAGCTCGGGCGTCGTGGGCCCGCCCGCCATGCCGGCCAGCAGGATGGGGCGCCGGATGCCGAGGAGCCGCGTGAGCGGGGTATCGATGCCCGTCATGCAGGCAGGGTGCCAGACCCCCCGTGCGCACGCCGCGCTGCGCCGGGCGATTCCGGCACGGGGTCCTCGCCCAGCGCCACCTTGCGGGCGATCCATCCCGCCAGGCGACGCCGCTGGTCGTCATCGAGCCAGTTCTCGGCCACGTGCCGGAGGCGGGCGAGGGTGTCCTCACCGGCGGCCAGCGCCTTGCTGCGACCGGTGCGCAGGGCGATCCAGCCGATCAGCCTGTCCGCCTGGTCCTCGCTCATCGTGAGCGCGGCCACGCGGATGATGTCCTCGACGGAGTCGCCCATTCGGCGGTAACTCTAGCGAACATATGTTCGTATTCGTGCACCACCGATGGGCCTTCACTGCGCCGAGGTGCCGGCCGATCCGATGCGCGGGGGCGACCCCCGCACATCATCAGCCCCCCGTCGTCGGGGTGCGGCGCAGGCCCGCGATCCAGTTCGCGATGCCCCGCATCCACGTCGCGCACGACGCGTACTCGATCAGGAACAGCCAGATGGCAAGGCAGATCAGCGCGAGCGCCCAGGTGATGCCCGTGAGGTTGGGCACGAGGATCAGTGCGATCACGGCCAGCACCACCCCGGCGATCTCGAGGTACATGCGATACCGCCGCGCGAACTCGGTGACGCGCCCGGCATCGGCGCGCTCGCCCGCGCGAAGGTCGCGTGCCCTCTGCGCCATCCAGCCACGGGCATGCCGTGCGGGCTTGTCGGGTCCGAACAGCCACAGGATGAATCCGACGATCGCCGTGATGAGCAGGATCAGGAGCGTCTGGTCGACGAGGTCCACCGTGGCGGACGTGAGGATGGCATCCACCACGTCCTGCTGCGGTCCCTGGGTGACGAGGTTCGTGATCACCGCTCTCGCGGCGCGGATCGCGATGACCGCGACGACCACTCCGACGATGATCGCGATCGCTGTGCGGAATGCCGCCGGTCGTCTCTCACGCGCCGCGATGAGGCCGGCGATCAGCAGGGCGGCGAACAGCACCGGAAGCAGCCAGGCCAGCAGCCAGATGAGGTTGAGCGCGTTCTGGATGGTGACCACGTAGTCGCCCTGCACCACCACGACCTGCCTGTAGGACTCCGGCGGCGGTGGCAGGAATCGTGCGAGCGGTCCCAGCAGGTCCTCCGCCTTGGCACGCGCCCCCTGCGCGATGGGTTGCGTGTCGAGCACGATGGTGTCGCCCTCGAACTGGAACACCCCGGATTCGTCGTTGACGAGCTTGACGATCTCCTCGCTCAGGCGACTGGACACCGCCTGCGTGAACTTCAGCCCGGGTCCGGAGTCGAGGAACTGCTGCACGGCGTTGCCCACCTGCGTGCGCACGGCCGATCCCACCGCAGCGGCCAGCAGTTGCTTCTCGTTTTCACCAACCGGCAGCGGCTCGACCACGCGCAGCGCGAGCGCGTTTGCCGAGTCGGCGGGGAGCAGGTCCTCCTGGACAGCGCTGGTCAGCTTCTCCGACAGGAGGACCTCGCCCTGCACCGTCAGGGCCTTGGATACGTACCCGTCAGGACTGAACGCAACAGCGCGCATCCACACGAAGAGGCTGCCGAAGACGAGGCACAGCACGGCAAGGGCGAGCAGGACGAAGGAGAGGACGCCGCGCCAGCGCTGGGGGTCGCGGGAGATCAGTCCCGTGTCGGCATGTGAGGCGTCCGCGGCGATGGGGCGATGCTACCGACACATGCGGATCACGTTGCGAGACGGCGTTGCGGAGTGAACCCGGCCGCGGGCACGGCCCCGGGTGCCGCGCTACGGTGTGCGCGAACGGTCAGGAGGTGACGTGGTGAGCAGCGAAGTTCCCACCCGGCGCCACTTGAGTCCCGATGAGGAACTCGAGCGCGCAATGGCCGATTACCTGCGCGTATCGCGGGGCTCCCACCTCTACGCGAGCGAGGACGAGCACCTGCGCGCCGAGCAGGCTGCGTGGGACCGCCTGCTCGCCGCCCGCGACCTGGTCGAGACGGCCGGCGCCGCGTCCTAGCCCTGGGGGCGTCCGGCTCCTGCCGGGTGCCACCGGAAGCCCGTGGCCGTCGGTGCCGGGGCGAGCGGGCTCGTGGGCAGCCCCGTGCGCGGTGGCAGGTGGAAGTCCACCGGGGATGTGTCGTTCGGCGCCTCGGGGTGAAAAAGCGACGCCAGGTACTGGATCTGGCCCCGGCCCGGCCCGATCTCGTACTGCCCGCCGCCATATGCGCCGAGGTCGTGCTCGCGGATGTGGTCGTAGAGCGCGAACAGACGCTCGAGGGATCCCAGGCGCGACGGCTTCACGTTGACGGCGCGCGCGCGGATCGGCATGGCCTCGAGGTCGGCCACGTCGTGGATCGGCGCGTCCCAGCTGATCCGGTCATCGGCGCCTGCCAGGGCGATGCGCGTGCGGTCATCCACGCGCGGGTCCTCCAGCCAGGCGTCGGGGAACTCCTCGGCAACCATGGCGTAGAGCGCGGGGTCGGCTCCGGGGTCGACCGGTTTGCCCGGGTAGTGCCCCTTGAGGTCCACGGTGTCGATGCGGGCGCCGTCCGCAAGCGCCCGCGCCACCTCGCGCGTCCATGACGGCGTGGCATCCACCTTGACGCCGATGCCGGGGGCCGCGTCGGCCCACCCCAGCACCCGTCCGGGATCGGGC
The DNA here is from genome assembly GCA_029977205.1 of bacterium. Taxonomy (GTDB): domain Bacteria; phylum Actinomycetota; class Thermoleophilia; order Miltoncostaeales; family Miltoncostaeaceae; genus SYFI01. Next base: position 47,930 of record JAPOLI010000007.1, read on the forward strand.
GGCTCGCCGAGCCCGGTCGAGATCACGAAGGTCACGGGCTGGGGGTCGATGCCCAGGTGGCGCCACAGCGGTTCCCCGGCCTGGCGCAGTGCGAGGTCGAGCGCGGCGCTTTCGACGGCCCAGCGGCGGTACTCGCGGCTCGCCTCCCCGGCCGGCGCCGTGGGGGACAGGGCCATGTCCCCGATGGCCGTCGACAGGGAGTGGATGGTCCATTCGCCGCGCAGGTCGGGTGGCCCGGCCGCCTGGAACGCCATGGCGTCGTCGGCCTCGTAGGTGACGTCCTCGCCGAGCCCGGCATGTCCGGCGCCCTCCAGGCGCACCACCGTGGTGACCCGCGAGAACTCGGGTGACACCTGCAGCTCGAGGCGCTCGAGGGTGACGTCCTCGACGAGGACGGGCATGTCGCGCAGCGCCGCGTAGAGGCTCACGCGGCACCCCCGGGGTGGGCCCGGGCCGGACTGGGTCCGGATCCCCGGCCCGCGCGGCCATGGGTGATGCGCATGGGTGCCACGCGCCCAGCCTACCGGCGGTCCGGCGCGATACCGTCCAGGCGTGCCGGACGACCACGAGATCATCATTCGCAATGCCCATGGCGCGGTGGCCGGTCGCATTTCACGCGCCGCGGATGGGGCCCTCGTGACCGAGGTGCTGGACGAGGAGTCACGGTGGCTCGTGGAGCTCGCGGCGGAGCGCGCCGGGGCCCCCGCGCGCCCCCGCCCGCGTCCGTCGTGCAGCCCCCCGTCGGGCTGATCCCCCCGTGGCCGCGCGGCGGGAATCACACCCAACCCTCAACCTATGATTGAGGGTTGAGGGAGCAGTTTTCCCATCTCTCTGCGCGTCGCGGGTCTGGAATTGCAGTGCCGCGGTCCCTACGGTGCCGCGTCGATGTCACGAGCAGTAACACCGGACCTGGTCGAGATCGCCGTGCTTGAGGTGGCGACGGTCCCAGGCGGCATTCCGCGCAGCGTGCTGTGGGCGGCCGTCGCAGCGCGCCTCGCGGAGATGGATCCGGATGGGCCGCTTCCGGAGCCCGACCGCGTTCTGAGCGCGCTCGGCCTGTGCATCGTCCGGGGCCAGCTGGACGAGGTGAACGGACGCATCGTGGCGGCCGCGGGCCCGGCGTCGCAGACCGCCTGAGGGCAGGTGCGCCGCGCCGTGCGGCGAACGTCTTCCCCGTGGACCCCGACCGCGTGATCTCTCTCACGGATGCCGCCCTGCTGGCCGGTTGCTCGCGCAAGTCGCTCGAGCGCCGGGTCGAACGCGGCACGATCGCAGCGACGCATGACTCCGATGGGCGGCGCGCTGTGCGCCTCGCCGACCTGATGCGCGCAGGGCTCGTGGTTCCGGTGCCGGCCGGGGCCGATGGCGGCGTGGATCCGCGGCGCCTCGCCGACGCCCGCGCCGAGGCCGGGGCCCTGACGTCGGCCCTCGCCGCCACCGAGGCGGCACTGGTCCGTGCGCGCGAGGAGTCCTCGCTGCTGCGCCAACGCGTGATGGACGCGGAGGCCCGTGCCGCGATGGCCGAGGATGAGCTCACGCGGGTGCTGCTGGGCGCCGAGCGGGATTCCCGCCGCGGGCGCAGGGCCGCGCTGCGTCTTCGCACGACCTAGCCGGCCGCGCGCGGGGCGTGTGCCCCTAGAGCGCCCCCACCGACGCCAGCATCGCCCACAGCGTGATGGGGATGCCGAGGTCGCTGATCACGATCACGCTGTTGCCCGGCGCATAGTTGCGGTCGCGCGCCATCTCGATCACGTGGTTGACGCCCGCGAGCACGAGGAATGCCGTGGTGGGGATGGTGACCGCGATCCAGGCGTCCGACGACTGGTAGGTGGCCCATATGCCGGCGATTCCGAGCCCGAGGCTGACGAAGCCGAGCTCGTACTGGAACCCGTTGGTCGCCCAGCCGATGGAGGCGGCGGTGCGCCGGGCCAGCACGGTGTGCATGAAGGCCGACACGATGAAGATGATCCCCACCGGCATGAAGAGCGTCCAGTGGAGGACCAGCACGTCCCATGGGGCCCCTGCGGGTGCCCCCGGGGCGTCGACCCCGGCGAGCCCGAGGATCCATGCCGCGAGCAGCGTGAGAGGGATGACGACAACGCCCATGCGGTGATCCTACGGAAGGAGGCCGAGTAGCTCCCGGGCGGTGTCCTCGGGCGCTTCCTCGGCGAGGAAATGACCCGCATCGAGGGCCCGGCCCCGCACATCCACGCCCTCGTCCGTCCAGGTGCCCAGCACGTCGTAGATGCGGTGCATCGCCCCCGCGGCGCCCCAGAGCACCAGCAGCGGGCAGGCGATCCGGACATCGGCATCCGCCGCATCGTGCGCGAGGTCGATGCTGGCTGCCGCGCGGTAGTCCTCGCACTGGGCGTGGATCGTCGCGGGGTCATCGAATGCCCGGGCGTAGTCCGCGAGTGCGGCATCGTCGAACTCAAAGCCCGGTGCTGCCCAGCGGCGCAGTGTCTCGGTGAGCCACCAGGTGGGGTCGGCCCCGATCAGTCGCTCCGGCAGCCCGTCCGGCTGGATGAGGAAGAACCAGTGGTAGTACGCGGTGGCCAGCGCCTGGTCGGTGGTGGCGAACACCGTGGCCGTCGGCACGATGTCCAGCACCGCGGCCTTCGTGATGCGCTCGGGGTGGTCGAGGCACATCCGCCGGGTCACCCGGCCCCCGCGGTCATGCCCCGCCACGGCGAAGCGATCGAACCCCAGCGCCGACATCACCTCGACCTGATCCTGCGCCATCGCGCGCTTGGAGTAGCCAGCGTGGTCGTCGCCGGCATCGGGCCGTCCACTGGCGCCGTAGCCGCGCAGGTCGGCGCACACCACAGTGAAGTGCTCGGCCAGCATCGGCGCGACCGCGTGCCACATGGCCATGGTCTGCGGGAAGCCGTGCAGCAGCAGCAGTGGCGGGCCCGTGCCCGCCACTGCCACCGCGATGTCCGTGCCGGTCACGCCGATCACTGATCGGTCGAACCCGGCAAGCGGCGTCACTTCGCGCCCTTCTCCGTGATCGTGACCTTGTCGATGGTCACCGGCGTCGTGGGCTTGTCCGCGCCGTCGGTCGGGACCTGCGAGATGGCATCGGCGACGTCCTGCCCCTTCGTCACCTGGCCGAAGAGGGAGTAGTCGGGCGGCAGCTGGACGCCCTGCTCCCCCGTGATGATGAAGAACTGGGATCCGTTGGTGTTCGGACCCGCGTTCGCCATGGCCACCGAGCCGATTTTGTAGTCGCCGGCCTTCGGCAGCTCATCGGCGAACTGGTAGCCCGGACCGCCCGTGCCGGTGCCCTGCGGGTCACCGCCCTGGATCACGAACCCCGGGATCACCCGGTGGAACGTGGTGCCGTTGTAGAAGCCCTGGCGCGCGAGGAACACGAAATTGTTGACCGTGAGCGGCGCGGACTTAGGCTCGAGGGCGATCTGGATGTCACCCTGCGATGTGGCGAGGTCGGCGGTGTAGGTGGCGTTCTCATCGATGGTCATCTCCGGCGGGGATGACCAGCTGGCGGCGCTGCCGCCGCCGTCGGCGGCCGTGGACGTGCTCTCCGATGAGCCGCACCCGGCGATCAGCGGAGCGGCGATGAGGGTTGCAACTGCGGTGGCGGTGGCGATGAGTCGTCTCATGCGCTCGAGGATACCTGTCGCCTCTCCCGCGTCGCGCGGCGGCCGGTACCCCTGCCTAGCGGCGTCCCGCGGCCCACGCGGTGACCTGCGCGAGGGCCACCGCGACCGCGATGATCCAGCCCCAGGTGGGCACGACGAGGGCAAGCGGCAGGCCCACGAGCGCCACCCCCGAGGCGATGGCGTGCGCGCGCCTCACGGGGATGAGGTCGGCGGCGAGGAACGCCGCGGCGAGCGGTATGCCGATGAGGGTCACGATCATCAGCACGCCGAACGCGGCGGGCAGCCCGAGCACCAGCCGGCCGACGACATCGGCGATCGCCAGCACGAGCAGGATGACGCGGCGGTAGGTCACGACCGCGCCGGGGTGCTGAACCGGTCGCGGACCGACCCGGCCGCATCGATGAAGGCATACCGGATCGTGCCGGCTGCGTAGTCGGTGCGGAGCGAGCCGAACTCGGCGAGGGAAATATCGGCGTCGGCGCTCTCGGGGGTGAACTCGTCGCCGTCGGAGCGCGGGGCGCCACCGGTTCCCACGGTCAGGCACAGCACGCCGTCCACCATGCGCCGCTCGTACCGGTGGAGATGCCCGCTCAGCACGGCGGCCGCGCCTGCGTCCCGGATGACCGGGAGGATGGCGTTGCCCGCGGCGGGCGGACGGTGGACCAGCACCCATCGCGCGTCGGCGTCACGGGTGCGCTCGAGCGCCTGCCGGAGGAAGGGGATGTCTGCGGCGTCCCCGTCGACCCCGAGGGTGATGAAGGCGAGGCGCCCATATCGCTGGATCGAGCGGTCGCCCCCGCCGGGCCAGCCGAGCGCGTCTGCCAGTGGCTGCCCGCCCTTCCAGAGGGTGTCGTGGTCGCCCACCACGCCCAGGAGCGGGCCCTGTGACATCAGGGGGCGCATGGGCCGGAAGATCGTCTGGTCGAAGAGCACCGGCGCCGCGGTCAGGTACACGTTGTCGCCGGTGGACACCGTGAAGGCGGGCGCCTGCGCGGCGCCCACCCGGGCGACGGCGTACTGGTCCTCGCCGCCCACCCCGTAGTCACCCGTGATGATGAAGCGCACGGGCGCACCGGCCTCGCGCGGCGGCGTTGTGACGGAGCCAAACGCCCGTGCCCCGCCCCCGGTGCTGGCCGTCCAGCCATAGCGGGTGCCGGGCGCGAGGCCCCGGAGCACGCCCGTGTCCGAGGTGATCGTGCGGCCGGCCGGCGTGGTGACGCGGATCTCGACCGGCTGCTCCGGCTCGATCTCCCACGACAGGCGCGCGGACGTCGCCGACACCGACGCCACCCAGGGGCCACGGGTGAAAGGGTCGGGCTCGGTGGGGAGCACGAAGCGCAGCCAGTAGAGGACGACTGCCATAACGAGGATCACCAGGACCCCGGCGAGCGCCGCGAGGGCGACGATCCAGCGCCGGAGAACCTGCTCGCGGCGCATGAGGGCTGACCCAGGCACGTCCATGAGTGTGGCACTGCCTGCTGCAGCGCAGCATGAGAGCGGTCGTGCGCGTGCTGCCCGACGCCGGGGCCTGACCCACGAGAGCGGGTGAGCGGAATCGAACCGCCATCAGAAGCTTGGAAGGCTCCTGCTCTACCGTTGAGCTACACCCGCGTGCGTCCGG
>JAPOLI010000080.1 GCA_029977205.1 bacterium
CTGCTCGGCGTGACCGGCTCGGGCAAGACCTTCACCATGGCGAACATCATCGCCGAGTCGGGACGCCCCGCCCTGGTGATTGCCCACAACAAAACCCTCGCCGCGCAGTTGTGCAACGAATTCCGTGAGTACCTGCCGGGCGCGGCAGTCGAGTACTTCGTCTCGTACTACGACTACTACCAGCCCGAGGCCTACATCGCGTCCAGCGACACCTACATCGAGAAGGACGCCTCGATCAATGACGAGATCGACCGCCTGCGGCACGCGGCGACGGCGGCGCTTCTCACCCGCCGCGACGTGGTGATCGTGGCCTCGGTGTCCTGCATCTATGGCATGGGTTCGCCCGAGCGCTACGCCCAGCGCCTCGTGATGCTCGAGGCCGGCGCGCAGATGTCGCGGGAGGACATCTTCCGTCGTCTCGTGGAGGTGCAGTACCAGCGCAACGACACCGTGCTGGAGCGGGGTCGGTTCCGGGCGCGCGGGGATGTGTTTGAGATCCAGCCCGCGAACGCCGAGACGGCGTACCGGGTATCGATGTTCGGGGACGAGATCGAGAGCATCACGCACTTCCATCCGGTCACGGGCGAGGTGTTCGGCGACCTTCAGTACGCCGCCATCTACCCGGCCACCCACTACGTGACCCCCCAGGACACCCTCGAGCGCGCCGTCGCGGAGATCCGTGAGGAGCTCGAGGAGCGTTGCGGCCTGTTCGACGCACAGGGCAAGCTGGTGGAGGCCCACCGCCTCCGCCAGCGCACCGAGTACGACATGGAGATGCTGCGCGAGGTCGGCTTCTGCTCGGGAATCGAGAACTACTCGCGCATCCTCGATGGCCGCTCGCCGGGTGAACCGCCCGCAACGCTGCTCGACTTCTTCCCGCCCGACTTCCTGTGCTTCATCGACGAGTCGCACAACACCGTGCCGCAGCTTCGCGGCATGTACGAGGGCGACCGATCGCGCAAGATGGCGCTGATCGAGCATGGCTTCCGCCTGCCGTCGGCTGCCGACAACCGGCCGATCCGCCTTGAGGAGTTCCTCGAGCGCATCGGGCAGGTGGTGTTCGTGTCCGCGACGCCCGGTGAGTTCGAGCGCACCCAGAGCTCGCGGGTGGTGGAGCAGATCATTCGCCCCACCGGACTCGTGGATCCCGAGGTAGAGGTCCGCGCAACCGAGAACCAGGTCGACAACCTGATCACCGAGATCCGTGCGCGCGTGGACGTGGACGAGCGCGTGCTCGTGACCACCCTCACCAAGCGCATGGCAGAAGACCTCACGGACTACCTGGTGGATGCCGGGCTCAAGGCCCGCTACCTGCACTCCGACATCGATGCCATCGAGCGCATCCGCGTGGTGCGCGAGCTGCGCCTCGGCGAGTTCGACGTACTCGTGGGCGTCAACCTCCTGCGCGAGGGCCTCGACCTGCCCGAGGTCACGCTCGTCGCGATCCTCGACGCCGACAAGGAGGGGTTCCTGCGCGGCCAGACGGCGCTCATCCAGACCATCGGCCGCGCGGCGCGCAACGTCAACGGGCGGGTGCTGATGTACGCCGACCGCGAGACCGAGGCCATGCGCGTGGCGATGGAGGAGACCTCGCGCCGACGGGACATCCAGCGCAGGCACAACGAGGAGCACGGCATCACGCCGGCCAGCATCAGCAAGGGCGTCTCGGACATCGTGGAGTTCCTCGGCCTGAAGGGCGGGGGCGGGCGCACGCGCAGGAAGAAGGAGCACGCAGTTCCCGCGGGCGCGACCCCCGACGAGATCCGTCGCGTGATGGTGGAGGTCGAGCAGGAGATGATGACGGCGGCCGAGGAGTTGCGCTTCGAGCAGGCCGCCGAGTTGCGCGACCGGCTTGCGGTGCTGCGGGAGGAGCTGGGCGAGGAGACGGTGGGCGCGGGGACAGGCGCCTGATGGGGCACCCACGCGACCGCGACGAGCGCGCGCCATCCGGTGAGCGCGGCGCCGATGGCCGTATCCCCCCGGATCCTGATCTGGTGTTCCGGTCGCTCGCCGCGCCGGGCATGGAGGAGGACGACATCTTTGCCGCCCTCCTCGGCCTGCCGGGGACGGGGGCCTTCTGGGGGGATGGCCATCCGTCGCCCTACCAGCCGTCCGACGGCGAGTGGAGCGAGGACGACGACCGGCGCCGCCGCCGCGAGGAGATCCTGCGGAAGTGGGACCCCGCGCCCTCGGAGGACGCGAACCCTTCCTGAAGGTGAGAACCATTCTCATTTAGAGTAGGGTTCAGTAATGGCGTTTCTCCGCCCGGCTCGGGCAGCCCTGCTCGTGGTGCTGGTCACCGCCGCCCTGGCGGTGGCGGCGTGTGGCTCGGGCGGCGACGGAGCGGGGTCCACGACATCCAGTGGCGCACCGGGGCGTGCCGCACCCCGCCCCGTGATTGTTGCGACCACGCCCGTTCTCGGCGCGATCGTCCGGAGCGCCGTGGGCGACGCGGCGGAGGTGCATGTCGTCATGCCCAGCGGCAGTGACCCGCACGACTGGCGGCCGTCGGCACGCGACATCGCCGAGGTGCAGTCCGCGGATCTGGTGGTGCAGAACGGGCTTGGCCTCGAGCAGGGGCTGGATGGTGCCGTGTCCCAGGCCGCGTCCGATGGCGTGCCCGTGTTCACCGCCACGGATCACGTGAAGCAACGTGGTGCCGACCCGCACTTCTGGACCGATCCCACGCAGGTCCGGGCGGTCGTGGCCGCGCTGCCGACCGCCGTGCGAACGGCCACGGGCACCGACGTCGCCGCCAGCGCACGGCAGGCTGCGGCGGAACTCGATGCGCTGGACTCCGCGATCGCGAAGGAGTTCGCAGGGGTTCCCGCGACCGCGCGCAGGATGGTCACCGGGCATGAATCGCTCGGGTACCTCGCCGCCCGCTACGGCCTGGCCCTTACGGGCACCGTGACGCCGTCGCTGTCGTCGCAGGGCCAGGTGTCGGCAGCGCACCTCGCGCGGCTCGAGGAGGCCATGAGGTCTGCAGGCACGCGGGTGGTGTTCACCGAGACGGGCCTGCCCAACGCGGTTGCCGACGCCATCGTGGCCGAGACCGGCGCGACGCTCGTGCCCCTCGGCGTCGAGGTGCTCGCCGATGACGGCACATACGTCACCTACATCCGCGAGCTCACGCGCCGGATCGCGTCGGCGCTGAGCGGGTCCGGGGACTGAGCGATGGACCTGCTGTGGGACCCCTTCGTCCAGAGCGCGTTCATGCAGCGGGCGCTCGTGGCCGGCATCCTCATCGCCGTGGCCACGGCGGTGGTGGGCACCATCACGGTGCTCCGGGGCATGGCATTCCTCGGTGACGCGCTGGCGCATGGCGTACTTCCCGGCATCGCCGCAGCGTTGCTGATCGGGATCCCATCGGTGATCGGGGCGCTCGCGGGCGCCGCGGTGATGATGGGGGGCGTCGCCGCGATCAGCCGCCGGACGCGGCTGTCGTCGGACGTGGCCATCGGCTTGCTCTTCGTCGGGATGCTCGCGCTCGGCGTGGTGATCATCTCGCGCTCGAGTGACTTTGCCGGCAGCCTCACGGACATCCTCTTCGGGGAGGTGCTCGGGGTCACATGGGGCCAGATTGCCTGGCAGGCAGGCGTGGTCGTGGTGGTCGTCGTGCTCGCGTGGCTTCTTCGTCGCCCGATGCTGCTGATGGCCATGGATCCCGATCAGGCGCGGGTGGCGGGCTATCGCGTGGGGGTGATCGAGGCCGTCCTGCTCGGGATGATCGCGATCACGGTGGTGGCATCGTTCGTCGTCGTCGGCGCGCTGCTGGTGTTCGGCA
>JAPOLI010000081.1 GCA_029977205.1 bacterium
CTCCTGGAACACGCTGGACGTGGTGCGCCCGCACCCGGGGCATGCCGTCACCTCAGGCCGGAATGCGCGCAGGCCGAGGCTCTGCAGGATGTCCAGGCATGTACGCACCTCGATGGTGCGGTCCCCGCCTGGTTCGGGCGTGAGGCTCGCCCGGATCGTGTCGCCGATACCCTCCTCCAGCAGCACCGACAGCGCCGCGGTGGTCGCGATGATGCCCTTCGCGCCCATCCCCGCCTCGGTCAGGCCGAGGTGCAACGGGTAGTCGCAGCGCGCGGCGAGGTCGCGGTACACGGCCACCATGTCCGGTAGGCGGCTGACCTTGCACGAGATGACGATGCGATCGTGCCCCAGGCCGATCTCCTCCGCGGCAGCCGCGGACGTGAGCGCGCTCTGCACCATGGCCTCGCGGAGTACCTCCGCCCCGGAAAGGGGATCCGGCCGGCGGGCATTCGCCTCCATCAGGCCGTCGAGGAGCTCGGGGTCAAGCGACCCGGCATTGACGCCGATCCTCACCGGTCGGTCGTGATCGATCGCTGCCTGGATCATGGCGGCGAAGTTCCGGTCGTGCCGCGCCCCCCGCCCCACGTTGCCCGGGTTGATGCGGAACTTGGCGAGCGCCCCCGCCATGGCGGGGAACTCCGACAGCAGCGTGTGCCCGTTGAAGTGGAAGTCGCCCACCAGGGGCACGTCGCAGCCATGGTCATCGCGGAGGCGTGCCGCGATCTCGGGCACTCGGGCGGCCGCCTCCCGGTTATTCACCGTGATCCGGACGACCTCCGACCCGGCAGCTGCGAGTTCCGCGACCTGTTGCGCCGTGGCCACGGCGTCCTTGGTGTCAGTGTTGGTCATCGACTGCACCACGACGGGGGCGCCGCCACCGATGGGGACGCCGCCGACGAGGCAGCGCGCGCTCATGCGACGGGGCCTGTCCACGGGCCGGAAGTGTAGCGGCCGCAGGCCGGGCTACCGGATCTGGAAGCCGTCCCCGGCCAGCTTGCCGATGTCGTTCTGCAGCGCGAAGACGAACACGATGAGGATCACCGCCCAGCCGACCATCGCGGAGCGCTCGTACACCCGCGTGCTGATCGGCGACCCCTTCAGCTTCTCGAGCAGCGCAAACAGGATGTGGCCGCCGTCCAACGGGAAGATCGGCAGGAGGTTGAAGATGGCGAGAACAAGGCTAATGAGCCCGATGAAGCGGATGATCTCGGTGAGCCCGTCACCGGCAACCTCGTTGTACACCGCACCGATGGCCACCACGGAACCGACCTGGTCGCGGGCCTCCTCGCTGGTGAACAGCTGACCAATGCCCTTCGCGTTCTCCTCGACGAGGAACCACGTATACCGGCCCGCGGTGGTGAGACCGCCGACGGCGCCCTCCGACTGCCGCGCACCCTGGTCGAGGCGGAACTGCACCCCCAGGCGACCGATGGGCTGCCCGTCCGGGCCCTCGGCGGACTGCAGGGTGACCGTGCGCGTGACCGGCGTGCCGCCATCCGCGTACTGCACCGTCACGGGGGCACCGGGGTTCGCCTGCAGCTCGGCCCGCACCTGGTCCATGCCCTCCTCCCCGCTCGTAGCCACGCCGTTCACCGCCAGCAGGCGGTCGCCGGGTGCCATGCCGATGGCCGCAGCAGGGCTGCCGGGGGTCACGGCGTCCACTCCGTTGGTGGCCTGGAAGGACGGAACGCCGATCCAGAAGTAGAGGGCGAAGCACAGGAAGGCCACCACCAGGTTGACGAACGGCCCCGCGAAGATCGTCGCCACCTTCTTCCACGTGGCGGCGGCGTAGTAGGCCCGCGGAACCACCTCCGGGGGCAGCTCCTCGTCCCGGGTCATCCCGCTGATCTTCACGTAGCCGCCCAGCGGCAGCCACCCGATGCCGTACTCGGTCTCGCCACGCCGGAACCTCACCCACGGCCGGCCGAAGAAGATGGAGAAGCGCTCGACGCGCATGCCGCACCACTTGGCCACCACCATGTGCCCCGCCTCGTGCACCAGCACGAGGAACATCAGGATGACGATGAAGGCGAGAATGTTGGTGCCCAGGCTCATGCGGCGGCCCCCATCCCGGTCACGGCCGCCCGCGCCGCGGAATCCGCGGCCATCACGGCGTCGAGCGAATCCGCAGGCCCTGCGTCCACCGCGTCCAGGGCATGGGTGACGGCCCGCGGGATGTCCATGAAGCCGATGCTCCCGGCGAGGAACGCCGCGACAGCCTCCTCATTGGCGCCGTTCAGGATTGCCGGGGCGGTCCCCCCTGCCATGCCGGCCTCGCGCGCGAGGCGCAGGCAGGGAAAGGCCTCCTCGTCGGGCTCCTCGAACGAGAGCGTCAGGCCCGTCAGGTCCATGGGCGCCCGGGCCGGCGGCGGGGCGGGCCAACGCAGCGCGTGGCCGATGGGTACGCGCATGTCGGGGGGGCCCATGTGCGGGAGGATGCTGCCGTCCTCAAGGCGGACCATCGCATGGATCGTCGACTGGGGATGCACGACGACCTCGATCTCCTCATAGGACAGGTCGAAGAGGTGATGCGCCTCGATGACCTCGAGGCCCTTGTTCATCATCGTGGCGGAGTCGATGGTGATCTTCGCGCCCATGTCCCACGTGGGGTGGGCCAGCGCATCGCCGGGGAGCACGCCCTCCATGTCCGCGGCGGTGCGCCCGCGAAAGGGCCCGCCCGAGGCCGTGAGGATGCAGCGGTGCACGCGCTCCCGTGGCACGCCCTCGAGCAGCTGAAACAGTGCCGAGTGCTCGCTGTCCACCGGCACGAGCCGAGCGCCCGAGACGTCACGGGCTGCCCGGACCAGGTCCCCCCCGGTTACGAGGGACTCCTTGTTGGCCAGCGCGACGGGGATGCCGCGGTGGATCGCGGCAAGGGTCGGCGGCAGGCCGGCCGCGCCCACGAGGGCATTCAGGACGATATCCGGCCCGGCCTCATCCATCAGGCGGCCGAGGTCGGCGTCATACGGGACCGACCCGCCGCCGGCAGCGGCGGACGTGTGCACCACCCCGCGCGCCGTGGCCTGGGCACGCATCTCGTCGACGCGCGTGCCGCATGCAAGCCCCACGCACAGCATGTCGGGGGCGGCATCCACGACGTCGAGGGCCTGCACGCCGATCGACCCCGTGGAGCCCAGGATGAGGACGCGCATCACGATGCCGACGGTATCACCGGCCACGGCGGCGGACGCCCGCTGCGGGCGCCTGGGACCGGATCAGAGGGGAAGGTCCTGCGCGGTCTCGCAGAACGCCGCGACGAGGCGGGCGCTCGCCTCCAGGTCCCCCGGGTCGCATGTCTCCACCACCTGGTGCACGTAGCGGGTGGGAATGGACACGCAGCCGGCCAGCGCCCCGTCGCCGGCCAACTGCAGTTCGCGGGTATCGGTGCCACCCCGCGTCATGATCTCCAGCTGGCGGGGGATCTCGCGGGCGTCGGCTACCCGCTCCAGGTGGTCCACCATGGCCCGCGGAACGATCACGCCGGAGTCGTAGGCCTTGATGGCGGCGCCGCAGCCGAGTGTGGTCACCCGCTGGTGGGGCTTCGCCCCGGGGCCATCGTTAGCCAGCGTGATGTCGATGGCCAGGCCGATGTCCGGGCGGACCCGCTGCGCGGCCACGCGCGCACCGCGCAGGCCCACCTCCTCCTGCGT
>JAPOLI010000082.1 GCA_029977205.1 bacterium
GGGTGCACCTGGCCGACATCGCCGCGCCCGCCTGCTTCGCCGTGGAGGCCGCGCTGAAGGATGCGCTGGACATCCCCGTGCTGCACGGCGACGCCGAGGGCACCGCCGCGGCTCTGCTCGCCGGGGTGCTGAACGGCCTCCAGGTGACCGGCCGCATCATCGAGGACGTCACCATCTGCGTCGCCGGAACCGGACCGGGTGCGACAGCGTTCCGGACCCTCGCCGACGCGGCAGGGGCATCTGAAGTGCGTGCCGCCGAGACGGCCGAGGCCATGCACGACCTGGTGAAGGGCGCGGATGTGTACGTGGGCGTGTCGTCGCCGGGATCGCTGGATCGCGACGACATCGCAGCCATGGCCGCCGAGCCGATCGTGTTCGCGCTGGGCATGCCCGACCCCGACCTCGACCCCGGCGACGCCGAGGGCGTGGCGGTGTTCGGCACCGGACGCCCGGACCTGCCGAACCAGGTGAACTCCACGCTGGCCTTCCCGGGTATGTGGCGCGGCCTTCTCGACGTCCGCGCGAGCGCGCTCACCGAGCAGGCCGTGATGGCGGCTGCCTGTGCGATCGCCAACGTGGTGGCGGAGGAGGGCGCCGTGGCAGCGGACTACGTGGTGCCCTCAGTCTTCAACAAGAAGCTCGCGCCTGCGGTCGCCGCCGCCGTAGCGGATGCCAGCCAGCGGGCAGGCGTGGCACGGGTGGCGCCCGCCGCGTAGCGGCACCACAACCGGGACCGTTCCTCGGTGGTCCTACGACATGGTCACGCGCGAACGGCGCCGAACGACCAGATGTGCGACCAGCACGGCGAGCGCGACAAGCAGCACCAGGAACCAGAGACGCCCGATGTTCTCGAGGATGTAGCTGTGCCGCGGCAGCGGGCTGCCCTCCGGTGTATCGGCCGCAAGCGTGATCGGCGTGATCGACAGCGCCAAGGCGACGATCAGTAGCCACCCCCACGCACGCGTCCACCACGACTCGCCGTCCACGAGGAAGGCATCCCCATCTCTGGGGGCGTCGGTGAGGATGAGGGCGGCGATGACCACGGTGAACATCAGGTAGTAGACGGGGGCCACCCCGGGTGCCAGCGACGCGATTCCCAGGGGAAGAACGACCGCGATCGAGCGGGGGACGCTGCCCGCCGCCATGATGAAGAGCACCGCGGTGATCAGCAGCAGGATCGCGACCGGGAGCAGCGGTGTCGAGACGAACCGCTCCATAGTCGCTCCAGCCCACTCCCCGATGAAGGACGGGGCATTCGAAAGCCATCCCGCGGCAGCCGTCGCGCTCCGGGCGATGGATGGGTTTGCCGGGGTGTCCCGGGCCACGCTTCCCGCACCAGCCGTGTTGAGACTGGACAACCGCTCGTACCATGACCCGAACGCCGCGCTGAAGCCACTCGGCATGAGGGCGAACGAGGCCACGGTGATCACGGCGAAGACCCCTGCGGCAGCCAGCGCGCGGCGCCACTGGCGCACGGCGAAGAGACCCACGGCAAGCAGGATGAACTGCGGGCGCACGAGCGCAGCCCCGACCACCGCGGCCGGCGCAGCCCACGGCGGATCGCGCCCGAGCAGTACCGCGAAAGCGAGGACGAAGGGCACCACGAACCCGGCGCTGTTCCCGCGATCGAGCATCGCAAAGACCGGGACCGCGGCCACGCCGATCAGGATCACGGGCACGATCAGGAACGGCGAGCGACGCCATCGCCACGCCGCCCAGAGCGCCGGGGCGAACACCGCGATCGCGAGCAGGAGCATGTACGTGTAGAACATCCGCTCCCGGCCGAAGTCGCTGTTTGCCGCCAGGGCGGACACCACGTGGGGGAACTGGCCGATCGGTGGATACAGCGACGTATAGACCTCACCCGGGCTGATGCCCGGAATGCTCTCCGGCAGGGGTGCGCCGGGGAGCCCGAAGTCGACCTGGGCACCCACCACCCCCTGCGCGTAGTCACCGAAGCAGTGGATGCCGAACCCGGGTGCGGTGTATCCGACGTGACACCACCCATCCTTCGCGGGATAGCTCAGGGAGGCGCCGATGTCCTTGCCCTCGTACTGCGAGCCCACCCAGGCCACGGGGAGCGCAACGACCAGCCCCGCCGTGAGCAGCAGGATCAACCGCCGCGCCCATGTGGAGAGGCGCGGGGCACCCGGCACCCACCACTGGCGGCGTGCAGCGTCGTCGTGGGCAGGAGAATTCGTCAAAGGAACCGAGCCGGAGTCCACGGCGGCATGACGCGCCGGGATCGCACCTCCCGCACACCGGCCCACGGGCTACCCGCGTGGCGCGAGCATCGGGGAGACCGCCGTGCGAGGGCGTCGCGCGGGACCGTACCGCGTGGGCCTGGCGACCGTCGGGGTGGCAAAACCGTTCGCAGGTGGACTGACCGGTAATGGCGCACCTCGCAGCGGCGGCCGGTAGCCCGTACGCGGACTGGCTGACAGACTGAGGCCATGTCGGGCCATCGCGCCATAGCCACCCTCGTCGCCACCCTGACGATTGGCACAGGCGCGGTCGTGGCCGGGTGCGGCGGCGGGTCCACCACACCGGCGACCACGGCTGCCGATGGGCGCGGGGTGTACGACGAGGCACACAACGTCATCACGTTGACCCCAGGGCCGAAGTTCATCATCCGCATGCCGGACCCCGGAGAGGGGGCGGAGTGGCGCCTCATGGACACCACCTCCGTCGGGGGTGTGTCGCTTGCCGGAATGCAGCAGGCGAATGGGGGCGGCGACTGGAACTTCGACACGATCGGTGCCGGATCCGGCGTGCTGGAGTTCCGGAAGTTCGTGACGGGCGCCGATGACCCGGACCAGACCATGACCTTCGAGGTGGAGATCACGTGAGCGCACAGCAGCACGGCACTGACGGCAGCGGGCGCACCGCAGCGCATGATGGTCACACCGCGCGCGCTCCTCGCCGCGTGCAGGGAAGCGGGCGACGCATCGTGGCCCTTGCAGCAGGTGCACTGGTGCTCACCGCAGGTGGGCTCGTGCTGGCCGGCTGCGGATCGGAGCAGGTGAACAACGCCGCGAGCACCGCGCCGAATGGCACCGAGACGTTCACCTCCGGCGATACCGAGGTGAACGTGGCGCTGGGCGCGAAGTTCGTGATCTCCCTTCCCGAGACGGCCGGCACCGGATACCAGTGGAAGCCCTCGGGTGGCTCGGCTGCCGGCGTGTACGTCGACCTGTTCGACGACGCCTTCGTCCCCGACAACCCCGATCTCGCAGGCTCGTCCGGCGTGCGCAACTTCACCTACGACACCGCGAAGGCCGGGTCGGGCACGCTCACCTTCGAGTTGCTTCCCCCGGGATCGACGAAGGCGGAGAACACCGAGACCTTCGACGTGACGGTCACGTAGCCGGTGCGCTGTCTTGCCGCCACGATCGCAGTGCTGGCGCTGGGCGCGGGTGGCCTGGTGCTGCAGGGCTGCGGTGACGAGGGCACCGCGGGTGAGCCCGGCACCGGCACCCTGCACATCACCTACATCCCCTACGTGTCCAATCGCTTCGTGGGCACTGCGATCGCCCAGGAGGTGGAGACGCAGTACCAAGCCTTTGTCACGCAGTACCAGCTGCACAAGGTAAGATGTCCCCCGCTCCTCCACCTCTCCTCCACCTCCT
>JAPOLI010000083.1 GCA_029977205.1 bacterium
GTGGAGTCGTCCACCGCCGCCGCCCACTCCCCGGCCTCCACGGAAGCCATGCCGGCGTCGGCATTCAGACCCACCGCGCGGGCGGCGTCGGCGAGCACCGCGGGCTGGGTGATGTCGCGCCCATCCCGCCAGCCGGCATCCATGATCGCCGCGTGCAGCGCACGATACGCCCCGCCGCCCTGCGCGCGTGCCCACTCAGTCAGCTCCAGTGCGCGACGCGTGCGCGGCACCACGTCGGGGTTCGGGCGGTACGGAAGTCCTGCCTGCTGGGCCATCTCCCGGACGGGGTGGTCGAACCCGGGGCCGCCGTGCAGGGCCACCAGCGTGGCCCGCCGCAGGCCATCATCCGGGTACTCCGGGTGCAAGTCGAAGGGGAACCAGTCCACCTCCGCGCCGTGGTGCGTCTGCAGGTAGGACACCCGCTCGCGCGCGACGTGGCAGAAGGGGCAGCAGTAGTCGGCCCACACCTGCACCTGAAGGGCGGGGCCCGCCTGCGCGGGGGGCCCGCTCACCGACCGGCGGCGTCTAGGCGCGCGAACTCGTCGTCGGTGATCCCGACCTCCACCGCGCCCATGATCTCCCGCACCTGATCCGGGCTGGTGGCGCTGGCGATGGGGCTCACCACGCCGGGATACCGCATGAGCCAAGCAAGGGCCACCTGCGCCGGGGTGGCGCCATGCGCGGCGGCGACATCGTCGAGCACCGCAAGCATTCCCCACCCGCGGTCGTTCAGGTAGGCGTGCGAGATGCCCGCCGCGCGCGGGGTGGCCGGCAGGTCCTTCCCCGGGCGGTACTTGCCCGTGAGGAACCCGCGCGCAAGCGTGAAGTACGGCGCCACGCCGATGTGCTCACGCACGCAGATCTCCTCGCCGTCGCCCTGGTACTCGGCGCGCTCGAGCAGGTTGAAATGCGGCTGGAAGCCCTGGAAGCGGGCTAGGTCGTGCTGCTCGGACACCGCCAGGGCCTCGGCCAGGCGCCCGGGCGTGTAGTTGGACGCCGCCAGGTAGGTGACAAGGCCCTCCTGCGTGAGGGCGTCCAGGTTGCGCAGAGCCTCCTCGAGCGGGATCGACTCATCATCCTTGTGCGCGTAGTACAGGTCGATGGCGTCCACGCCCAGGCGTGCCAGCGAGCCCTCGATGCCCGCGCGCACGTTCTCGCGGTCCAGGCCCGCACGTATGTGGGGGTCACCCGGATACCCCACCTTCGTCGCGATCACCAGGTCGTCCGGACGGCCGCGCGCGGCGAGCCAACGGCCGATGATGGCCTCCGACTCGCCTCCGGAGTTCCCCGGCACCCACGTGGAGTACACCGTGGCCGTGTCGAGGAAGTTCCCGCCAGCCTCAACATAGGCGTCGAGCACGGCGAACGAGGTCTCCTCGTTGCACGTCCACCCGAACACGTTCGTGCCCAGGCACAGCGGGGAGACCATGAGGTCGGTTGATCCGAATCGGCGTCGTTCAGGCATGGCGGCAACCTACCGGGTCGGGCGAGTTCGTGACGAAACGGACATGCGCTAAGAGGCGTCGCCATCCGACCGTTGGGTGGCGGGCGCGTAGGCGTATGGGCGACCATACGAGGTATGGAGAACCGCAGGGAAGACGATGAGCATGCGGTCGTGGTGGCACTGACGGCGGACCACCTGCGCGCGATCGAGGCGGCACTGGGCCTCGCACGGGCGGTGGAGCACGGGGAGATCCCGGTCCACGACGCAGACGAGATCGGCCAGGCCTCGGTTGCCGCCGAGGGCTTGTCGGAGATCGCCCGCCTCACGGCGAACGCGTAGGCGACGGGGCCCGGTCGCCCGGGCCCCCGCCCTCACTACTTCGAGGTCCACCCCTCACGCGAGTGGCTGCCGTCGCAGAACGGCTTGTTCGCGCTCAGCCCGCACCGGCACAGCGCGATGGTGGGATTGAGGTCGGTGAAGGGCTGGCCGTCCTCACTCGTGAGCGAGAACTCACCGCTCACCAGGATCGGGCCATTTTCCTTGAGGCTGATCTCTGTGCTATCCGCCATTGAGGGTCTCCTTCGATAATTTGATTGCGCTTGCAAGTATAAGCATGCAACTACGCCGGGCCCGGGTACTGAATTGACGTTGGTACGGGCGCATCATCCGGTCCGTACCGGCTACGTTGCGTCTCATGCCGAACCCCCACGTGCCCCACCCCGAGCCGCCCCCTGCCGGGTCATCCCGCTCGCACATCTGGGCACTGGTGGTCACGGGCATTGGTCTGTTCATGGTGGTGCTCGACAACCTCGTGGTGACCACCGCCCTGCCGGTAATCCGCGTGGACCTCGGCGCCTCGGTGGAGACCCTCGGATGGGTGGTGAACGCCTACACCCTGGCGTTCTCCGTGCTGCTCCTCACCGGGGCCGCTCTGGGTGATCGCCTCGGTCGGCGCCGGGTATTCGCGGCCGGCCTCGTCGTCTTCTCCCTCGCCTCAGTGGGGTGCGCGCTGGCGCCGGACATCGGATGGCTCATCTTCTTCCGAGCCCTCCAGGGCCTGGGCGCGGCCCCGGTGCTGCCGCTCTCGCTCACGCTTCTGGCCGATGCATTCCCGCCCGGCAAGCGGGGCCTGGCTATCGGCATCTGGTCCGGCATCAGCGGCCTGGCCGTGGCCGCCGGGCCCGTGATCGGCGGCGCCATCGTCGATGGCATCTCCTGGCACTGGATCTTCTGGGTCAACGTGCCCATCGGGCTGGTGGGCGCTGCCATCGCCATGTGGAAGCTGCGGGAGTCGTTCGGCCCGGACACCGGCCTGGACATCCCCGGCATCTTCCTCGCCGGCATCGGCGTGTTCGGCATCGTCTACGGAATCGTCCGCGGGAACGACGCCGGATGGTCCTCGCCGGAGATCCTGGGCACGCTCGTCGGCGGGGTGGTGTTCGTGGTGGCGTTCCTGTGGTGGGAGTCGCGCGCGGCGCACCCCATGCTGCCCCTCGCGTTCTTCCGCAATCGCGGCCTCAACGTGGCGAACGCGGCATCGGTGTGCCTGTACTTCGGCCTGTTCGGCGCCGTCTTCTTCCTCGCCCAGTTCCTGCAGACGGTGCAGGGCGACAGCCCGCTCGTGGCCGGGCTGAAGGTGCTGCCGTGGACGATCATGCCGATGTTCATCGCCCCGGTGGCGGGACTGCTGAGCGACCGGGTGGGGGCGCGGCCATTCATGGCGGCGGGCCTCACGATCATGGCCGGCGGCTTCCTGTGGATGGGCCTCACCATCACCCCCGGCATCTCCTACGCCGGGCTGGTGGGCGGGTTCCTGCTCGCGGGCTTCGGCATGGCACTGGTGTTCGCACCGGTGTC
>JAPOLI010000084.1 GCA_029977205.1 bacterium
CGCCCGCGACCACGCCGACGAGCGCGGCGATGACGTAGGGGGTCAATGCGCCACCACCAGGGCGATGGCGGAGGCCAGCAGCAGCACGGCGAACGCGCGGGCGATGACCTGCGTGGACACCCGGGCCCGCAACCGGACCCCGATGAGCGTTCCAGCAAGGGCCGGGATTCCTACGACCAGCGCGAGCAGCCAGTCGACGTTGCCGAGCGCGGCGTAGCTGGCCACCCCCCACACGGCGATGATGGCGATGGAGGCCAAGGAAGTCGCGGTGGCGTGGCGGGCGTCCATCCACGCAAGGGCCATGAGCAGGGGCACGATGACGGCGCCGCCGCCCACGCCCAGCAGGCCCGAGAACGCGCCGCCCGCCAAGCCCACCATGAGCAGGCGGACCACCGGGGGCGACGCCGCGCCCGTGTTAGCGTGGCCGGGCGTGGTGGCTCCCCTCGATGCACAGGTACTGGCCCTCGCCGATGCCGCGTGTGCCCATGCGGCAGGCACCGGGCTGCTGTTCGACATCGACGGCGTGCTCGCGCCGATCGTGCCGAATGCCGCCGATGCCCGCGTGCCCGGCGAGGCCCTTGACCTGCTGTCGGTGCTGACGGACCGTTACCTGCTGGTGGGTGCCATCAGCGGGCGGGCAATGGCGGACGTGGAGCGCATGGTGCCGGTCCCGGGAATCGCACGGGGAGGGAACCACGGGCTGGAGGTTGCGGCAGCGGGGCACGACCCCCACATGGTGCCCGAGGCCGCGGCGCCCGTGGCTCGCCTGCGCGCGTTCGTGGCCGCGCTGGATCGGGAGGCGCTCGCCACGCAGGGCGCGTGGGTGGAGGACAAGGGGGCATCGGTGAGCCTGCACTACCGCGAGGCGCGCGACCCGCGTGCCGCCGGGGAATGGCTGCGGGCGCAGATCCGCCCCTCCGCAGTGGCGCACGGCCTGCGGACGCGCGACGGCAAGATGATCCTGGAACTGCTGCCCGACGTGGACGTGGACAAGGGCACGGCGCTCCGGGCCATCGCGCGGGAATCCGGCGCGCGGCGGATCCTCTACGTGGGCGACGACCACACCGATGCCGACGCCTGGCGGGAGGTGCGACGCATGACCGCGCAGGGGGAACTGGACGACGCCTGGTGCGTGGTGGCGGATGGCCCCGAGGTGGACCCCGTGGTGCGGTGCGCGGCAGATGCCACCGTGCCGGGAACCGAGGGGGTCCTGGCGCTCATGCGCCACCTGGCGGACTGAGGCCCCGGCCCCTCGGATTGCCGCATTTGGCGCGGCGTTACGACCCAGCCATCCGGTCAGGGTGACGCTTGTGACGAATGCTATGTTCCGGCCGCATCAGACGGGCCATGGGGGGCATGCGGGTACTCGGCACACGAAGCGGGCTTGTCACGGTGATCGTGACCGGGATCGTCGCGCTCGGGCTGGTCGCCGCATTCCTCGTGGCGGAGTGGGCCACCCGTCCCGTGGTGGACCCGCTGCAGCCCCGCGCGGGGGGATCGATCAACCCGGGCACGCTGCCGATCGTGGTCGGCACGACATCGGGTGCGATGTCCGACCTGCGCGTGACGCTGGACGGCACGGACATCACCGGCTCGGTGGGGGGCGCCGGCGATGGGCTGGTCATCAACGCCCCGGACCTGGCCGACGGCCGTCACGTGATGTCGGTGTCCTACTCCGCCAGCAACCTGTTCTCGCGGGGGGCGTCCGCCGAGTGGGAGTTCACCGTGGATACCACCCCACCGGAGCTGGCGGTGGACAAGCCGGCGCTCGGGGGCAGCACCACGCATGATGTGGTGTTCGCCGGAACCACCCAACAGGGCAGCACGGTGGCGATCACCTGGAAGGGCGGCGAGGGCACGACCCGGGCGGACGGCACCGACGGGGCATGGTCGGCCACGGCGCGGCTGCCGGAGGGCCGGAGCGCGGTGACCGTCACGGCGACGGACCCCGCAGGCAACACGACCACGAAGAAGAAGCGCGTTATCGTGGACACCAAGGTGCCCACGCTGTCGCTGTCCGGCACGAAGCAGTTGATCAAGCTGACCACCACGGCGGAGCCGATCATCTACGGACGCGTGGGGGGCGACAAGCCGCGCGACCTGCTCTTCGGCGCGAAGATCAACGGGCGCCAGATCCCCGTTCTGCGTGGCCGCGACGCCGTGGGTGGCAGGAAGGCCACCGCCGATGTGCCCGCGTCGGGCGGCAACCCGCCCAGCCTCACCATCAAAGGCAACACGTTCGCGCTGTTCCCGGGCAAGCTGGCCGAGGGCGAGAACACCATCTCGGTGTGGGTACGCGACCCCGGTGGCAACGTGGCCCGCAAGGAGTTCACCTCGTTCGTGGACACCTCATCGGAGTTCGGCGCGTCCCAGTTGATGAAGGGCGCAATTGGGGCAGACGTCACGCAACTGCAGGAGCGGCTGGGGCAGGCCGGGGTGTGGAAAGGCGGCTCCACCGGGAAGTACGACGCCAAGACGGTGACCGCCATCGAGAAATACCAGAAGAAGCACAAGCTGCCGGTGAACGGCAGGGTGGACGCCCGCACCCTGCGGGCGCTGGTGGGGAAGATCCAGGTGAGCCTCTCCGCGCGAACCCTCAGCCTGTACCGCGATGGCAAGAAGAAAAAGACCTACCGCGTGGCCGTGGGCACCGCCCAGTACCCGACCCCCACGGGCACCTACAAGATCGTGACGAAGCAGAAGAACCCCACCTGGAACCCGCCGGACTCCCCGTGGGCCGAGGGCCTCGGGCCCATCCCGCCCGGTGACGGCAACCCGCTGGGCACCCGGTGGATCGGCACCTCGGCCCCCGCGATCGGCATCCACGGCACCTACGCCGACTACTCCATCGGCAGCGCGGCCAGCCACGGCTGCCTGCGCATGCACATCCCCGAGGTAGAGGAGCTCTACGAGGACGTGGCCGTCGGGATGCCCGTGGAGATCAACCCCTGACCCAGGCCCCCGGCGTGCCGGCGCTGGATGACGCCGGCTTCGACGCGCACGTGAGCGGTGCGGTTC
>JAPOLI010000085.1 GCA_029977205.1 bacterium
GGGACTCGAACCCGCGACCCTCACCTTGGCAAGGTGATGCGCTACCAACTGCGCTACGTCCGCGCGAACGCCGCCCGGAGGCGACGTCAGGGGGAAGACGATAGCCGACACGCCGAGTGAGCCTCAACGCGGCCCCGACGCGACAGGATGGGGCCGTGACGCTCGCGGGTCCCGAACCGGCCGCCCACCTCGGCGGCCTCATCGCGCGCGACCTCATCGAGGTGAGCGATGATCCGGCGGTCCTCGATCGCGGGGGTCGCTGGGCCGTTGCGTTGCCCTACGCGGGTTCCCCGGTGCTCGCGCGCTTTGGCGACTGGCGCGAGGGCACCCCGTCCGAGGTGGCGGGGCCGTGGCGCGGGCCATCCGAGTGGGAGTCGTCGCTGGACGAGGATGCCTACGTCGCGGCGGTGGAGCGCATCCGCGAGCGGATTGCAGCGGGCGAGGTCTACCAGGCAAACGTGTGCCGTGTGCTGACCGCGCGACTTCCCGATCCGGGCAGTGCCGACGTCGGCGGACTCCATGCCCTCCTCACCAGCGGCAATCCCGCGCCGCATGCGGCCATGCTCCGCATCCCGGGTGTCATCGAGGTGGCGAGCGCGTCTCCCGAGCTCTTCCTTGCGCGCGATGGCGATGTCATCGAGACGGGGCCGATCAAGGGCACCGGGCGTACCGCGGACGACCTGCTGCCCAAGGACCGCGCCGAGAACATCATGATCGTGGATCTCATGCGCAACGACCTGTCTCGGGTGTGCCGAACAGGCACCGTCACCGTGCCCGCTCTGCTGGCCGAAGAGGCCCATCCGGGGCTGGTCCACCTCGTGAGCCGCGTGCGCGGCATGCTCGAGCCCGGCGCGACGTGGACGCGCATTCTCGAGGCCACGTTTCCGCCAGGTTCCGTGACGGGAGCGCC
Source organism: bacterium (assembly GCA_029977205.1). Lineage (GTDB taxonomy): Bacteria > Actinomycetota > Thermoleophilia > Miltoncostaeales > Miltoncostaeaceae > SYFI01. The sequence goes on from JAPOLI010000085.1 coordinate 911, forward strand.
CAAGGTGTCCGCCATGAACTGCATCGCAGACGTCGAGACAGCCGCCCGCGAGGTCTACTGCGGAGCCGTCGGCTGGGTGGATGCCGACGCGCGCACGGCGAGCCTGGGCGTGGCGATCCGCACCTTCTGGGTGAGGGACGGGCACGTGCGGTTCGGCACCGGGGCCGGCATCACCTGGTCGTCGGACCCGCAAGGGGAGTGGCGGGAGACCGAGCTCAAGGCCGATCGGCTGGTCTCGATAGCTGCGCAGTGCTGGGAAGGCAATGCGGGGAAGGGAGCATGACCCCATGAGGTTCTGGCTATCGCACGCGGGCGGGCTCGTGGATGCCGCCGACGCGCGCGTGTCCGTGCTCGACCACGGCTTCACCGTGGCCGATGGCGTCTTCGAGACGCTGAAGGTGGTGGACGGCACGGCGTTCGCGCTCACGCGCCATGTCGATCGACTGGAGCGCAGCGCGTCGGCGATGAGCCTGCCCGCCCCCGAGCGAGAGCAGGTCTTCGCTGCGGTGCGCGAGACCGTCGATGCCAATGCGCCGATGCTCGGGGAGCTCGCGCGCCTGCGGATCACCTACACCGCCGGTGACGCCCCCCTCGGCAGCGACCGCGGGGAGACCGGGCCCACGCTCGTCGTGGCCGTGTCGACGATGAAGCCCTGGCCGGAGTCCGCCGCGGTGATCACCGTGCCGTGGCCGCGCAATGAGCGCAGTCCGCTCGCGGGCGTGAAGTCGACGTCGTACGCCGAGAACGTGCTCGCACTCGCGCGGGCCCATGAGCACGGTGCTGGCGAGGCACTCATGCCGGATACCCAGGGAAGGCTGTGCGAGGGGACGGGGAGCAACGTCTTCCTGGTGCTCGCGGGTGAGTTGCTCACTCCGACCCTTGCCACGGGGTGCCTCGCAGGAGTGACGCGCGATCTCGTCCTGGAGTGGTCGGGGGCGGTGGAGGCGGACGTCGACCTGTCGGCACTCGAGGAAGCCGAGGAGGTCTTCATCACGTCCTCCACGCGCGATGTGCAGCCCGTGCACCGGGTCGACGCCCGGAGCATCGCGGCCCCCGGTCCGGTCACCGCGGCGGTCCGTGATGAGTTCGCCCGGCGCTCTCGCGCTGACGTGGACCCCTGACGGGCATTACCGTGAAGGGATGACCGAGTCCCGCGACGGCGACGGGGGCGCGCAGTCCCAGGACGAGGGCCGGGCGCACGACTTCGAGGATCGCGTCGAGGACCTCGCCGAGGACCTGGTCGAAGGCTTCGAGGAGGCCGTCGACAAGGTCCTGCCGCCTCACCTTCGTGCCCGCGCCTGGGCACGGCGACGCCGCTCCACCCATGTCCTGTGGCAGGCGGGGGTGCTGCTCGTGGGCTTCGGGCTCGTCCTCGCCGGGATCGCCATGCTCGTGCTGCCCGGACCCGGATGGGCGTCGATCATCCTCGGATTCATCGTGCTGGCATCGGAGTACGCCTGGGCGCGGCGCCTGCTCGAGCCCGTCCGTCGTTGGGCCAAGAAGGCCGCTGACGCGGCGCTGGATCCTCGCGTGCGCAAGCGCAATCTCGTGATCGCGGGGACGCTGGCCGTCGTGGGGGTGGGGCTCGCCGTGTGGTACGTCGCCGCCTTCGGGTTCACCCTGCAGCCCGTCACGAGCCTGCTCCCCGGCTAGGGACGAGTGGAGGTGCGGTAGTCTCACCGCCGCAGCACATCGGGCGATTAGCTCAGTGGTAGAGCACTCGCTTCACACGCGAGGGGTCACTGGTTCGAACCCAGTATCGCCCACCGAACGGGGTTCTCCGTGCGAGCGCGGGGGTTCGTCGGCTAGGTGCCGGGGACTTCGGCCTCGCGCCACTTGCCGCCGGGGTCCGCGGCGATGAGGTAGATGCTGAGGATCGCCACCCACGTGGGAAAGACGTAGACGACGTACGGGACGCCGAGCGGGATGAGCAGCAGGAAGAGCCCGGTGATCGTGCCAAGGATCGACAGCCACTTGGGCATGAGCTTCGTGGCGCGGCCGAAT
>JAPOLI010000086.1 GCA_029977205.1 bacterium
GACGGGCACCTCCTCGCGGACGTACCGCCACCCCGCGCGCTGCATGCCCTCGATGAACGGGCGGGCATCGGGGCGCCGCGGATCGGCGATGATCACCTGTGTGCCCGGGCCGCACATGCGGGGGATCAGGGCCGCCAGGGCCACACCGTTCCGCGCCTCGTAGAGGATGTCCGCGCCGACGACGAGATCGTAGGGGGCACCCGCGAGCACCCTGGCGGGCGGATCGCGCCAGTCCATCACCTCGGCGCGCATATCCAGACCCAGGTTCGCCGCGTTCCAGCGGCTGAAGGCGATGGCCGCGGGGTACCAGTCGGTGGCAAGCGCCCTGGCTCCGCGCATGGATGCCACCATCGCGCCGGTGCCGATCCCCCCGCCCAGTTCGATCACCGAGCGGCCCCGGAGGTCCATTCCCGCGAGCAGGTCGCACAGCACGCGGCCGCTGGGCCAGATCTCGGCCCAGTAGGGCAGGCGCTCATCGTCCGCGAACTCGGCCTCGTCAATGAGGTCCTCGGCGGACGGGGGTCGGCGGATGCGAAGGGTGGTGGCACCCGCGGGGATGTCCTCCCACACGGCACGTGGATCGTCGGGATGCACGGCCCGGCAGCGTAATCGGCCGCGCGGGCGCTATAGTCCTCGGCCGTCCGATCCCGAGGAGACTTCTTCCGCATGAGTGACGAGACCGAGCAGGAGACCACCGAGGCCCCGGAGGCCGAGGCCGCCGTGGCCACCGAGGACGCCCCGGCCGACGAGGCCGCCGTCGAGGTCGAGGCCGCTGTGGAGGAGGTCATCGAAGAGGGGACCCCGGCCGAGGAGTATGAGGTCGAGGAGGTTGCCACCGGTCCGCGGGCACGCGAGGGCCTTGCCACGCTGTACCTGTGCGAGCGGGGTCATCGCACGCTGTCGATCTGGAGCGCAGCGCCCACCACGTGCCACGCCCCGATCTCCAGCCGCGAGGAGTGCGGGCGACCGGTGTACCACTCAACCGAACTGCCCGAGCAGGTCCAGAAGGCGCTCAACCCGCTGAAGGCGTCAAAGAAGAGCTCGAAGGGCTGACCCCTCCCGGCGGCGGCCGGGGCCGGGAACGGCGCCTGCGATCCGCCTCTGGTTGCGCCCCTATCGTGGTGCCGCAGCTACCCCGGGCCCAGTCGGTCAGGTGACGGTCGTTCCCTCCGTCATCTCCTCGGCGCGAGCCACCATCCGCTCCATTTCGGTGAAGCCGGGGTCCCAGCATGCGGGGTCGGCGAGGTCCACTCCCAGCGGACGCAGCAGGTCGGCGGGCGCGGCTGAGCCGCCTGCGGACAGGAACTCTAGGTAGCGGCCCACGAAGGCGTCGCCGTCCTCGCGGTAGCGCGCGTACAGCGCCAGGGTCACGAGGTGCGCGAACACGTACGCGTAGGTGTAGAAGCGCGTGGAGATGAAGTGGGGGATATACGACCAGCCGAGGCGGTAGCCATCCGGGGTCTCCATGGCATCCCCGTAGTAGGCGGCGTTGCGCGCCAGCCAGAACCCCGACAGGCGCTCGTCGGTGAGGGTGGCGCCCTCGGCCCGGGCGCGGTAGGCGTCCTGCTCGTAGCGGGCCAGTACCGTCTGGCGGAACACGGTGGCAAACGAGCCCTCGACGCGCTCGCACACGAGCGCGGTGCGCGTGGCCTCGTCCTGCTCGGTGGCCATCAGGTGGTCGAATGCGATCAGCTCGGCGAACGTGGAGGGCACCTCGGCCAGGGCCAGCCCCGTGTGGAACGAGAGCGCCGTCTGGCGCTCGGCCGACAGCGTGAAGTGCATGCCGTGCCCCAGCTCATGCGCAAGGGTCATCACGTCGTCCATGCGGTCGGTGTAGTTCATGAGCATGTACGGACGTGCGTCCTGGGCCACGGACGCGCAGAAGGCCCCGCCGCGCTTGCCCGCCCGCGGCTCCGCGTCGATGCGGTCCTCGCTGAAGAAGCCCCCTGCGATATCGCCGATGCGCGGCGAGAATGAACGGAATGAGGCGTCGATGATCCCCCGCGCCTCGGTCCACGGGACCGCCCGCGCCTCGCCCAGCGGCGCGTACTGGTCCGCGAGGTGCAGCCGGTCCAGCCCGAGAAGGCGGGCCTTTACCCCGAACCACCGCTGGGCCAGCCCGTAGTGGGCCTCCACGGCCGACATCATGGCCTCGATCGACGGCCCGGGCACCTCGTTGCGCATGTGCGTCGGGTCCATGGGGTGGTCATAGTCCCGCAGGGCGTCCATGGCGAGCCGGTCGCCCACGAGCGTGTCGTAGCAGTGCGCGAGGGTGGGGGCCTCGGGGTCGAGCGCGCCGTACAGGGCGTCCAGCGCACCCATCCGGATGCCGCGGTCGGGGTTGCGCACGCATGCGAGCAGGCGGTCGATGGTGTGCGGCTCGGGTCCCTCGCCCGAGTCGAAGTCCGCCTCGAGGGTGGACGTGATGCGTCCGAACAGGGTCTGCCATGCGCTGCTCGCGGCGGGGCTGCGCTCGGCGAGCATGCGTTCCTCGGGCTCGCTGAGCGTGTGCCGGCGGAAGCGGCGGGTCGAGAGCAGGTGGTGGCGGTCGGCCGCCACCTCGGGGGCGTTCGCCAGTTGCTCGGCGAGCGGCTCGTCCAGGTCCAGCCACTCGAGCTCGAAGAACCGCAGCGCGTTCGCCGCCTCCACCATCGACCGGTCCATCAGGCCGTTCAGGTCCTGGTTCTCGGTGTCGGTCACGTCCACCGATTCCCGCAGCGACGCATAGGAGTGCAGGCGTCCCAGTTCGTTCTCGATCCGGGCGAGCTCG
>JAPOLI010000087.1 GCA_029977205.1 bacterium
CCCGACTGTAACGTCATCTTCGGCACCGTGGTGGACGACACCCTGGGCGACAGCGTGCGCGTCACCGTGATCGCCACCGGCTTCGACGATGGCTCCCGCGGGCAGGCGCGCCCTCGCCCGTCGGAGCGCGAGCGCCCGTCCTTCGGCCGTGACCGTGCCAGCGAGCCCCGCCGCGAGCGCCCGTCGTTCGACGGCGGTGACGCCCTCGACGTACCGAGCTTCCTGAAGGACACCTAGCCGTCCCGGGCGCGCACGTAGAGTGCGCGGCGTGAGTGAACTGATGCGGACAAGCCTCCATGCCGCCCATGTGGACGCGGGGGCGAAGATCGTGGACTTCGCGGGGTGGGAGATGCCCGTGGAGTACCTAGGGGTGCGGGCTGAGCACCTCGCGGTGCGCGAGCGCTGCGGGCTGTTCGACGTGTCGCACATGGGTCAGATCGAGGTGACCGGCCCGGACGCCCGCGACTTCCTGCAGGCCACCCTCACCAACGACATCACCCGCATCGGCCCGGGCCAGGCCCAGTACACGCTGCTGCCTGATGACAACGGCGGGGTGATCGATGACCTCCTGGCCTATGCCCTGCTCGATCGGTTCCTGCTGGTGGTGAACGCATCCAACATCGACGCATGCGTCGGGCGCATCACCGGGCTGGCGCCCGCGGGCGTCGAGGTGGTGGACCGGTCGCCGGACGTGGGGATGCTTGCCCTGCAGGGCCCCTCGTGGGCAAAGGCCCTCACGCCCGTTGCCTCGCCCGAGCCCTTTTCGCTGCAGTACATGGAGGCCACCGAGGCCAGCGTTGCCGGGGTTCCGTGCCTGGTGGCCCGCACCGGATACACCGGCGAGCCGGGCGTGGAGATCATGTGCGATGCCGATCAGGCGCCCGCCGTGTGGGATGCCCTGATGGGAACGCCCTACCGCCCCGGCGCCGCCGGGCTGGGGGCACGCGACACCCTGCGCCTGGAGATGGGCTACCCGCTGTACGGCAACGAGCTCTCGCGCGACCGCACGCCCATCCCGGCCGGCCTCAAGTGGGCCTGCGACCTGAAGCACGGGGGCTTCCCCGGTGCCGAGCGCATGCAGCGCGAGGCCGAGAACGGCACGCCCGAGAAGCTCGTGGGCATCGTGCTCACCGAGAAGGGCATTCCGCGCGGCGGATGTCCTGTGCTGGTGGACGGCCAGCAGGTGGGCACGGTCACCAGCGGCACCCTGTCGCCGTCGCTCGGCGTGGGCGCCGGACTCGCGTACGTTTCATCCGAGCACGCCGAGCGGGGCACGCGCCTCGAGATCGACGTGCGCGGAAAGCCGAAGGCGGCAGAGGTCGTCACCCTGCCGATGGTCGATTCATCACCGCGCAAGGAGCATCACTCGTGAGCGACGAGACCTACCCCGCAGACCTCCGCTACCACCCCGAGCACGACTGGGTGCGGGTGGATGGCGACGAGGCCACGTTCGGCGTCACGTGGTACGCACAGGATGCCCTGGGGGAGGTCGTCTACTACGACCCGCCGGAGATGGGCGCCACCACCACCGTGGGCCAGAGCTACGGGGAACTCGAGTCGGTGAAGGCCGTGAGCGACATCATCGCGCCGGCCTCCGGTGAGGTGCTGGCCGTCAACGAAAAGGTGGAGGGCGCCCCCGAGTTGGTGAACTCCGACCCCTACGGCGACGGCTGGCTCATCCGCGTGCGGCTGTCCGACCCGTCCGAACTCGACGGCCTCATGGACGAGGCCGCCTACCGCGACTACCTGCAGGGCCTGTAGGCCGGTTCCGCACATGAGTCTGCAGGAGCGCCTCACCGACGACATGAAGGTCGCGATGAAGGCGGGGGAGAAGGAAACCCTCGGCGTCATCCGCCGTGCCATCGCCGCCATGAAGAACGCCCGCATCGACAAGAAGGCCGACCTCGACGAACAGGAGGAGATCAGGGTCGTGCGCTCCATGGCCAAGCAGCACAGGGAGAGCATCGAGCAGTTCCGCGCGGCCGGTCGCGAGGACCTGGCCACTAAGGAAGAGGCCGAGCTCGCGATTCTCTCGGCATACCTGCCCCCGGAGATGGACGACGGGCAGCTCGACGCCATCATCGATGAGGTGATGGCCGAGACTGGCGCTTCATCCATGAAGGACATGGGAACGGTGATCAAGGCCGTGATGGCGCGCACCGCCGGGCAGGCCGAGGGCGGCGTGGTGAGCGCCAAGGTGAAGGAGCGCCTCGCGGGCTGAGCCCCGCGGCGCACCCGAGCTACCGAACGACGGGCATCGGCGCGGGGCCTCCCGGTACTCTGTCGCGGGTTTTGATTGGCTCCCCAGCCGATCGGCCGCATCAGAGGGGCGCGCCCGCGCCATCAGGAAGACGACGAGAGGCTTATCTTGGGCAACTTTCACACAACGGAGTCGGGCAAGACGCTCGTCACCCTCATCCCGGGTGACGGCATCGGTCCGGAGGTCGTGGACTCGACCGTCCGCATCATCGAGGCCACCGGGGCCCCGATCGAGTGGGAGGAGCGCCACGCAGGCGAGCGCGTCTTCCTCGAGGGGCTTCCCTCCGGCGTGCGCCAGGACACGATCGACTCGATCCGCAAGACGCGCGTGGTGCTGAAGGGCCCGCTCGGCACCCCGGTGGGCTATGGCGAGAAGAGCGCCAACGTGACGCTCCGCAAGCTCTTCGAGACCTACGGCAACATCCGCCCGGCGCGTGAGTACCCCGGCGTGAAGACGCCCTACTCCGGCCGCGGCATCGACCTGGTGGTCGTCCG
>JAPOLI010000088.1 GCA_029977205.1 bacterium
GCGCACCGCCTCCACGGGTACCGCACCACCCGGATCGGCCGGTCCGTGCCGGTGGTGGCGAACGGGTCGATCGCCCGCCTGACCGTCGGCCTCGGCATCAAGCACCAGATCGCCACGGCAGTGCGTGGCATGGACGTGGTCCACGCGCAGGGGCTGGCCTCCCCCACCCTGCCGATGGGCGTGCTGCGGGTATCCACGGCACCGTGCACCGTCGGCACGTTCCACACCTACTTCGACGAGGGGCACTGGCTGTACGACCGCATCGGCCGCTACGTGCGCAACTCGCTCGCCCGCCTGGACCGCCGCATCGCTGTGTCGGAGGCGTGCATCACGGCCCTCGCCCCGTACTTCCCGGGGGAATGGGACATCGTCCCGAATGGCATCGACTGCTCGCTGTACTACCCGCTTCCCGCCGATGCGTCCCGCCCCGCAGGGCCGCCCCGGATCCTCTTCGTCGGGCGGTTCGACCCGCGCAACGCACTGGCCGACCTGCTGGAGGCGGCGGCCATCCTCACGGCGGAGGGGCGTGACTTCGTGATCCAGGTGATCGGCGACGGCCCGGCGCGCCCGGTGTACGAGCGCAAGGCGCGCGCGCTCGGCATCTGGGACCGCGTGGAGTGGCTGGGACTCCTGAACGAGGAGCGCCCCCGCTTCTACCGCGAGGCGGACGTCATGGCCGCCCCATGCGTGCTGGCCTCGTTCGGAGTGGTGCTGCTCGAAGCCCTGGCGTCGGGAACGCCGGTGGTCGCCGCGGACAACGTGGGGTTCCGGCAGGTCATCCGCGGCGACGTGCCCGGGCGCTTCGTGCCGCCGCACGACCCCTCCGAGCTCGCCCGGGGCATCGCCGAGGTGCTCGACGACCCCGCTGCCGCCGAGGACATCTCCCGCCGGGGGCGAACAGCCGTCGAGCGGGAGTTCGACTGGCCGCGGGTAACCGATCGGGTGGAGCGCATCTACCGGGAGGTACTCGAGGCCAAGCGTCCCGCAGTCAGCATCCCCGTCATCCCCGCATCCGGAGGACCCGAATGAACCGACCCGTCATCCTGACCGCCCTCGCGGTGGGCGCCGCCGCCGCAACCCTCGCCCTGGCCGGATGTGGCAGCTCAGACGATGCCGCCACCACGGCGGCGTCCACGACAGCAACGACATCGACGTCCGCAGCGGTGCCGATCGGGTGCGTCGGGAGCGAGCAGACGTGCACGGCCAAGGTCCCGCTTGGCGGCGGCGCTGCTGCCCGGACCGTGCAGATCGCGCTCACCGGGACCAACATGGGCGAGCCCACGACGACGGTGGCCCCGGAGTACGAAGGCGCCTACAACATCACGAACACCGCATTCACGACGGGCGGTTCGGTGTACGAGTTCATGCTGGACGCGGTGGAGAGCATCCCCGACGGCGTCAACCTCGAGATGACGTTCACGCAAAAGATGTAGTCCGGCGACCCGGCCCGGGCGCGCGCTACGGGAGCGATCCCCAGGCCGCGCCCGGACCGGGCTCGTCGAACAACGGGGCCTGGCCCCCGTCGTGCGCGCGTACCTCGCGGGGCACTTCGAGGCCAAGGTGCACGTATGCCCGCGCGGTGGCGATCCGCCCACGCGGAGTGCGCGCCAGCAGCCCCTGCTGCAGCAGGAAGGGCTCGTAGACGTCCTCAATCGTGTCCGGGGACTCCCCCACCGCATCCGCCAGCGTGCCCAGGCCCGTCGGCCTCCCGGCGAACGTGACGGCTAGGTGCGACAGGATCTTCCGGTCGAGGTCATCGAGGCCGGCGTCGTCCACCTCCAGCACCGCCAGGGCCTCTTCTGCGACCATGCGGTCGATGCGGCCGAGGCCCTGCACCTGGGCGACATCGCGCACGCGGCGCAGCAGGCGGTTCGCGATGCGGGGCGTGCCCCGCGAGCGACCGGCAATGGACAGCGCGCCGTCCTCTGCCATGTCGACCTCCAAGAGGTCCGCGGACCGGATGATGATGCGTGCGAGGTCGTCTGGGCTGTAGTAATCCAGCCGCTGGACCACCCCGAACCGGTCGCGCAGCGGGGTGGTGAGCAGACCTGATCGCGTGGTGGCACCCACCAGAGTGAAGCGCGGCAGGTCCAGGCGCAGCGTGCGCGCCTGCGGTCCCTGCCCGAGCACCACATCCAGCTGGAAGTCCTCCATCGCCGGGTACAGAACTTCCTCCACCGCGCGGTTCAGGCGGTGGATCTCGTCAATGAAGAGCACGTCGCCGGGGCCGAGCGCCGTGAGGATGGCGGCCAGGTCGCCCTTGCGCTCCAGCACCGGGCCGCTGGTGACCGTGATCTCCACCCCCATCTCCGAGGCCAGGATGATGGCGAGGGATGTCTTTCCCAGGCCGGGTGGCCCGGCAAGCAGAACATGGTCCAGCGCCTCGTCCCGCTGCCGTGCGGCCTCCAGAAAGATGCCCAGTTGCCGGCGCACGGACTCCTGGCCGATGAAGTCGCCCAGCGTGCGCGGGCGTAGCGAGGTGTCGAAGACCTGCTCCTCCGGCGCCGCATCCGGGCTCGCGAGCCTGTCAGGGTCAGTCATCGGGCGAGCGCCGCCAGGCCGTGGCGGATGAGGTCCTCCTCATCCATGTCCTCGGCCGCCGTGGCAAGCGCGGCGTCCACGTCATCCGGCGCGAACCC
>JAPOLI010000089.1 GCA_029977205.1 bacterium
GAGACGCATCGGCAGCAGACGACCGCACGTCAACCGGAGTCGACTGGTCGCCGGTGCCCCCATTGCCGAGCCGCCCGCTCGTGCCGGTGCCCCAGCACCTGACCCCACCCACGGCAGTGACAGCGCAGGTATGGGAGGCCCCTGCGGCGATCTGCGTCGCCCGGAAGTTCCAGCCGGATGCCGTCGGCCCCGTGAAGGTGCCCGAGGTGGCATCGAAGGTGACGCCGTCCGGGAGGGCACCCGTCTGGGAGAACACCCGGGTGCCCGACCCGCCGGCGACCGTGGGGGTGATCTGCTGGCTGCTCCGGCTGCTCACCAGGGTGCTGGCGCCGTAGGCAAGCGAGAGGGCAGGCGGCTCGGCAGCCGGGACCGCTGGCGCCGGGCTGCCGCCTGCCGCACCTGTGCCTGAGGCGTCCGCCGCAGCCCCGATCGCTGCAGTCGGGCGCGAGCATGCCCACGCGGACCACCGCGCGGAGGCGCCCTTCGCGCGGGCACGCACGCATGCGCGCACCTGCTTGCCCTTGAGCGCGGCCTGCGGCGTAAAGGTGCGTGTCGTCGTCCTGGCTGCCCGGGGCCATGTGGTCGTCTTGCGCCTGATGACGCGCACCTTGCCGTTGCGCTTTACCCGGACCTTCTTGGTGACGGTCTTCTTCACCTGCCAGCGGTACTGGTACGTCGCGGGCTTCGGACGCCACTTCCCGCGCGAGGCAGACAGCTCATCGGCCACCCGCGCGGTGCCGCTGATGGCCGGAGCCTTCGTCGAGCGCGGGGGCGAAGGCGCACTTGATGCTCCCGCTGCGATGACCGCAAGAGCGACCAGTGCCGCGCCCAGCACGAGGACATAGCGTCGGAGGGAACGACTAGCCATACCCTTTTTCTAGCAAACGGATCCCACGCACTACTGCGGGGTGCCGCCCCCCGTACGCCCCCCGAACGCGCCGAGGGCCCGGCGGAATGGTCCGGCCGGGCCCTCGAGGACGGTGAGCGGCAGTGGAGTCGCCAGGGAGCGATTTCGCTCGGTCCCCCGGCTGCAGCTGCTCATCAGGGGAGTCGCCCCCTAGCTGCCGCCACCTACGCACATATGGTCTGAAGGAATTTGGACCACCTCCTTTCCGCGATGCGCCGATGATAGGTCGGCTGCCCGGACGGACAGGAGGCGAACGGTGCCGGCCAGCGCACACGCCGGGCAGCACGGGGCCTAGGCCGACAGCACCTCGCGGAGCGCGGACAGCACCGTGGACAGCTCATCTCCCGTCACCACCAGGGGCGGCAGGAACCGCACGGTGCGGGCGCTGGTGTTGTTCACCAGAAAGCCGCGGTCGAGCATGTGGAGCACCACCTGGGCGCCACGATCGTCGGGAAGGTCGATCGCGCACATCAGGCCGCGACCGCGTGCCTCGGTGGCCAGGCCGTCATCCACGAGGGCCTGCAGGCCCGCGAGGAAGCACGCGCCCTCCTTCCGCACGTGCTCGTGCAGCGCGGGCTCATCCAGCACCCGGGCAGCAGCGAGCGCGGAGGCGCAGGCCAGCGGACTCCCGGCGAAGGTGCTGCCGTGATCGCCGGGCTGGAAGGTGTCGTCAATGCCCGGCCGGGCGGTGATGGCGCCGATCGGCACCCCACCGCCGAGGCTCTTTGCAAGGCACATCACATCCGGCTCGATGCCGACGTCCTGGTAGGCGTAGAGCGGACCCGTGCGCGACATGCCCGTCTGGATCTCGTCCACGATGAGAAGCGCACCGGAGTCGTCTGCCAGAGAGCGCGCCAGCCGCACGAAGTCATCCTCGAGCGGGTACACCCCGCACTCGCCCTGCACGATCTCGATGGCGATGGCGCAGGTGCGCTCGTTCACCGCGGCGCGCAGCGCGTCCTGGTCGTTGCGCGGCACGTGCCGCACCCCGGGCATCAGGGGCCGGAAGGCCTCCTGCTTGCCCGGCTGGCCGGTGAGCGCGAGCGAGCCCATGGTGCGTCCGTGGAACCCGTCGTCCAGCGCCACGAACTCGGTGCGGTCCTGGCCCCCGTGCTTGCGTGCCAGCTTGATCGCGGCCTCCGACGCCTCGGCGCCCGAGTTGCAGAAGAACACCCGCCCGCCCATCGAGGTATCGCGGATCCACTCGGCGAGCGCGATCATCGGGTCGGTGTAATAGAGGTTGGACGTGTTGATGAGCACGCCGGCCTGCTCGCGGATGGCCGCCACCACATCCGGGTGGCAGTGCCCGGCGTTGATCATCGAGATCCCCGACATGCAGTCGAGGTAACCCCGGCCCTCCGGGTCGAACAGCCAGGCGCCCTCGCCCCGCACGAACTCCACGGGGTAGCGCCCGTAGTTGCGCATGAGCGCGGCGTGCTCCCGCGCGATGGTCTCCTCGCGGATCACCGCGCTACTCGGCGGTGACCATCGTCCCGAGGCCCTGCTCGGTGAACAGTTCCATGATCACTGAGTGCGGCACGCGGCCGTCCACGATCTGCGCTGCCTCCACCCCGCCGCGGATCGCCGTGCGCACGGCCTCGAGCTTAGGGATCATCCCGCTGTCCACGGTGCCGGTTGCCATGAGGGCCTCGATGTCAGTCAGCGCGCACTTGGCGATGAGCGAGTCCTTGTCGTCGAAGTCGTGGTACACGCCCTCGACGTC
>JAPOLI010000008.1 GCA_029977205.1 bacterium
CGTCCAGGTGTAGGTGACCGCAAGGGTCCGCCCACCGAGCTTGGCCATGCCGATGTAGTTCGTGCCATCGGCGAACTTGCTCGGTCGGCTCATCGCGGGCACCGTGCCCGCCACGCTCAGGTACTGGTCGCCGGGCAGGGCCGTGTTCCATTGGGCAAGCGCGCTGCCAACCGCGCCCTCCCATGTCGCGTCCGGCAGGCTCCACTGGAACGCCACGCCACCCGCGGCCGCGGGGGCGAAGGTCGGTGGCTCGCTGACGGAGTCGTTCCAGTCCCAGCAGGCGACCCGTGTGGCCTGGCGTCGCGCAGCCCGGGGGAGCACCCGCGCGTGCAGGCGGGTGGTCGGGGTGACGGCCACGCCGTCGAGGTCGGTGACGGCGGCGGGGAGCAGCGGCGCGGAGGATGCCGGCGCGGCGAGGGCCAGGGCGGCGCCGGCGATTCCGAGGAGCGTCGGGGCGATGTAGCGCGTCATGGCGGTGTCCCTTCGAATGGTGGAGTCACTTCATGACAGCGCGATCCGTGGATATCCGAAACCGCCGTATGCCGGTGTTGGGGCTGGACTATCGGGCAGGGCAGTGCCCTGGCACACCACGCGACGCGAGGACCATGCGCGGCGCCATGGCGCCGTGCAATACCTGTCTCACCCTTTGGGACTAGCATCCCGCGCCCCATGAGCACGCTCAGGCGCACGAAGATCGTGGCGACCCTCGGGCCCGCCACCGACGACCAGGCAACGCTGGTCGCGATGATCCGCGCCGGCGTGGATGGCGTGCGCATCAACTGCTCGCACGGCACGCGCAACGACTTCATCCGCCGCGCGTGGCAGGCCAAGGATGCCGCGGCAACCGCCGGGCGGCACGTGGCCATCATGTTCGACCTGCAGGGGCCGAAGATCCGCCTGCACGAGTCCACCCGTCGCGCCGACCTCGGCGAGGGCGATCAGGTGCGCATCGTGGGCGACCCGACCGCGCGTGGCGCCACGAGCGCCCTCGTGGTCGACTGGCCTGGGGTGGTGGACGCCGCCGCGCCGGGCACATCGGAGCTTGTCATCGGCGACGGCGCCCCGCGCATCGCTATCGCGGAGCGCACGAAGGGCGCGCTCGTGGGCACCTGCGTCATCCCGGGCACGGCCCTTCCGCGCAAGGGCGCGTTCCTCACGCATGCCCAGGTCGGGCGCATGGCGCTCACCGACAAGGATCGCGCCGACGTGCGCACCGCGCTCGACGCCGGTGCCGACTTCATCGCGCTGTCGTTCGTCAACGGCGCCGATGACATCCGTGAGCTGCGCGGCGAGGTCCTTGGATCATCCACGCGCATCATCGCCAAGATCGAGACGCTCGCCGCCATCGAGCACCTCGACGAGATCGTGGATGCTGCCGATGCGGTGATGGTGGCGCGCGGCGACCTTGGCGTGGAGGCCGGGGTGTCCCGCGTGCCGCTGCTTCAGAAGCAGATCATCCAGGCGGCGAACGACCGCGGGAAGATGGTGATCACCGCCACGCAGATGCTGGAGTCGATGGTCGACAGCCCGGAGCCCACGCGCGCCGAGGCATCGGATGTGGCCAACGCGGTGATCGATGGCACCTCGTGCGTGATGCTCTCGGGCGAGACCGCGGTGGGCCGCTACCCGGTCGATGCGATCGAGCAGATGGCCGCCATCGCGCTGGACGCCCAGGACGGCGTGACGCCGCTGGTCGTCGAGGGCGGCGCAATCGGGCGCGAGGAGGGGCGCACCACCGCGGAGTCGGTGATGCGCGCGGCCGTGCTGCTCGCGCGCGAGATCAAGGCGGCGGCACTCGTCATTCCGACCGAGACCGGTGGCTCGGCGCGCGCCGCGGCGCGGTTCCGCCCCCGCCGCCCCATCATGGCGCTCTGCAGCGACGGTGAGGTCGCCCGCCAGCTCGCCCTCGAGTGGGGCGTGATTCCCGAGCCCCTGCACCAGCGGCCGGAGGAGCCCATCGAGGCGCTCGTGGAGCGCTGCCTGCTGCGTGCGCAGCGCGGGCTCGATCTTCCCGAGGGCTCGCGCGTGGTGCTCACGAGCGGACCGCAGGTGGCCACCCCGGGTGCCACGAGCCTCATCGCGGTCCACCGCCTCGACGCACAGGGCTGACCCACGGGCGCCATTGCGCGCCCTGTGCGCGTCAGTGGGTGCCGGTGAGGTTCAGCACGATCACGCCGCCGATGATCATCGCGATGCCGAAGATGCGCGCGAAGGTGGCCGGGTCGTCGAACACCCAGATGCCGAGGGCCGCGGTACCTGCGGCGCCAATCCCCGTCCACACGGCGTAGGCCGTTCCGATGGGGAGATAGCGCAGTGCCCACGAGAGCATCGCGAAGCTCAGGATCGCGCACACCGCGAAGCCGATGGTCGGCCAGAGGCGGGTAAAGGTGTTCGAGAGCTTCAGGAGGGTCGCGAATGCGACCTCGAAGAAGCCCGCGGTGATGACCAGCAGCCAGGGCATGCGTGCACGGTGTACCAGCACCTCGGGGTGAAGCGCCCGCGAAACCGGAGTACCGTGGGGATAGATGGGCTTTGACATCACCCGCCTGATCGCCGATCGCGTCGGCGAGAACTACGAGCTCCACGAGAAGTACGTCAACCCGACGCTCGTGGACGTTTTTCGCACCATCGGGTTTGATCGCGTCTACGCGCGCGGTGAGGGCGCGTACCTGTGGGATGACACAGGCGCCCAGTACCTCGACATGCTCGGCGGGTTCGGGGTGGCGGCCATCGGGCGGAACAATCCGGTTGTCGCGGGCGCGATCCGCGACGTGCTCGACATGGACCTGCCCAACATGGTGCAGATGGACTGCGCGCTGCTGTCGGGCCTCCTTGCCGAGGCGCTGGTGGAGCGCACCCCCGATCACCTCGACGCGGTCTACTTCTGCAACTCGGGCACGGAGGCCGTCGAGGCGTCGCTCAAGTTCGCGCGCGCCGCGACGGGCCGCGACCGGTTCGTGCACTTCCGGGGCGGGTGGCATGGCCTCACACTCGGGTCGCTCTCGGTGATGGGTGGCGATGAGTTCCGCGAGGGCTTCGGCCACCTGCTGCCCGGGGACGAGGTGGCCGTGGGCGACCTCGAGCACCTCGAGCGCGTGCTCGCCCGGGAGGATGCCGCGGCCGTCATCGTCGAGTGCCTGCCCGGCCACAGCGTGACCCTGCCCCCCGATGGGTTCCTCGGTGATGTGCAGCGCCTGTGCCGGGCATACGGCACGCTGCTCATCTGCGATGAGGTGGCAACCGGGTATGGCCGCACCGGCACCATGTTCGCGTTCGAGCACTTCGGCCTCGAGCCCGACATCATCGCCACGAGCAAGGCGCTCTCCGGCGGCTACGTGCCGGTGGCCGCGATGATCTGCCGTCGGGAGGTCTACTCGGCGGTCTTCAACCGGCTCGACCGCTGCTGGGTGCATTCATCGAGCTTCGGGCGGAACAACCTCGCCATGGCGGCCGGACTCGCCACCTTGAGCGTGCTCGACGACGGCGACATGCTGCGCCGCAGCGCGGAGCAGGGCCGCGCGCTCGTGGATGGCATCAACGGTTTGCGTGGGCGGCACGAGGTGCTCAAGGAGGCCCGAGGACTCGGATGCCTGGTGGCCATCGAGCTCCAGCAGCCCTCGGGCGGCGCGAAGAAGGTCGCCTGGGATGCGGTGCACGCGATGCACGAGAGCCTCTTCCCGCAACTCGTGGTTATGCCGTTGCTCTCGCGCCATCACATCATCACGCAGGTCACCGGCACCCACGACCCGATCATCCGGCTCATGCCCCCGTTCGTGATCTCTGCCGACGACATCCGCTGGTTCGTGGACGCCCTCGATGAGGTTCTCTCGCGGAGCCACCGCATTCCGGGCCCGATGATCGAGATGGGCCGCAACGCGATGAAGGCGCGGCTCCGCGGCCGCAGCCGCGCACGCGCTGGCGAGGCCGTCGCGCAGTAGCGCGCGGTGCCGGTCGGCCTCCGGTCGGTTGCGGGGGGCTCAGTCCTCCCGACGTGCCAGCACCCAGGTGAAGGGCTGGCGCGTTCCTGACGGCGTGACGTGCACCTCGCGGCGTTGGGCGACGAGGGCGAGGTCGGTTCCCAGGGCCGCGACCAGCCCCGATGCGTCGTAGCGCCGGACCGGCAGTCGCGAGCACTGCGCGGGACCGTCCGGGGCGAAGGCCGCGGCGATCACCAGGCCGCCCGGGGCGAGCGCGGCCGCGAGCGCGCGGCGGTAGCCCGCCCGGTCGTCCTCGCTCACCATGAAGTGGAACACCGCGCGGTCGTGCCAGAGGTCCCAGGTGCGGGCCGGTTCCCAGTCGCGAACGTCTGCGGTGATCCACGTGACGTCGGCGGCCGCAGGGCCGAGCGCGTCGCGCGCGGCCGTGAGCGCGACGTCGGAGATGTCCAGGATCGTGAGGTCGCCGAGGCCCCTGGCCAGCAGTGCATGCGCGAGCGGCGACACGCCGCCGCCGACGTCGAGCACCGCGCCCGGCATGTGCCCTGCCTCGTCCAGCAGGGTGAGGGTCGGGCCCGCATCATCGCGGAACCAGCTGACGCCCTCGGGGCCGAGCCTGCCGTAGGCCTCATCCCAGTGGGCGGCATCCATGGCGGCAGTGTAGGAAGGGGCGGTGAGCACCGACCCGACTGACGCCGTCCCCGGCGCCGTGAACGACCCTGCCGAGTCGTTCGACCGGAGCGCGCGGGCATATGAGCAGCTGGTCGCGCTCAACCGCGCGGGATCCGATCGGCTCGTGCGCGCGCTTCCCGATGAGCGGTTCGCGCGCGTGCTCGACGTGGGATGCGGTACCGGATTCGCCACCATGCGCGCGGTCGAGCGCGGCGGGGTCACCGAGGTGGTGGGCGTCGATCCGTCCCCGCCGATGCTCGAGGTGTTCGCCGAGCACCTCGCGGGCCACCCGGAGATCACCGCCGACCTTCGCCCGGCGACCGCCGATGACACCGGCGTGCCCGATCGCTGGGCGGACCTGGTCATCTGCACCATGGCCCTGCACTGGATGCCCGACCGCCCCGCGGCGATCCGGGAGATGGCCCGGGCCCTTCGCCCCGGCGGCGTGCTCGCGATCCTCGCGCCCGGGGAGCGCCACGATCGCCCCACCGTGGACATCATCGAGGACACCGGCGACCCGCTGGTGATCCGCCTTGCACAGTCGATCGTGTCGAACGAGATCCCGGTGACGTGGCTCACCGACCAGCTGCGCGACGTCGGCCTCACGCCGCTCGACGTGTGGGCGGAGACCCGCATGCGCGTGGTGAGCCCGGATGCAGTCGCCGATCGCATGGATGCCGTGGCCACGCACCTGTGGGCAGACCTTCCAGCCGAGGAGCAGGCCGATGTGCTCCGGCGCGTGCGAGCGACCTTCCGCGAGGCCGCTGGGCCCGACGGGCTCTACCGCTATCAGTTCGTCAAGACCTTCGCGATCGCCCGCGCGCCGGCCTAGGAGGCCTGTCGCAGGGTACGGCGTGATCGCCCGCCGGCCGGTCGGGGAGGGCGCCCCCGAAGTGCGCCGCCCTCAGCGTGCGGCGTCGCCGAACAGGTCGCGGGCGATCACGAGGCGCTGGATCTGGCTCGTGCCCTCGTAGATCTCGGTGATCTTGGCGTCGCGGTACAGCCTCTCGGCCGCATACTCGGCGGAGTAGCCGTACCCGCCGAGGGTCTGCACCGCGACGTCGGCGGCGGCGACCGCCACGGCGGACGCCACCAGCTTCGCCTTGGCGCCCGCCGGGCCGTGGGGCTTGCCCGCGTCGCGCAGCCCGGCCGCATGATGGGTGAGGAGGCGAGCCGCATCGAGGCGCGCGGCCACGTCGGCGATGGGGAACTGCACGCCCTGGAAGCGGGCGATGGGTCCGCCGAATGCGTCGCGCCCGGAGGCGTAGGAGACGGCGAGGTCAATGGCGGCCTGGGCGATGCCGCAGGCCTGGGCGGCCACGGTGATGCGGCCCCCGTCGAGGGTCGCGAGGGCGAGCTTCAGGCCCTCGCCCTCGGGGCCGAGCCGAGCCTCCGGCCCCACGGGCATCGCGTCGAAGGAGAGCTCGACCGTCGATGAGGTGTGCAGGCCGAGCTTCGGGATCTCCCGTCCGACGAGCAGTCCGTCGGCGGGCCCGGTGATGAATGCGCTGATGCCCCGTGCCCCCTCTCCACCCGTGCGCGCGAAGATGATGAACACCTCTGCGAGCGCCCCGTTGCTTATCCATTGCTTGGCACCGGTGATCTGCCAGCCGTCCCCGTCTGGCTCGGCGCGCGTGCGCAGCGCTGCCGTGTCGGAGCCCGCGTCCGGTTCCGTGAGGGCGTAGCACCCCAGCACCTCGCCCGTGGCGAGTCGCGGCAGCCACTCCTCTTTCTGCGCGTCCGTCCCGGCCCGCAGCAGGGGCGATGCCACGAGGCCGGCCTGCACCGCGATTGGCACGGCGAGCCCCGCGTCGGCCCGCGCGATCTCCTCGACGATCAGGCAGAGGGCCGTGGCGTCGAGTCCGGGGCCGCCGTAGCGCTCGGGGATCGTCGGGGCGAGAAGCCCGAGCTCGCCCATCCGGCGGATGACATCCACGGGCACGTGGGTGCGCGCGTTCCAGTCGGCCGCGCGGGGCGCGATCTCCGCCGCAGCGAACTCGCGCGCCAGCGCCTGGACCTCCATGTGGGCGTCGGTGAGGGCGGCCGTCATGGTTCCCATGGTACGCAGGGCGGGCCGTCGTCCTCGCCGCATGGCAGATTTCCCCGCATGGGAAAATTCAAGGAATTCGTACCGGTCGTCGCCTCGTTCGTGCTGATCGCGCTCTTTGCCCTGATTCCGCTCGGAGTCGGGCTGGGGGATGACGGCCTCAGCGACGTGAGGTCGGCCACGGCAGACCTCGCCAGCACCAATGTCGAGGGCGGAGCGCTGCAGGTCGCGGCCCAGCAGCAGCAGGTCGCGCTCTCCGACGCCATCGTGGCGGCGGCAGATGCCGGTGTCGCTCCGAAGCAGATCGCCAAGGCGGTCTTCCAGATCGGTGTCGGCACGCTCGTGCAGGCAGAGGGCGATGCCCTCAAGGGCGTGCAGTCGATCATCGCCCAGGCCAAGGCCCAGGTACCCGTAGCGCCGTAGCGATCGCGGGTCTGTGAACAGCGAAGGGGCCCGCTCGCGGGCCCCTTCGTACGTTCACATGCATCCTGCTGGCGGCCCCGCGAGGCCGCGGCGCGCTACTGCGCGCGCGGGGGCTTGCCCTCGTGATCGCAGAGATCGGAGTGCCAGTGGCGGAAGTGGTTGGCGTGCTGGCCGCTGTACGAGCCCTCCGGGTAGTAGAGGTCGTAGAAGTCGGTGTCGATGTGCTGCGCCTGCGTGGTGAGGCGCTGGTACATGGGGTCCATCGCCACCGGAAACCGGCCGTAGGTGTCGTAGGCGTACTGGCAGTAGGCCTTGACCATCTCGACGGTCTCCTCATGCGGGCGCGGGATGGCGCCCGTGAAGGCCTCATTCATCGAGTCGTTCTTGTAGGGCTTGCTCACGTCCGGGTCCATCGCGCCCCACTTCATCGCCATGAAGGCGTCGACCGCCTCGCCCATGTCGTTGTAGTAGGGGGGCACGTAGGCCTCGAAGTAGCCGTCACGGCCAACCGCGTAGGTGTTGCCCTCGTTGTCCTCGTTGAAGCGGAACCCGAGGCCAAGGACGTCGCCGCCACCCATGACGAACTTGGGCAGGTAGCCCGTGAAGGTCCACCCGCCCAGGCCCAGCGCCTGCATCGAGAGGTTGAGGTTCTGGCAGATGAAGGCCTGCTCGACGACCATCATCGAGAGCACGCGGCTCTCGAGCTCGATCATCCCCATCTTGACGTTGGTGTTGATCCGGCCCTCGTCCACCCACTTCTGCAGGCCGGCGGAGCGCCCACCGTGGCGCTCGTCGACGATGTTGAAGGCGTAGGAGCGGGCGAGGTAGATGAACAGGACGTTGATGTACTCCATCGTCATGTTCGTGATCGGCACGAAGAGGGTGGTGCCCGGCTTGTTCGCGTTCCACTGGTTGAAGTCGAACAGCCCCGGGAGCGTCGTGGGCAGCTGCGCGCGGCCCTCGTGCAGTCGCACGCGCGCCCGCCGGTAGAGGTCGACGATGAAGTCGGCCTGCTCCTCGAGCGGCCGACCGGACAGCGTCGAGACCTCGCCCGGCTCCGGGACCATCTTGAAGATGTCGAGCCACCACAGGCCGTCGTCGTTGCTCCAGAACAGCTCGGTGCCGTGGTTCGAGCACGCGGACGGCCATGTCCGGTTGGTCCACTGCACGAGGGTGGACATGCCGCGGGCCGGATCGAGGTCGGCGAGCGCCAGGCCGTTGAGGCCGGTGGCGGCCATCACCAGCAGCGCCTCCTCGAGCTCCGAGAGCGGCACGGGCTCATAGGGGGAGGAGTACTCGATGACGTCCGACTCGACCGTCATGCCGAGCGCCACGCGGCGCGACTTGCGGTCGAACACGGATTGGAAGTAGGGGTAGGTGAGGGCGTCGGTAAAGCCCAGGGGTGCTCCGGAGACGATCCCGAGGGGGTCGGCTTCGGTGGTCATCGTCCTGTCTCCTTGGGTTCTTTCAGGCGGCCGGCGGGCGGAGTTCGTGCCGTATGTGGCGAAGGATAGGCACCTGTCCCTGCGCGCGCCGGACTACCGCACGGCGACCTGCGGGCCGAGCCCACCATTTGCTCGCGTTCAGCGCCTTTTTCTTACGATGTAAGCCCTCAGGGGACGCCGTCGACCCCCGCGGTGCACGAGGGCGCCGTCACTCCCGGGGCAGGAACTTCGCGGCGTCGATCCCGTGCTCGGTCATCAGGCGCGCGAAGGTGTCCTTCATCTCCTGCGGGTATTCCGGGAGGTCCTCGGTGGCCAGCACGTGCTCCGCCCGCGCGCGGATGTTGGGGCCGAAGTCCCAGTCGGTGTCGTCCATGAGCCGACGGATCTCGGCCGCCGGAAACGACAGGGTCCCAGGATCGCGGCCGTGCCGTTCGGCGAGCTCCACGATCTCCTCGAACCGGCCGGGAAGCGGCGCCTGCTCCTGGATGAGCCCCTTCTCGCGCAGCATGTCCGCCGTCGACGCCTGGCATTCGTACGGCACCCCGAATGCATTGTCGTGGTAGAGGACATCGAACTTGAGCCGGGGTCGTTGCCCGCCCGCCGCCGGATCCTCGGCCGGGTAGCCCACGGCGTGCCCCCATGTGAACCGGTAGTGGGGCGGCAGGCCGAAGGCCTTCTCGATCCCGCCCGGCTTGCGGCCGAAGGCGATGAGGATGCTGCCCACGCCCACGCCGACACCCGCGGCCAGCGCGTTGCCGACGGCCTGCCCGCTCTCGAAGCGCAGCAGCGCATCGGTGCGCTCGGTGGGAAAGCTCATGAGGCGCGGGATCGTCTGCGTCATCGAGAACTCGTAGTTCCAGCCGTGGTAGCGCGTGGCCGCACCGCACAGCGCGAGCCCCGAGATGCCGTCGACCGCCCGCCCGTACCAGGCATTGAGGTTCGTGAGCCAGAGGATGAGGTGCGACGACTGGTTGATGATCTGCACGTTGAAGCCCGAGACGCACTCCTCGACGTCATCCCAGAGATCGCACTCGTCGCGGCGCACCACGATGGCCTCGGTGCAGTTGATGTTGCCCTGGCATGACGAGAAGCGCGCGGCCTGGAGCATGGTCTCGATCTTCCAGCGCTCGACCTCGCGGGATTCATCGAAGTAGCGGATACTCCGCCGACTCCCAAGCGCTTCGAGGATGGGCACGTCGGGAATCGCGCTCGTCGCGGGGGCGGCATCCTGGGTCACGGTTCGACCTCCGGTTCTGTTCAGTGCGCTCGCGGCGCGGACGGCATCCAGCCTACGCCCGGTCCCCCGGCGGTCGTCCGCCCTGTCGTGTTCGCTTCGCCGCGTGAGCCAGCCCAACCCCTACCCGGCCTACGAGCAGAAGGGCGGCGGCCGCGGCGTGCGACTGCCCTACATGCCGGGGGTCGACGGGCTGCGGGCCCTGGCCGTCGCAACGGTGTTCATCTTCCACGCCGGTGCCGACTGGATGCCGGGTGGGTTCCTCGGCGTCGACTTCTTCCTGGTGATCTCGGGCTACCTGATCACCTCACTACTGGTCGCCGAGAAGACCTCCGGCGGGCGCATCGACCTATGGCGCTTCTGGCTCAGGCGCGTGCGGCGCCTCATCCCGGCCCTTCTGCTGGCCATCGTCGGGACCCTTGTGGCGATGATGATCCTCCACTGGGAGGAGGTCGCGAAGCTCAAGGGCGCGGTGCTCTCGTCGTTGGCCTACGTCACCAACTGGTACTTCATCGTCGCGGATGTGCCGTACTTCGAGCGCTTCGGGCGGCCCAACGTCTTCACGCACCTGTGGTCGCTGGCCGTCGAGGAGCAGTTCTACCTCTTCTGGCCGCTCGTGCTCGCGGTGGTCCTCGTCGTCCTCCGGCTGCCGGTGTGGGTGCTCGGCGTCATCGCCGCAGCCGGCGCGGCCTTCAGCACCTGGTGGGCGTGGCACCTCTTCGACCCGTACGAGTTGCCGTGGCGCGTGTACTACGGAACCGACACACGGGCGGTGGGCCTGTTCGTGGGCATCGTCGGGGCAGTGCTGCTGCCCCCGTCACGCCTCAGACCCATGGCGTCCCGCCTCGCCCGGGCAGGCATGGAGGTGATCGGGCTGGCAGCCCTGGCCGGCGTGCTCTGGTGCATGTTCACCATCAACGAGTTCGATTCCCCGCTCTACCAGGGCGGCCTCCTACTGCTGGCCGTGCCCGCGGTTGCCCTGATCATCGTGTCGGCACACCCGCAGTCGTGGATGGGGAAGTTCTGGGGGTTGCCGCTGCTCGTGTGGATCGGTGCGCGGTCCTACGGCATGTACCTCTACCACTGGCCGGTGCTCATGCTCACCCGCGCGGGGGATGACGTCCCGATCTCCGGCGCACCGCTCATCACGATCCAGGTGATGCTCGTCGTTGGCATCTCGGCGCTGTCGTACACCTACGTCGAGCAGCCCATCCGGCGAAATGGCCTCGCCGGACTTCGCCGGGCGTTCTCGACCCTCGACGGCAAGTGGCGGGAGCACCCCGGACAGACCATCGCGGCATGGACCGGCTTCATGGCGGTCCTCGCGATCATCGCATTGCTCGTGCTGGCCCCCGAGGTGGCCGAACTCCCGCCCTGGCGTCGCTGACGCGGCGTACCCACCTGCATCTCACGCGGGCCGGGGCACCGGTAACGTTGCGCCCATGCCGAACTCGTCCACGCCACCCCGCGCCCGCACCGGACGCCTCGCCATCGCGGGTGCGGTCATCGTCCTCGCCACCACCCCGACCGCATTCGCCGCCACGAGCCGCGCCGCCATGCCGGCGAAGTGCACAAAGGCCACGGTCGGATTCGCCGTGGGCGACTCCGTGCTCGATGCCGTCAACTACTCGGGGGGCAGGGCGTACCTCCAGAAGTTCCTCGGCGGCTCGCGGGCGATAAACAGCGGATCCGTGAATCGCCAGTTCGCCGAGGGCGCGTCGCTCATCAAGGGCTATCTGGCGAAGAACCGCCGAGCGTGTGCCGTCGTGGTGGCCCTCGGCACCAACGGGCCCGTCAAGCCCTCCGACTGGGCCGCGCTGATGAAGTCGCTCTCCCGGGTCCCCCGCGTCGTCGTCGTGAACACCTACACAAAGAACTACCGCAGCGAGCAGAGCTGGATGCCGCGCATGAACTCCGACATCGCCGCGCTGCAGCGGAAGTTCAGGAACGTGCGGGTGGCCGACTGGTACCGGGTGGCCAGCCGACTCGGCTCGCGCGACCTCCCGGACGGCGTGCATCCGGACAGCAAGAAGGCCGCCTACGCCTGGGTGAACACGGTGGCCGCGGCGCTCAACCGGCGGTAGGCCCCGTCGTCGCCCCGGTTCCACCTCCGGCCCCGGCGATCGTCGCGCAGGTGGATGCCGGTGCCGTGAGCGCACGGCCTGACGCATGGGGCGTGCACGGACGGGCAGCGCACGCGGCGGACGGCGATGTCGCCAGTCAGGGCACCGTGACCCGTGACGGGCGGGCCATGAGGTGGCGCCTGTCGTATCGGCTGCCGGGGGCGGTTGCGGTGGGTGGTGGCACAGCCACCACCCCGGATGCCACCCCGCCGGGGCTCGGGGCGCCACGGGTGCCGATGCGCTGGGTTGCCTACGGCGGATCCCGGGACGATCGACGCCTCCGTCGACTCGCGACGGGCCGCGCCATGCTCACGCCACGCGGCGGCGTGGTGACCTTCCGCCGCCGCGTGGCTGTTCCCGTGGCCAGCGCGATGAGCGGCGGGTTCTGCGCGGAGTTCGACCTTCCGGCCGTTGGCCTCGCGCCTCCTGCGATCCGGTGCCCGACGGGGCCCACCGCCACACGTGACCAGCTCCCGGCGCGGGTTCCGGAGGTGACGGTGATCGCCGACTCCGTGGGCACGGGGCTCGACTATGTCGCGGGCGGGCGCGCACGGGCCACCGGCCCGTGGTCGGCGGTGTTCGACCTGAAGGTATGCCGGCGCCTCGTGGCCCCGCCGTGCCCGCCGAACCCGCCGAGCGCCCTCTCGGTGATCCGCTCCCTGCCCTCGCCCGGCGACGTCGTCGTGATCCACGTCGGATACAACGACGCCGGGTCGACCTACGACATCGGCCAGGTCATGCGCGCGCTGAAGGCGCGCGGGGTGCGGCGGGTGGTGTGGCTCAACCTCCAGTCGATCGCGCCGGTGGCCGGAAGCGTGAACGCGGCCATCACCCGCGCGGAATCCCGGTACCGGTGGCTTCAGCTGGCCGACTGGAATCGCCACAGCGCGGGCCACGGGTGGTTCGTGGCCGACCGTGATCACCTCACGCCGTCAGGCGCCACTGCACTCGCCGGCTTCTACCGCACCGAGATCGCCAGGGCGATCCGGGCGCTACGCACGCCTCAGGTGGGATCGCCCGCCAGGTAGGCGGCGAGACGGCGGAAGCTGCTCTCGAACCCGAGCCGGGCATTGTCGCCGCGCAGCTCCTCGGGCACATTGGTCTGCAGCACCGTCACGCGGCTGCGCCCATCGCCGAGGTCGTCGAACGAGATGACGCAACGGATGTCCAGCCCCGGCTCGACGAAGGCGACGTACTCGGGTGCCACGACCTCGGCGAACGCGCCGGTCATCGGGTACTCGTCGTCGCCCAGCTTCATCACCATGTTGAACGCACCGCCGGCGACCGGCTCGAGCTCGACTGAGTCGGCCGGGATCTCAACCCCCTCGGGCGCCCAGAAGTGCGGGATGGCCGCGGGGTCGGTGTAGGCGGCGAACACCTCCTCGCGCGATGCGTCCACCTCGCACGAGATCGTGAAGTCCCCACGAGGGCCGAGTCCGAGTGCCGCGTCGTCCATGGCGCGGCACCCTAGCGGCTTGCGCCGGCCGCGTGCTTGGTCAGTCGAGGACCCGCGCGACGCTGATCCCCGTGACGCGATCGGCCTGCCCCAGGCGGATCGTGAGGACGCTGCCATCGGGGACATCCTCATCGACGGTGCACAGGCTCCGCGCCCCATCGCAGCGGGATCCGGGAAACGCCGCGCGGATGGCGGATCGGGTGGACCCCACGCCGATGCCGTTGTCCAGGCGTATGCCGCGGTCGGTGATCTCCACCTGCAGCACGCGCCCGCCGGGGCCGTCCCAGCGCCGCACGGTGATGCCCGGCCAGGCCAGGTCGATCACCGCGCCATCCCCGGTGCTGCGCGGATGGCGCGCGTCGGGCTGCCCCAGCACCATGAGCACCTGCCCTTCGCTCATCCCGAGCCGCACCCCGCCGGCCCCGATGCCGGGACGGATCCGGTGGTCGGGAAGCGGTGGCCGCACCGCGCCGGCGGCGGGCGCGAGCGATGCAGCGGCGATGCGTGCGAGACAGCGCGGCGTCATGGGCCGATCATGGCCGACCACCACGGGGCCCCCGGCGTCCCCGGTTCCGGGGGCACGGGCGCCGGCGGGTCAGTCGACGATCTCGAGGGGGTGGCGCACGTCGATGTCGGACCCCAACGCGCGGAGGTGGTTGCGGATCTGGATCGCGCATCCCGGGTTGGCCACGGCGACGACCGGCGCGCCGGTGGCGATGATCGCATGGGCCTTCTGCGCGCCGAGGTCCTCGGCAATCTCCGGCTCGAGCACGTTGTAGATGCCGCCGGCGCCACAGCACCTGCCGCCATCGCCGAGGTCCACGCAGGTGGCACCGGCGGCGCGGAGGGTGCGGCGCACCTCGGCCCCGATGCCCTGGGCGTGCAGGTGGTGGCACGCGTCGTGCACGGCCACGCGGCCGTCCACGGGGCGCCCGGGCGGGGCGTCGATCTCGACCGCATCGCGGACAGCCGCGGCAACGGCCTGCGCGCGGGTGGCCCACGCGGGATCATCGGCCAGCAGGTGGCCGTACGTGCGCATGTGGGCACTGCACCCGGCGCTGTCGACCACGATCACATCGGCCGACTCCAACTCGGCGATCCGCGCCCGCGCGAGGGCGCGGGCCGAGTCGAGCTCGCCTGCGTGGGCAGCCAGCGCACCGCAGCATCCACCGGCGCCGGGAACCACAGCGCGGTACCCCGCGCGCACCAGGGCGTCGATCGTGGCCCGGTGCACCGGGCGGAATGCGATGTCCATCACGCATCCGGTCAGGAGCATGGCCGTGGGCCCTTCGCCGCTGGTGGCGGGCAGCGCCATGCGCATGCCGCGCAGGGTCACGCGCGGCGTGGCCAGGCGGAGGTGGCGGGGGAGAAGGCGGTCGAGCCGGAGTGCCTGGGCCACCGCCAGGCCTGCTCCCGCCAGCCGGACCATGCGCCGGTGGCCCATGATCCCCGCGATCCCCGCGCGTCGCATGAGGCGCTCGGGTGCCGGTCGGGCCGCCTCCGTCTGCACCCGCGCGGCCTCGATGAGCCGTCCGTAGGGGACGGATGACGGGCAGGCTGCCTCGCACGCCCGGCAGGCGAGGCACTCGTCGGTGAAGCGGGTGAAGTCTCCCGTCACCGTGGCCTCGCCCGCCTGCACCGCGCGCATCGCGGCGATGCGACCGCGCGGCGAGGAGGTCTCAAGCCCCGTGATGCGGAACGTCGGGCAGCTCGGGAGGCAGAGCCCGCACTGCACGCAGGTGTTGAGGTCATCGCGGGTCGGGGCGGGGAGCCCGGGCATCCATCCAGTGCTCATGCGGGCACCGCCTCCGCGGCCGCGAATCGGCCCGGGCACAGGATCCCCGCCGGATCGAAGGCGTCCCGGATGCGCCGCATGATGTCGGCGCCGGCCGGGGCCGGGCCGAAGGGGTCGCCGCGCAGGGCCTCATCGCCGTCGATCACCTGCGCATGCCCCGCGTGCAGCGTCGCGAGGTCGCGCACGGCGGCGACATCGGCCGGGGTGGACACCGCCACGTGGCAGATCCCGGTGCCCATCCACGCCTCGTAGTCGCGGCCGTCGTCGGCGAGGCGTCGCGCGAGCGCGGGCAGGGATGCCGGGGGCACCCCGGCCTCCATGATCCCGGTGGCGACGCCGCCATCCGAGGGCACCACGAGGCCGGTGGGCTCGGCGGCCTCGATCATGCCGGCAGGTGGCACCACGTCCTCGGGCACGCCGGTGAGGCATACATGCACGGCGTGGGGCCCGACGATCACCGCCGTTGGGCGATGCAGGTCGCCGAGCACGCCCTGGGCCATCGCGACCATATCGGCGGCCTCGCCGCGCGCCGTGAACCAGCGCTCGGCGATCGGCAGCGGCCACAGGCGGAGCGTCGCCTGCACGATCACGCCGAGCGTGCCGAGCGAGCCCGTGAACAGGCGGGGGAGGTCGTAGCCGGTGACCGACTTCACCGTGCGCCCACCCCCTTTGACGATGCGCCCGTCGCCCGTGGCCACGACCACCTCGAGGAGCGAGTCGCGGATCGGGCCGAACCGGAGGCGCCGGCGCCCGCTCACCGCGGCGGCGAGCACGCCACCGACCGTGGCGTCGGGCTGCGACGGCGCCTGCGGCCATCCCTGGCCGCATTCGCTCGCGAGCCGGAGCACCTCGCCCACGGCCACCCCGCCCTCGACGGTGATGGTCATGTCGTCGGGCACGTAGTCGACGATCCGCGCGAGACCGTGGGTGTGGAGGATGTCATCGGGCGTGAACGGACGGCCGCGGCGCGAATGCAGCCCGCCCCCTCGGACGTCCACGATGCGGCCGTCAGCCGTGGCCGCACGCAGCGTCTCCGCCATCTCCTCCCGGTCGTCCGGCCTCAGATCCATGTGCCCTCCGGCACCTGGGTGTCCGCGAGCCCGACCTCGCCGCAGCGCGTTCCGGTGGGGAGGATCTTGTCGGGGTTCATCCTGCCGTCGGGGTCGAAGGCCCGGCGCACGCATGCCTGTGCCGCGAGGTCGTCATGGTCGAACACCAGCGGCATGTAGTCGCGCTTCTCGACGCCGATCCCGTGTTCCCCCGAGAGCGTGCCGCCCAGCGCAACGCACGCACGCACGATCTGGTCGCCCGCACGCATGGCGCGCTCGGTCTCGTCGGGATCGCTTCGATCGAGGGCGATGATGGGGTGCAGGTTCCCGTCACCGGCGTGGAAGACGTTGAGGCACATCACACCCTCCCGCGCGGTGATCTCCCCGATGGCCGCCATCACCTCGACCAGCCGGGTGCGCGGCACCACGCAGTCGTGCAGGTAATACGAGGGCTTGACCCGGGCCACTGCGCCGAACGCGGTCTTGCGCGCCTTCCACAGGAGTGCGCGCTCGTCCTCATCCTGCGCCACCCGCACCGTGCGCACCCCGTGCGTGCGCGCCACGCGCTCGACCACGGCGGTGGCGGTGTCGACCTCGGCCGCGGTGCCGTCCACCTCCACGAGGAGGAGCGCCGCGGCATCGGTCGGGAGGCCGGCATGGACGAACTCCTCCACGGCCATCGTCATGTTGCGGTCCATCATCTCGAGGGCCGCGGGGATGACTCCCGCCGCGATGATGGCCTGCACGACCGCGGAGGCCTCGGTCACGCTCAGGAAGTCCAGGAGCATCGTGCGCACGTCGGGCGGAAGCGGGGTGAGGCGCAGGAGGACGCGGGTGACGATCCCCACGGTTCCCTCCGCGCCGACGACGAGCCCGCGCAGGTCGTACCCCGGCGGATCGGGGGCAACGCCGCCGAGCACCACAACCTCGCCGTCGGGGCGCACCATCTCGACCCCGAGCACATGCTGCACCGTGACGCCGTATGCCAGGCAGTGCGGGCCACCGGCGTTGGTGCCCACGTTGCCGCCGATCGAGCAGGCCTGCTGGCTCGAGGGGTCGGGGGCGTAGTGGAGGCCCAGGTGCGCCACCGCCGTGCTGACGTCCAGGTTGAGCACGCCGGGCTGCACCCAGACGCAGGAGTTCGCCACGTCCACGTCGCCCATCTCCCGCATGCGGGCAAGCGACATGACCAGCCCGCCGTCAAGTGGCACCGCCCCGCCGGTGAGGCCCGTTCCGGAGCCCCGGGGAATCACGTCGACCCCGGCCTCGTGCGCCAGGCGCATGCACGCCGCCACCTCATCCGTGGTCTCCGGCAGGGCCACGAGGCCGCAGGCGCCGCCGACGATCGAACCATCGTGTGAGTACAGGCTGCGTGCGAGGTCGCCCTCGAGCAGGCGGTCAGGGCCCAGCAGGTGGCGCAGCCGATCGGCGAGCGCGCCCGTGCTGGTGGTCACGCGGCTCCCGCCATCACCGCACCACCTGCGCGGTCGGCGGCTGACTCCCCGGCCTCGATTGCCGTGACGACGGTGCCCCCGCGCGCGAGCTCGAGGCCCTCCAGCGACTGCAGCCATGTCGGGGCCAGCATGGCGTCGCGCACGCGCCAGGCCTCGACGAGGGGGTAGGCACGTGGCATGCGGACCACCTGGAGGGGCCGGAACACCGCGGGGTCGTCGACCCAGCCGAGAGGGTCGGCCAGCGCATCGGCGACCGCGCGGGAGAGCGCGAGGTCGTCATGCGACCACCATGGGTCGTCGTCGGCGCTGGTTCCGTACACCTCGGCGCACAGCACCGTGCGCCCGGTGGCCACCATTCCCGGGTCCCAGTTGACGAACTCCGCGATGCGCGAGAACGGCACGCGCGGGTCATCCACCTGGATCCACGGCTCAGCGGTGATCCGCTCGCGGTCGGCGATGAGGTAGACGAGGGTCACGGCGCGCATGGTGATGGGCGGGAGCAGGTCGGGCGGTGCGTCCGGGGCGGCCGCGCGCACCACCAGCCCGGGGCTGATCGCCGAGATCACCGACTCGGCGTGGATGAACCCCGGCTCGTCGCCTGCCACCTCGATTCCGGTCACCCGGCCCGCGTCGTGGCGCAGCGCCGTCATCGGCGTGCCGAGGCGCAGGTCACCGCCCTCGTCGCGCACCGCCTGCTCCATTGCCCGCATCAGCGAGCCAATGCCGCCACGGGGGAACCAGAACCCGTCGGGGGCGCGCTGCTCGTCGCGCAGCTTCACGGCGCGGTCCGCCGCGATCACCTCGAGCGGCCAGCCGTCCACCTTCTCCAGGTAGCGGCGCATCGTGCGGTCACGGAACGCCGGACCCACGGTTGCCCCGAACTCCCCTGCCGCGGAGCCGTCGGGTGCGGTGGCATCGGGGACATCGCCCGGGTGCTGGTCGATGTATCGCCCGGGCCGGATCGCGCCGTCGACCACGCGGGCCACCGGCCGGTCCACCCACAGGAGGTCCTCCCCGAGGAGGTCCTCGGCCCACCCGACGCGCTCGTCGGTGCGGAAGAACGGGATGTGGCCGCCGAGGTCGTACCGGCAGCCGTCGCCCTCCAGTGTGCGGCACAGCCCACCCACCTCATCCGCCGCCTCGACGAGGGTGACGGATGCCCCGGAGCGCGCCGCACGAAGGGCAGCGGCGAGCCCCGCGGGGCCCGCGCCCAGCACCACGACGTCGCAGTGGGAGTCCATGACCCCGCACGGTGCCGCCTTCGGGGCCGAACGTCAACCCTCATACGGTCCTGTCGGGCCCCGGCCCTGCACTATCCTCGCCCGTCGTGCGGCTCGTCGTCCTCATCATCGCCGCGGTGCTCGTCGTGGGCGCCGGCCTGGCGATCGTCCGGAGCATGTGGGGCATGCGCGCGCCGTTGGCGCGTGGTGCGACCAGCGGAACCGAGACGCTCTGGCTGTTCCTGCCGTTGCTGATGTCGGTGGCGCTGGTCGCGTGGACCGCCTGGGTGATGCCGTGAGCACGGCCGCTGCCGATGCCGCCGCGGCCCCTCGCGGCATCCTGCGCGATCTGATCGTGCTGACGAAGCCGCGCATCATCTCGCTGCTCCTCGTGACCACGGTGTGCGCGATGTTCGCCGCCGAGCAGGGCGTGCCCGGGGGCTGGCTGATCGTGTGGACGCTCATCGGCGGCTACATGTCGGCCGGTGGCGCGAACACCATCAATCAGTACGTCGATCGTGACATCGACGCGGTGATGGGCCGTACCGACCGGCGCCCGATCGTCATGGGCCGGATCTCGGCGGGCGGCGCGCTGGCCTTCGGGCTCGGCCTCGTGGTGGCGAGCGTGCTGGTGCTGGGGTTCCTCACCACGTGGCTCGCCGCAATGCTGTCGCTCGTCGGCGTGGCGCTCTATGTGGGGCTGTACACGCTCTGGCTGAAGCGGACGACGATCCACAACATCGTGATCGGCGGCGCGGCCGGGGCCATCCCTCCGCTCGTGGGCTGGGCGGCCGTCACCGGCGACCTGTCGTTCGGCGCGGTACTGCTGTTCGCAATCGTGTTCGTGTGGACGCCGCCGCATTTCTGGGCGCTGGCCCTCATGCTCGAGCGCGACTACGACGAGGCCGGCGTCCCGATGCTGCCCGTGGTGTACGGCGAGGAGGCCACGCGCACGCAGGTGCTGCTGTGGACACTCGTCATGCTGGGCACCACGCTGCTCCCCTTCGCCGCCGGCGCCGGCGTGATCTACCTGGTCGGCGCGCTCGTCCTGGGCCTGCCCTTCCTCTGGATGGCATGGATGCTGTGGCGCGGTGACGACACGCGGCCCTGGGCGTCGATCACCTTCCACTACTCGCTGGCCTACCTCGCGCTGCTGTTCGTGGTGGTCGCGGTGGACGCGGTCGTCTGATGCCCGGCGGCGGGCGGTACAGGCTGGGCGGGCTCGCGTTCTTCGGGACCCCCCTCGGCATCATCTTCTCGACGGTGCTGATCGATCTCATCGGATTCGGGATCGTGATCCCCCTGGTGCCGCTCTACGCGGAGAAGTTCGGCGCGAGCGTGATCGAGATCGGGCTCCTCACCGGCGTCTATGCCCTCATGCAGCTGATCTTCGCTCCGGTCCTAGGTCGCGTGTCCGACCGGTTCGGCAGGCGCCCCGTGATCCTCAGCTCGCTGGTGGGCTCGTCCATCGCCTGGCTTCTCTTCGGCTTCGCGCCCGCGCTGTGGGTGCTCTTCCTCGCACGGATCCTCGATGGCATATCGGGCGCGTCATACGCGGCTGCCCAGGCCTATGTGGCCGACATCACCACCGATGAGGACCGCGTGCGCGGCATGGGCCTGATCGGAGCGGCCTTCGGGCTCGGGTTCATCATCGGCCCGGCGATCGGCGGGATCTTCGCCGTGATCGACCCGCGGGCCCCGTTCATCCTGGCGGCGGCGCTGGCCCTGGCGAACTTCGTCGTGGCTCTCCGACGCCTGCCGGAATCACGCACGCCCGGCACGCGCTCAGGCGCCGAGCAGTCGCGGTGGACAGCTCTCGTGAAGGCCGTGGGCTCGCGCGAATACGGTCCGCTGATCTGGATCTCGTTCATCGGGGGTCTCGGCTTCGTGGGGATGGAGTCGGTGTTCGCGCTGTTCGGCAACCGCCAGTTCGGGTTCGGCCTCACCGAGACCGGCCTCGTCTTCATGTTCATCGGGATTGTCGCCGCGGTGGTGCAGGGGGGCGTGGCACACCGGGTCACCGATCGCGTGGGCGAGTGGCCGGTGCTGCGCGCCGGCCTGTGGATCACCGCCGCTGCGCTGGTGCTGCTCGGCTTCACCACGGAGCTCTGGGCGCTGTTCCCGGTGCTCGCCCTTCTGGCGCTGGGGTCCGGGCTCGTGTTCCCGACCGTGAACGCGATCGTCTCCCAACGTGCCCCCGATGCGGATCAGGGCGGGATCCTCGGAGTGCTGGCGTCGGCGGGGGGCCTGGCCCGCCTGATCGCACCCATCGGCGCGACGGCCCTCTTCCAGGCCGTCGGGGTCTCGTCCCCCCTCGTCATCGGCGGCCTGTTGTTCGTGCTGTGCGGCCTGATCGCCGCGATGCCCGTCGCGCGCCATCCGGCGGTCGCATGACGGGCGCCGGGCGCGCCCGCCGTGCCAAAAGGGACAACGTGCCCCCCGAAATGGGGGCGTGTCGCGCTCTTTTCACCGTGCCATGTGGCGTGGTGCCCGACTAGGGTTTGCCTTCGTGTACAAGAACGTTCCGATCATTCCCCTTGCCGTCATCGGCGTCATCATCGCCGCGATCACGGCGGGGCAGGCTCTCTTCATCGACTGGCTCCCACCCGCGGACAGCGTCGAGGCCGGCCGCACCTTCACGCTGATGTGGTTCCTCTTCTGGTGCAGCGTGGTGTTCTTCGTGATCGTCACCAGCGTCCTCGTCTATGCGATCTGGAAGTGGCGCGCGAGCGATGATGACCTCGAGGACGGCCCTCCGACCCACGGCAACACGAAGCTCGAGGTCGTGTGGACCGCCGTTCCGTCGATCCTCCTCGTCGTGGTCGCCGTGTACGGCTACATCGTGCTCGACCGCAACGAGGCCGTCGCCGCCGACCGCGTCGAGGTCGACGTCTACGCCCAGCAGTTCATGTGGACGTATGGCTACCCCGGTGCAGGCGTCGAGAGCGGTGACCTGATCCTTCCCGTGAACCGCCAGGCGCAGCTGAATGTCCGCGCGCGCGACGTCATCCATGACTTCTGGGTTCCGGAGTTCGGCATCAAGGGCGATGCGGTGCCCGGCATCACGCACACCCTCTGGATCACGCCGAACAAGGTCGGCACGTACCCAGTGGTATGCGCGGAGCTCTGCGGGGTGGGGCACAGCGTCATGCGCTCGCGCGTCCGCGTGGTGAGCGAGCAGGACTACGCCGCCTGGCTCGCGAAGTCGGCGACCAAGGTCAAGAACGCCGCCGCCGCCTCGGCCGCTGCGGAGAAGCTCGAGACCGCACCCGGTGACGCAGCAGCGGGGAAGACCGTGTTCGAGGCCAAGTGCGGCGGATGCCACGCGGCGCTCGGCATGGAGGCTGGCGTGGGTCCGAAGCTCGCAGGGATCAACTGGTCCGACGAGCAGATCCGCACCCAGGTGAAGAACGGCAAGGGCGCGATGCCCGGCGGACTCGTGAGTGGCACCGACCTCGCGAACGTCGTCGCATACGTGCAGTCCATCCAGTAACCGAGACCGAGCGAACCCGACATGTCCACACACGCACCCGCTCCCGCACACGCTTCCGGTGGAGGCCACGGTGGCCACGAGCACCACGAGGACCCGCGGTCGGTCGGGTACTGGTGGAGGCGCGCTGCCCTCGGGGTGGTCGCCGGCGTGCTGTTCGCCTTCCTCCTGCTCTTCCTGCTCCGGGCGCTGTTCGGGTTCGAGCCCCTCTACGACGGCGCGGTGTACGGCGGCGTCGCCGGGCTGATCGGCGCGATCGGCTTCCTCTGGGGCATCGGCTGCTTCGACTTCTGGCTCGGCTGGGCAAAGGGTGCGGACATCTCGGAGGAGGACCACTCCTTCCATGGCGTGAGCAACTGGAAGCAGTACTTCCGGGTCAACACCGACCACAAGGTCATCGGCCTCCAGTACCTGGGCGCCACGCTCTTCTTCATGCTGTGGGGCGGCCTCATGGCGCTGCTCATCCGCACCGAGCTCGCCGCGCCCGGCCAGCAGTTCGCGGACGGCGAGACCTACAACGGCTTCCTCAGCATGCACGCCACGCTGATGATCTTCGTGTTCGCCGTGCCCGTGTTCGGTGGCATCGCGAACTACGTGCTGCCGATCATGCTGGGCGCCAAGGACATGGCGTTCCCCCGCCTGAACGCGCTGTCGTTCTGGTTCCTGCCCGTTGCCGGCTTCATGTTCCTCGCCAGCATGTTCACGGGCATGTTCGGCGCCGCGTGGACGGCATACCCGCCGCTCGCCAGCCAGGGCACGATGGGCCAGACGCTGTTCGAGCTCGGCATCCAGTTCGCTGGTGCGTCATCGATCGCGACGGCGATCAACTTCCTCGCGACGATCGTGACCATGCGCGCGCCGGGCATGACGATCTGGCGCATGCCGATCCTCGCGTGGGCGACCGGCGTCACCTCGGTGCTTGCGGTGTTCGCCACGCCCTTCATCGCGGGCTCGCAGTTCCTGACGATGTTCGACCGCATCATGGGCACGCACTTCTTCGTGCCCGATCAGGGCGGCGACGTCATCATGTACCAGCATATTTTCTGGTTCTACTCGCACCCGGCCGTGTACATCATGCTCCTACCGGGCTTCGGGATCATCAGCGAGATCATCGCCACGTTCGCCCGAAAGCCCCTGTTCGGCTATCGCGCCATGGCGTTCTCGCTCGTGGCCATCGCGGTGCTCGGGTTCGGCGTGTGGGCACACCACATGTTCGTGTCGGGCATGGCCGCATGGCTGCGGGTGCCGATGATGGTGACCACGATCATCATCGCGGTTCCCACCGGCGTGAAGATGTGGTCCTGGCTCGCCACGTTGTGGCAGGGACGCATCCATATGAAGACGCCGATGCTATGGGCCATGGGCTTCCTCTTCACGTTCCTGCTGGGAGGCCTCTCCGGGGTGTTCCTCGGCATCGTGCCCGCCGACATCCAGATGTCGGACACGTACTTCGTGACCGCCCACCTGCACTATGTGCTCTACGGCGGCACCGTGTTCACGGTCTTCGCGGGTCTCTATTACTGGTTCCCCAAGATGACGGGGAAGATGTACAACGAGCGCCTTGGCCAGTGGCACTTCTGGCTGACCTTCGCCGCCACGCAGCTCACGTTCTTCCCCATGCACTGGCAGGGACTCCAGGGCATGCCGCGCCGTGTGTCCGACTACGACCCGCGCTTCGAGACGGTGAACTCCATCGAGACCGTGGGCTCGTACATGCTGGGCATCGCCACGATCATCTTCTTCTACAACATCATCACCTCGTGGAAGTCGGGCCCCAAGGCCCCGTGGAACCCCTGGCGCGGCAAGACCCTCGAGTGGATGGTCTCTTCGCCGCCGCCGCTGTTCAACTTCGACGTGGAGCCCCAGGTCGTCGGCGGTCCGTACCAGTACGGCATTCCGGATGCCCGCCACGCGGTGGTGTTCGCGCCCGAGGAATTCGGCGGAGAGCTCACCGAGGACACCCGCTACCCGGTGCTCGTGGTGGCCAACGAGACGCTGACCTCGCAGACCCTCATCGACGAGATCAGGTCGCGTGATTCGGAGGGTCTCTGGTCGTTCCAGCTCGTCGCGCCGGTCGGCGACGGGGATCGCTCCACCACGGAGCGGCGTCTTGCGACCGCGCTCGCGATCCTCGCCGAGTCGGGCGTGTCGGCGACCGGCCGTGTGGCCGAGGGCGACATGGTGTCCGTGGCCACCGAGGCCGCGGCCGAGGTCGCGCCGCAGGAGCTGGTGATCGCGACCCTGCCGCTCGCCCAGAGCCGCTGGATGCAGACAGACTCGGTCGACAAGGTGCGCAAGGCCACCGGCGTGGCCATGAGCCACGTCATCGTGCCGCCGAATGACGCCCGTGCCCTGCTCGCCACCGCAGCGCTGCCGCTGGTCATGGTGGTCGCCACCGAGGCCGTCGGCGCCGAGGCGCTGGCCACGGCCGTGCGCACGCGCGCCGACGCCCAGCCCGCACGCTTCACCGTGGTGACGCCGCTCGACCTGCCCGAGCCCCGGTGGGGTGCCGAGGCCAACGAGCTCCGCCGCGCGGCGGGCGAGGCGATGACCGCCACTATCAATGCGCTGGTCAACACCGGCGTCGCGGTGGATGGTGAGGTCATGGACGACGGGGCCGACGTCGCTCTGCCGCTGGCCATCGACGCCTACCGCCCGTCGGTGATCATCGTCGCGGGCATCAATGGCGAGGCAGCCGGGCTTCGCGCGGCCGCAGAGGCCGCCGCCGGCGAGACGCCGGTGGAGTCCGTCAACCTCGGCGCCGCGGCGGGGGCATAGGCCATGGCGACGACCGCAGGGCACGCGCCCGCCGACCAGGGCCACGCCACGCCCGAGCAGCCGCACCACATGAAGCCTGCGCTCATGGGGATGCTCCTGTTCATCGGCTCCGAGGTGATGCTGTTCGCCTCGCTGTTCACGGCGTACTTCTTCATCCGCTACGGCGTGGCCAACGAGACGTGGCCGCCGCTCAAGCAGGACGGGGAGCCCTTCGAGCTCCCGGTGGTGCTCACCGGAGTCAACACCCTGATCCTGGTGTCGTCGTCGTTCACCCTCTGGTGGGGCGAGAAGCGACTGGCAGCGGGTGACAACAAGGGTCTGATACGCGGCCTCTGGGTGACGATCCTCATGGGCGCCACCTTCCTGCTGATCCAGCTGAACGAGTATGCGCACCTCGGGTTCACGCCTCAGGACCGCGCGTTCAGCGGGGCGTTCTACACGCTGACCGGGTTCCACGGTGCACACGTGCTCGTGGGCCTCATCGTGCTGAGCCTGTGCCTGAGGCGCGCGTACCAGCGGGACTTCTCGGCGACGTACCACACCCCGCTCACGGCCGGGTCGTACTACTGGCACTTCGTCGACATCGTGTGGGTCCTCCTGTTCTTCCTCGTCTACGTCATCTAGGGACACCGTTGCGCTCACGACTTCTCGCATCGTCCGCTGTCCTCGCCCTCGCCGCCGGTGCGCTCGCGCTCTCCGGGTGCGGCGCGGCCGACGACGCCCTGTCCACCGCTGATGTGGCGGCCGGCAAGACGGCATTCATCCAGCAGTGCGGTGGCTGCCACACGATGAGCAACGCCGGCACCAAGGGAAACGCCGGCCCGAACCTCGATGATGCCTTCCGGTACTCGCGCGAGCAGGGCTTCGAGGAGACCCAGTTCTTCGGCGTCACGAAGCGATGGATCGCGATCGCCCCGCAGGACCCGATGCCCGGCTCCTACCCGGTGGCGATGCCCCAGAACCTCGTGACTGGCCAGGACGCCGTCAACGTGGCGGCCTACGTGGCGAGGTTCGCCGGCGTGACGCCCGACAGCGACGTGCGCGCGATCACGCCAGCGGTGGAGGGCACTCCGCCCGCAGCGGGCGATGGGCCCGCGACGCCCGCTGACGGAGGCGCCGAGGGTCCCTGATGACCCTGGACGGCGCGACCCTTGACGGCGCGCGCGTCCTCGTGACCGGTGCATCGCGCGGCTACGGGGCCGCGGTCGCCCGCGCTCTCGCCGTGCGTGGAGCACATGTGGTGCTCACCGCCACCGACACAGGTCATCTCGCACGCACCGCCCGTCAGTGCGCGGACGAGGGAGCGCAGTGCGACCTCGTGACCCTCGACCTCGCATCGCCGGAGTCGGTGGACGCCGCAGCGGCCGAGGTGGCCCGCGTGGTGCCACGCCTCGAGGGGGTGGTGCTGAACGCAGGCGTGCTGGGTCCCATGGGACCACTGGCCAATGCCGATGTCGATGCGATCGGGCACGCCATCGACGTGGACTTCACCGGCCAGGTGCGCCTGCTGCAGCGCATCGCGCCACTCATCGCCGATCATGCCGGGGTCGTGCTCGTCACATCGGGAGCGGCAGGGCGCCCTGGGTATGGCGCGTATGCCCTCGGAAAGGCGGGCCTCGAGGCGCTGGGCCTGATGCTGCGCGAGGAGTGGGCAGCGCGCGCCATCCGGGTGGTGGCGATCAACCCGGGGCCGGTGCGCACCGACATGCGTGCAGAGGCGCATCCCGAGGAGGATCCCGCCACGGTGCCGCCGCCGGCTGAGCGGGTGGCACCCGTGCTCGCGGTTCTTGCGGGCGAGGATCCGGGACCCCGCGTGCAGGCGTCGGAGTGGGGGCTGGCATGAGCATCCAGGACCCTCGAGGGGCCATTCCGATGCCGCGGCTCACGCAGCCTGCCGGGTGGCGGGACATCCCGATTGCACCCGTGGATGAGCCCCTCGTGCCGGTGGCGGACCTGGGTCCGCGCGTCACCCAGGACCCCCGTTACTTCGCGATGGACCTGCCCGGGTCCCTTCCCGGGTGCTGGCTGCGCGAGGGAGTTGCCGCCCGGCTGGTGCGCGCGGCGGAGTCGCTGCCCGATGGCCTGGTGCTCCTGGTGTGGGACGGCTGGCGCTCCATCGAGACCCAGTCGGCGCTGTTCGAGGGCTACGTGGAGGACCTTGCCGCCCAGTACCCCGACCTCGGGCGCGCGGAGCTCGAGCAGGTGGCGCGTCCGTATGTGACCCCGCCTGACCCGGGCCACCACGCGCCGCCCCCGCACCTGACCGGCGGCGCCGTGGACCTCACCCTCGCGATGGCCGATGGCCGGGAGCTCGACCTCGGGACGGGATTTGATGCGTTCGTGCCCGAGGCCGGCGCCGCGGCGCTCGAGGACATCGATACGCCCGCCCGCGCCAACCGCAGGCTGCTGTTCCACGCCCTGACCGCTGAGGGCTTCACCGCGTACGTCGAGGAGTGGTGGCACTTCGACTTCGGCGACCAGTTCTGGGCTGCCGTGACGGGCGGGACACCCCGCTACGGCCCTGCTGCGGCACCCGCACGGGAATAGCATCGGAGCGATGAGCAGCCACACGCCCGCAGCGCAGCCCGCGTCAGGACTCGCGATCATCCCGGCCCTGCTGGGGATGGTGCGGTTCGAGCACACAGTGTTCGCCCTGCCGTTCGCCTTCGCGGGTGCGCTGATGGCCACCAATGCGGTCCCGGCCTGGTCGACCCTCGGGTGGATCCTTCTGGCGATGGTGGGCGCGCGGTCGCTCGCCATGGCGCTGAACCGCATCATCGACCGCACGCTCGATGCCGCCAACCCACGCACGGCGGGCCGGCACCTGCCCGCGGGCAGGCTCACCACGATGCAGGTCTGGGTGTTCGCCGGCATCAGCCTGGGGGCGCTCGTGGGGGCCGTGAGCCAGTTGCCGTCGCTGACCTGGTGGCTCTGGCCCGTTCCCGTGGCGCTCTTCGTGGTGTACCCGTACACCAAGCGCGTCACCTGGGCATGCCATCTGGTGCTCGGCCTGGCGATCGGCATCGCGCCGATCGGCGGATGGATCGCCGTGACCGGCGCCTTCGCGCTCGCCCCGGTGCTCCTGTGGGCCGCCGTGGCCGCATGGATTGCCGGGTTCGACGTGATCTACGCCCTCCTCGACGTCGATCACGACCGGCAGGCGGGTATCCGGTCGATCCCTGCGCGGTTCGGCGAGGCGCGTGCCGTGCGCGCGGCGGCGGCGCTCCACGTGCTGGCGCTGGTGCTGCTCGCCGCCGCCGGCATCGCTGCATCGGTCAGCTGGCCGTACTACGTGGGGGTGGCTGCATGCGGCGTGATCCTGCTGTGGGAGCACATGACCGTTCGCCCCGGTGACGAGGCCCGCATACAGGCCGCCTTCGGAACTGCCAATGGGGTGATGTCACTGGTGTTCCTCGCCGGGGTGATCGGCGAGGTGGCCGTCGCCTGACGCCATGGTCACCGCGCGCGGGCTGGTGCACGCGTACGGGGAGCGCCGCGCCGTGGATGGCGTGGACCTGGCCCTCGCCCCCGGTGAGCGCGTGGCGCTGGCCGGGGCCAACGGTGCGGGCAAGAGCACCCTGCTCCGCCTGGTGGCGACGCTCCTGCGGGCGCAGTCGGGCACCCTCGAGGTACTGGGCGAGGAGATCGCCGATGGCGCGCGCGCCGCCCGAGCGGGAATCGGCTACCTGGCGCATGATCCCCTCGTCTACCTCGACCTCACGGCCCGGCAGAACCTCGAGCTCTACGGCGACCTCTATGGGATCGATGACCGTGACGCGCGCATCGACGACCTCCTCGACCACGTCGGGCTGCTCGGGCGGTCCGAGGACACCGTGCGCACCTTCAGCCGCGGGATGGCCCAGCGCCTCGCGCTGGCGCGCATGCTGCTGCACCGGCCTCGCCTCTTGCTCCTCGACGAGCCGCACGCCAGCCTCGACGCCCGCGGCGCCGCCCTGCTCGACGGCGAGCTCGAGGCGGCCCGGGCGGATGGCCGCGCGGCGATCATCGTGACCCATGAGGTGGAACGCGTGGCACGGGTGGCCGACCGGCTCGTCGTGATGCGCGCAGGCCGGGTGGTGTGCGACGAGTCCACGGACGGCCGTGACCCCATGGCCGTGCGTCGACGCTACGAGGAGGTGGCGTAATGAGGCGCCGTCAGCTCATGGCGCTCGTGCGCAAGGACCTGCGCCTGGAGCTGCGCACCCGCGAGACGATCGTGGCGATGGTGCTGTTCGCCATCGTGATGCTGGTGATCCTTCAGTTCGGCTTCGGGACGCGGGATGACGACCTCACGCGCTTTGTCGGGGGCCTGATGTGGGTGACGCTCGCGTTCACCGCCGTGCTCGGCGTCGGGCGGTCGTATGTGGCAGAGCGGGAGCAGCATGTGCTCGACGGCCTCCTGGCGTCGCCGGTGCCGCGCACCGTCATGCTCGGCGCGAAGGCCATCGCGATCTTCCTCTACATGACGGCGGTCGAGGTCGTGGTGATCCCCCTCGTCGGCGTCTTCTTCGTGAAGGGGTCCTACTGGGATGCCATCGGCTGGATCGCCATCGCGGCCCTTCTCGCGAACGCGTGCATCGCCCTGTCGGGCACGCTGTTCTCGGGGCTCGCCCTGTTCACCCGCGCGCGCGACCTGATCCTCCCCGTGCTGTTCCTCCCTGCGCTGGTGCCCGTCGTGGTCGCGGGGGCCGGGGCCACGCACGCCGTGGTGGGAGGGTCACCTGACATGAGCGAGTGGCGTGGGTACTGCCTGTTCCTGCTCGCCTACGCAATACTCTTTGCCCTTGTCTCCATCGCGACCTATGACGCCGTCTTCGATGACTGACGGCCCCGCACGGGTTCCCGGCCAGCGGGCCGCGGCCATCTGGGGAGTCCTCGCGACCGTGCTCGTCGTGGTGTCGAGCATCGGGGTGTTCCTGGTCGCGCCCGAGGATGCCGACCAGGGGATCATCCAGCGCATCTTCTACTTCCACGTGGCCATCGCGATCGCGTCGCTCGTGGCATTCGCGGTTGCCTGCGTCGCGGGCATCCTCCAGTTGCGCACCCGCGACGAGCGCTGGGACGACGTCGGCGAGGCCAGCATCCGCATCGGCCTCCTCTTCTCGGTGCTGGTGGTGATCACGGGCTCCATCTGGGCGAAGGCCTCGTGGGGCACGTGGTGGGTATGGACCGACCCCCGTCTCGTGACGTACCTGATCGTGGTGCTCATCTACGCGGCGTACTTCGTCCTGCGCTCCTCGGTGGAGGACGATCGCCGCATGCGCTACTCGG
Organism: bacterium; assembly: GCA_029977205.1. Taxonomy (GTDB): domain Bacteria; phylum Actinomycetota; class Thermoleophilia; order Miltoncostaeales; family Miltoncostaeaceae; genus SYFI01. The sequence goes on from JAPOLI010000008.1 coordinate 30,393, forward strand.
CGATCTACGCCATCGCGGGCTTTGCCTCCGTGCCGCTCTCGTTTTATTCGGTGCGCGTCGCCGAGTCGTTCGTCCACCCCGTGGTTTTCACCTCGAGCGGGGCGAACATGCCCGGCTCCATGCTCTGGTGGTTCGTGGTGTCGCAGGCGGCGATGATCTGCCTGTTCGTCGCACTGCTCGAACTCGACCTCCTCGGCCGGCGCTCGGAGCGTGCCCTTCGACGCCTTGCCATGCGACTGGAGAGCGCATGAGCGGCGGCGCCCAGTACGTGGTGGCCGCCTATGCGGTCATCTGGTTCCTCGTCCTGGCCTACGTGGTGATGCTCGGCGCACGCACGGCACGGGTCGGTCGCCAGGTGGAAGCCATGATGCGGATGCTGGACCGCCGGGACGCCGAGCGGTCCGACTCCGAGACGGCCGAGGACCGCACCTGATGGCACGAGACCTGTACCCGGTGTTCCTCGACCTCGCCGACCGCCTCGTGGTGGTGGTCGGCGGCGGCCAGGTGGCCACCGATCGCGCGGCGCGCCTCGCCGCGCACGGCGCACGCGTGCGCGTGGTGAGCCCGGCACTCGGAACCTCGCTCGCCGAGCTGGTGGCGGACGGTCGGGTCGCCGAGCATCGTGCCCGTCCCTATGCGCACGGCGACCTCGATGGCGCCGCGCTCGTGGTGGCGGCCACCGATGACGCCGCCGTCAACCGGCAGGTGCGCGACGACGCGCGCGCAGCCGGCGCCGAGGTGAACGTGGCCGACGACCCCGAGGGCTCCACCGCGGTGATCCCCGCGCTCATGCGCGAGGGCGGGCTGTCCATCGCCATCACCACCGGCGGCGCGAGCCCCGTGGTGTCACGGCGCATCCGCGAGGACCTCGAGGCGCGGTTCGGGCCGGGCTGGGCGGGCCTGATCTCGCTCCTGGCCGAGACGCGCGATGAGCTCGTCGCCGCCCACCCCGACATCGCGGCGCGGCGGACCGCCGTGGAGGCGCTGATCGATTCCGGCGTGGTGGACGACATCGCCGCGACCGGTCCCGATGCGTGCCGTGCCCGCGTGCGTACTGCCCTGGGCCTCGATGCCGCCGCCGTGGAGGCCGCCTGATGCCCCACCTGATCGCCGTCGGGATCTCCCACAAGACCGCTCCGGTGGAGCAGCGCGAGAAGGTGGCGCTGACCGACGGCACGGCGCGAACCCTGGCGCGCGAACTGGTGCGCCACCCGGACATCGCCGAGGCCGTCGTGCTGTCGACGTGCAATCGCACGGAGGTCTACGTGCACGCGCTTGATGCGGGCGCGGCCGAGGATGCCGTGTGCCAGTCGCTCGTGCAGCACAGCACCGACATGAGCCGAAGCGAGTTCGACTGCGTGCGGTACGCCCATCTCGACGACCGCGCGGTGGCGCACCTGTTCCGCGTGGCATCCAGCCTTGATTCGATGGTGGTTGGCGAGAGCGAGATCCAGGGCCAGGTGCGGCAAGCGTGGGAGCGCTGCGCCGAGGAGGAATGCACCGGCGTGCTGATCGACCGCCTGTTCCGCCAGGCCCTCGAGACCGGCAAGCGCGTGCGCACGGAGACCCGGGTGGCGGTGCGCCCCGTCTCGGTGTCCACGGTGGCCGCCGACCTCGCCCGCGAGGCCATTCCGGACCTCGGCGGCCGGCGGGGCCTGGTCGTGGGCGGCGGCCAGATGGCGGAGGCCACGGCGCGGGCCCTGATGGAGCGTGGCCTTGGCGAACTGGTGGTGATCAACCGCACCGTCGGCACGGCACGCGAGATCGCCGAGCGCCTCGGCGGCCTGGGCCTGGGCTACGACTGCCTGCCCGAGGAGCTCGCGAAGGCCGACGTGGTCCTCTGCTCCACCGACGCGCCCCACCCGGTGATCTCCGCAGAGCAGGTGACGGTGGCGCTCGAGGACCGCCCGGCACGCCCGATGGTGCTCATCGACATCGCCGTGCCACGCGACGTGCACCCGGACGCCTCCGGCGTCCATGGCGCCGTGCTGTTCGACATCGATGACCTCGAGCGCGTGGTCGCGCAGCACCGCGACGAGCGCGAGGAGCACGCCCGTCGTGCCGAGGTGCTCGTCGGCGAGGAGGTCGAGCGCTATGCCGACTGGAGGTCCGGGCTGGCCGTCACCCCGGTGATCACCTCCCTGCGCGAGATGGCGGAGGCCATCCGGCAGGGCGAGATCGCACGCGCGGGGGGCGCCGATGGCGATCTGAGCCCCGAGGAGGTGGAGCGCATCGACCGGGTGACCCGGGCGATCCTCAACAAGCTGCTGCACGAGCCCACGGTGCGCGCCCGCGAGGCCGCGACCAGCATCGATGGCCTGCGGCATGTGGAGTCGCTGCGCATGCTGTTCGGCCTCGACGTCCCGGAGCGGGGCCCACGCGACACGGAGCCCGACGATGCGACGGGCGTCGCAACGCGGCCCGGCGCCTCCGGCTGACGGGCGCCCGTGCGGGTGACCGTGGCCACGCGCCGCTCCGCCCTGGCCCTGGCGCAGTCCGGGGCGGTAGCCCGCGCGCTCGCGGCCGCAGGTCATGATGCCCCCCTTCTCGAGCTGACGACCGCGGGGGACCGCTGGAGCCTCGCCGGCGCGGACGCGGCACCGGGCCTGGACGTGAAGGGCATATTCGTGAAGGAACTGGAGGAGGCGCTGCTCGACGGCCGTGCCGACATCGCCGTGCACTCGGCGAAGGACCTCCCCGGCGCGCTGCCCACAGGTCTCGCGGTCATCGCCACGCCGCCGCGGGAGGACCCGTCCGACGTGCTGGTGGGGAGCCCCGGCGGCCTCGACGCGCTGCCGCAGGGCGCGCGCGTGGGAACCACGAGCCCTCGGCGCGCCGCGCAGGTGCGCGCCGTGAGGCCCGACGTCGAGGTGGTGGAGGTGCGCGGCAATGTCGACACCCGCCTCGGCAAGCTCGATGCGGGTGAGGTGGATGCCCTCGTGCTGGCCGCCGCGGGCCTCCGGCGCCTCGGGATCGACCGGCCCGACGCCGTGGTGCTGCCGCTCGAGGTATGCCTGCCGGCCGCGGGGCAGGGCATCGTGGCCATCGAGGGCCGTGACGACGACGCCCAGGTGCGCGCGGCGTGCGCACCGTTTGATGACCCCGGCGCGCACGCATGCCTGAGGGCTGAGCGCGCCTTCCTCGCGCGCCTGGGCGGCGGTTGCAGCGTGGCCGCCGGTGCGCTCTGCGAGGTCGATGGCGCGGCCCTGCGTATCCGCGCATGGTGGGAGGGCACCGGCCGCTTCGCGGATCTCGATGGCACGGTCGCGGATGCCGCGGCGCTAGGTGCGCGCGCGGCCGAGGAGGTCGGCGCGCCGTGAGCGACGGAATCGTCTATCTGATCGGCGCGGGCCCCGGGGACCCCGGGCTCATCACCGTGCGCGGCCGCGAGGCGCTGATGCGCGCCGACGTGGTGCTCTACGACCGCCTCGGCACGGAGCAGCTCATGCACCTCGTGCGCCCCGACGCGGAGCTCATCGACGTCGGCAAGGCCCCCGGGCGCGCCACGATGACGCAGGATGAGACAACGGCGTTGCTCGTGCGACTCGGGCGGGAGGGCCGCGTGGTCGCCCGCCTCAAGGGTGGCGATCCGTTCATCTTCGGGCGCGGCGCCGAGGAGGCCGAGGCCCTCGTGGAGGCGGGCGTGCGGGTGCTGGTGGTACCCGGTGTGACCTCGGCCATCGGCGCGCCATCGGCAGCGGGCATCCCCGTCACCTACCGGGGGATGTCCACGGCGTTCACGGTGGTCACGGGCCATGAGGATCCGGCCAAGGACGCCGAGCAGAACGACTGGGACCACCTGGCGGCCCTGCCGCACACGCTGATCGTGCTCATGGGAATGGGGCGGCTGCGGGGCATCGCAGAGCGGCTCATGGCTGCCGGGCGCCCGGCCGACCAGCCGGCCGCGGCGATCCAGTGGGGCACGACACCGCGCCAGCGCACGGTCACCGCCACGCTCGGCACCATCGCCGACAGGGTGGACGAGGAGGGTCTCGGCAACCCGGCGATCCTGGTCTTCGGGGACGTCGTCTCCCGCGCCCCCGGTCTCGCCCCCGCGGGCCGCGGCCCCCTGGCGGGTCGGAGCATCGTGGTCACCCGGGCACGCGCGCAGGCCAGCGACCTCGCGGGCGGGCTTGAGGCACGTGGCGCACACGTGGTCGAGCTGCCCGTCATCCGCGTGGTGCCCGCGGCGCCCACGGCCGAGATCACCTCGGCGCTCGCGGCGATCGCCGAGTACGACGTCATCGTGCTGAGCAGCGCGAACGGCGTCGAGGCGCTCGCCGGGCACATGGCCGCGCGCGGTCTCGATGCCCGCAGCCTTCGCCCCACGCAGGTGGTGGCCGCCGTGGGACCGGCCACCGCCGCCGCGCTGGCTGGACACGGGATCCGCGCGGACGTGGTTCCCGAGCGCTTCGTGGCGGAGGCGATGGTGGATGCCCTCGCGGACGTCCCCATGGACGGTCGTCGCGTGCTCATCGCCCGTGCGGCCGACGCACGGCCGGTGATCGCCGACGCCCTGCGCGCACGGGGAGCGATGGTGGATGACGTGGTGGTCTACGCGACGCTCGCCGAGCGCCCGACCGACGAGGTCATTGAGCAGGCGCTTGCGGCCGATGTCATCACCTTCACCTCGTCCTCCACCGTCACGAACACGCTCGCCGTGCTCGATGATGCCCAGCGCGCGCGGCTCGCCGCGGGGCCGCGCGTGGTGTCCATCGGGCCGATCACCTCGGCCACCGCACGCGACGCCGGCCTCGAGGTGTCCGTCGAGGCCACCACCAGCGACATCCCCGGCCTCATCCGCGCGGTCCAGGAATGTGCGGGGTAGGCGCATGAGCCGCCCCCTCGGATTCCTCACCGACTACGGACCGCATACCGAGCACGTGGGCGCGCTGCACGCCGTGGCCGCCACGCGGGCGCCTGCGAGCGACCGCATTGACCTCGCCCATGACATTCCGCCGGGCGACGTGCGCTGGGGGGCGATCCTCGCCGAGCGACTCGTGCGTCTCATGCCACGCGAGGCGGTGACGGTGGCCGTGGTGGACCCCGGCGTGGGCACCGACCGTCGCAGCGTGGCCGTCGAACTCGAGTGGGGCGCGGTGCTGGTCGGCCCCGACAACGGACTGCTCGGCCTCGCGGCCGAGCGCCTGGGTGCGCACCGGGCGGTGGAGATCACCAACCCCGATCACATGCGCACGCCGGTGTCGGCGACGTTCCATGGTCGCGATGTATTCGTTCCGGCCGCCGCGCACATCGCGGTCGGGGGGTCGCTCGACGACCTTGGCCCCTCTGTTGACCCGTCGGCGATCACCCCGCCCCACCTGCCGGATGCGAGCGCGATGCCAGGCACGCTGGAGGCACTCGTCGCCGGGATCGACCGGTTCGGCAACCTCGCGCTGTGGGCCCACCCGGAGCACCTCATGGCCGCGGGGCTCGTCGATGGCGGGCGCCTCTGGGTGGCGACGGCCGAGGGCGGGCGCTCGCAGGCCACGATGGGCCGTACATTCGCGGATGTCCCGCGCGGCGCGCTGCTGGTCCACGTGGACTCCCACGGCCTCGTCGCCGTGGCACTCAACGGCGGCAGTGCACAGGAACGGCTGCGGGTGACGGCCGGGGAGGTCGTCGCCCTCATGCGTCAGGAGTAGCGCCCGCGCCAGGAGTTCATGCGGATGCGCCAGATGTCCTCGATGAACGGCGGCAGGTGCCGTCCGACGTCGAACGTGGATTCATCACGGAACTCCACGGACACCGGCATCTCGGCGATACGCGCGCCCATGCGGCGCGCCAGGTACAGCACCTCGATGTCGAAGGCGAATGAGTCGATCGTGGCCTTCTCGAACACCCGCCGTGCCCACTCGGCCGTGAATCCCTTGAAGCCCGCCTGGGTGTCGCTGATCACCGGGAGCACCAGCAGCCTGCGCGTCACCTGCACCGCCGCGCCCGCGGCGAGTCGTGCGGGACTCCGCTCGGTGTCGGCGTACGCCGCCAGGCTGCGCTTGCCCGTGACCACATCGGCCACCCCCGACCGCAGCAGGGTGAGCGCCGGGTCCACGTGGAAGGGGGCGATGTTCAGGTCGGCGTCCACGTAGAAGCGGTAGTCGCCCGTGGCCGCGAGCATGCCCGACCGCACTGCACCGCCCTTGCCCCTGTTCTCGGGCAAGCGGTTCAGTCGGATGCGTGCATCGCGCGCCGCCGCCTTCTCCACGAGCGCCGCGGTGCCGTCGGTGCTGCCGTCGTCGCTCACCACCAGCTCGACGGAGCCGTCGAAGCCGTCCATCCAGGACGTCCAGCCGTCGAGCGTCGGCTGCAGCCGACGCTCTTCGTCATAGGCGGGGACGACGATCGAGAGATCCATCGGCTCCATGCTCGCAGACGCGCGGTCCGGTGCGCGTGCAGGGGGTCCAGGCCGTCGTCCAGGCGGCCCCGTGGATGCGCCGCACCCGCGCATGCACGCGCGCCGCGGCCCGATGGGCGCGCGGCGCGCGGAGATGGCGAGACCCGGACTCGAACCGGGGACACCACGATTTTCAGTCGTGTGCTCTACCAGCTGAGCTATCTCGCCCGGCCGGGGAACGCTAGGGGCGCATCCCCGGCGATGCAACCCGCATCCAGCGGTAGCATCGGGTCGTGGCGACCGGCGGACACATCCTCGTGGTCGACGACGAGAAGTCGATCCGTCGGATGCTCCGCATGTACCTCGATGACGGCGGCTACACGGTCACCGAGGCAGGCGACGGGGCCGAGGCGCTCGCGAAGATGCGCGACGGCGGAATCGACCTGGTGCTGCTCGACCTCATGCTCCCCGAGGTGGACGGACTCGAGGTGTGCCGCCGCATCCGGGCGGACCACCCGACGGTGCCGGTGATCATGCTGACCGCACGTGATGATGAGGCCAGCCGCGTGACCGGGCTCGAGATGGGTGCCGACGACTACGTGACCAAGCCGTTCTCGGCGCGCGAGCTGGTGGCGCGGGTGAAGGCCGTGCTGCGCCGCGTCCAGGGGGAACCGGACTCCGCGGGCGTGCTGCGCGCCGGGGACGCCCTGCTCGACACGGCGAGCCGCACGTGCACGGTGAACGGCGAGGACGTCGACCTCACCCGGCTCGAGTTCGACCTGCTCGCCGAGCTCGCGGCGCACCCCAACGTGGTCTTCACCCGCGAGCGCCTCCTCGAGAGGGTGTGGGGCTACCAGTCCGGCGTCGGCGGGAAGACCGTGGACGTGCACGTGGCCAACCTGCGGCGCAAGCTGGGCAAGGACCTGCCGATCGTCGCCGTGCGCGGGGTCGGCTATCGCCTCGACGGCCCGGGGTCGTGAGCGGGCAGCATCCGGAGCACCGGTGGGCGCGGTTGCTCCCGGCGTCGTTTCGCGGGCGCATCACGCTCGCCATCGGCGGGGCCCTGGTCATCGCCGTCATCGCCACGCAGCTGCTGCTGGGCCTCTTCGTGGGCACCCGGGTCGAGAGCGAGATCACGGCCCAGCTTCGCCAGCAGGGCGATGCGATCGCGACGGTGGCCCGTGATCAGGGCTATGCGGGCATCGCGGCGGCCACGCGCTACCTGCCGGGCACGCGCGTGGTGGTGCGACGTGACGGCGAGGTCATCTACTGGAGCGACCCCGTGAAGGTGCTCGAGGCCCGTGCGGTGGTGACCGACGGTGACATCGAGGTGACGCTCGAGCGCCAGGCCGACGCCGGCGTGTGGGGAGAGTGGGCGGTACCCCTGGTGGTGGGCGGCGTGATCATCATCATCGGCGGCGTGGCGTGGTGGCTTGCAGGACTCGCGAGCCGACGGCTGCGCCGCGATGCGTCGGCCCTCGCGGGGCAGGCCGAGCGCGTGGCCGGCGGGGACCTCGATGCCCGGGTCGAGGTGGACGACGGCGAGCTCTCCCGGGTGGCGGCATCGCTCAACGCGATGACCGAGCGGCTCGCTGACACCGATCGCCGCCAGCGGGAGTTCCTCGCCGATGTCGCACACGAGTTGCGCACCCCGATCACGGCGATCGACGGCTTTGCATCCGCCCTGGTCGATGGCGCCGCCCGCACGGAGGAGGACCGTCGCGAGGCGGCTGAGACCATCAAGGAGGAGTCGGACCGGCTCTGCGACCTGGTGGCCGACCTGCAGGCGCTCACGGTCGCCGATCTTGACCAGGAGGTCACGCGCGAGCCGGTGGATGTCGCGGACCGGTGCCGCGACGTCGTGCATCGCCTCGAGCGCATGGCAGGCGAGGCCGGGGTGCTCCTCCGTGGCCCGGTCCCCGGGCAGGACCCGGTGATGGCCGAGACGAATGGGCCCCACGTGGACACGATCGTGCAGAACCTCGCGACGAACGCCATCCGCGCCACGCCGGCAGGCGGAACGGTGCGCGTGACGGCCACCGCCGAGGGTGATGATGCGGTGATCGAGGTGGCGGATACGGGGGTGGGGATCCCGCCGGAGCACCTCCCGCGGATCTTCGACCGGATGTACCGGGTGGATGCCGCGCGCGCCCGGGCCTCGGGCGGGACCGGCCTGGGCCTCGCCATCGTGAAAGGGCTCGTGGAGGTCCTCGGGGCGACGATCGAGGTCACGAGCACGCCCGGCGAGGGAAGCACGTTCCGTGTGCGGATCCCCGCCACGCCCCGGACGGCCGCGTGAGCGGACCATGTCCTGCGGGCCCCGGCCGACGCGGTCGCCCGACCCGGCACCGCCGGGGCCACCGGATGGCCGCGCTGGCCGCCGCCGGGCTCGCCCTCGTCGCGGGGCTCGAGACCGCCGGCGTGGCATCCGCGGGTCCCGCGCTGCGCATCACCTCGTTCCGCGTCACCGGCCCCGGTGGCACCGCGGTGGCCCCGACCGCGCTGCGGCGGGGCGTGGCCTACAGGTACCGGATCGACTACCGCATCGGGGGCCGGGCCGTGGTGCGCGTTCGTCGGGCCGGGGCATTCGTATCGCCGTATGGCGACACGTTGCTGTCCATCCGCCCGCGCCGGCAGACGGCGGACCCCGGCCGGTATTTCGCGTCGCATCCGGTGCGCGTGGCGCGCGCGGACAGCCCCGGCGAGTACCGGCTCACCTACGCGATCACGGCCACCGGTCGCAGCGGATCGACCACGCGCCGCACTGTTCTTCGCCTGCGGTTCCGCTAGCGGCGTAGGCTTTACCTGCTGTCAAATCGAAGGAGCCCCGCCATGGCACAGCACCGATACATGCTCGCCGAGGACCGGATTCCGGACCGCTGGTACAACATCGCGGCCGACCTGCCCTCGATGCCACCCCCGCCGCTCAACCCCGGAACCGGTGAGCCCATCGGACCGGAGGCGCTCGCGGCGATCTTCCCGATGGCCCTCATCGAGCAGGAGGTCTCACCGGAGCGCTGGATCCCGATCCCGGATGCCGTGCGCGAGGTGTACGCGATGTGGCGTCCCACGCCCCTCTACCGCGCCGTCGGCCTCGAGCAGGCGCTCGGCACCAGCTGCAAGATCTTCTACAAGTACGAGGGCGTGTCCCCCGCGGGGAGCCACAAGCCCAATACGTCGGTGCCGCAGGCCTTCTACAACAAGGAGGCTGGCGTCCGGAAGCTCAGCACCGAGACCGGGGCGGGGCAGTGGGGGTCATCCCTCTCGTTCGCCTGCCAGCACTTCGGCCTCGAGTGCGAGGTGTTCATGGTGCGGGTCTCGTTCGACTCGAAGCCGTACCGCCGGCTCATGATGGAGACCTGGGGCGGTACCTGTATCGCGAGCCCATCCGAGCTGACCAACGCCGGCCGGACGATCCTCGCTGAGAACCCCGACTCGTCCGGCAGCCTGGGGATCGCCATCAGCGAGGCGGTCGAGGTGGCCGCCACCAATGACGACACCAACTACGCCCTCGGATCCGTGCTCAACCACGTGCTCCTGCACCAGACCGTGGTCGGCCAGGAGGCCAAGGAGCAGCTCGACATGGCCGGGGCCTACCCGGACGTCGTCATCGGCTGCGTCGGCGGCGGATCGAACTTCGCCGGCCTCGCCTTCCCGTTCCTCGAGGACAAGATCGCCGGGCGCGACATCCGCATCGTCGCCGTGGAGCCGGCCTCGTGCCCCACGCTCACGCGGGGAACTTACGGCTACGACTTCGGCGACACGGCGCAGATGACGCCGCTCCTGCCCATGCACTCGCTCGGGCACGGCTTCATGCCGCCGTCGATCCACTCGGGTGGCCTGCGCTACCACGGCATGGCGCCGCTGGTCAGCCACGTCGTGCATACGGGCCTCGTGGAGGCGACCTCCTACTCGCAGGTCGAGTGCTTCACGGAGGCCGTGCGGTTCGCGCGGGCCGAGGGCATCATCCCGGCGCCCGAGCCGTCGCACGCCATCCGGCACGTGATCACCGAGGTGGAGCGGGCGAAGGAGGAGGGCGTCGAGAAGACCATCCTCTTCAACCTCTGCGGCCACGGCCACTTCGACATGGCCGCGTACGCCGACTTCCTCGGCGGAACGATGCAGGACCTCGACGTGGACGAGGGTGAGCTCTCCCGTGCGTCCGAGGCCCTCGCGGCGCTTCCGGGCATCGGCTGATCCACGCGCCCGTGCCGGGCGCCTCACCGTCCAGGGCTCACGGCTGTGGGCCCCGGCCAGCGAGGCGCCCGGCACAGGACGGTTACCTCACGCGCGGATGGTGACGGCCGCGGCGCGGGCGACCTACTCCACGCTCGGCGTGGACTCCCCCTCGTCCTCCAGGGCGGCAGCCTCCTCGGCAGCCCTGCGCGCGGCCGAGCGCCCCAGGCGCCATGCGCCGTAGCAGAGGAACAGGCCGATCACGAGATAGGGGAGGCCGAAGAGCAGGTTGTTGTCGCCGAGGAAGATCAGGAACACGATGCCCCCGACGACGAAGATCAGGCCGAGCAGCCATGTGAAGAAGACACCGCTGGCGGTGTTCACGCTGCACCCTCGCCGAAGTGGCCCTCGATCACCTCGACCACCCGCGGGGCGAGGTCCGACCAGTCCGCGGAGTCCGTCTTGGTGACGCTCACGAAGTTCGCCGTCGCGAACACGTTCGTGACATCACCGAGCGCGAAGATCGCCGCCCCGAGCGGAGACGCCGCTGGGTCGCTGCCGTCCGTGAACGTCTCGGCGCCACCACCCGTGGCGGGGCGGTCGAGGGTGAACTTGACGGCGTTCGGGTTTGGAGTGGGCTCGGGAGAGACCTGCACCGCATGCACCTTCCGGGGTCGCTTGACGCCCCAAGACTAGGCGGGTCGGCCCCCCAGGTGGTTGGTACGGTCCTCTTCATGACTGACGACCCCGAACGCCAGCGCCTCGCCGCGCTCCTCGCCGATCGCGCCCTCTTCCGTGAGTCCGTCGTGCTCGCCTCCGGCCGGCGCTCGGACTACTACCTCGATGTGCGGCAGGTTCTCCTCGACCCCGAGGGCGCGCACCTGTCCGGACGGCTCGCCTACCCCCTCCTGGCTGCAGCAGGGCCCCGGGCCGTCGGCGGTCTCACGCTCGGCGCCGACCCCCTTGTGTGCGCGGTGAGCGCAGCGGCCTATGCCGACGGCACCCACTGGACGGGCTTCTTCGTGCGCAAAGAGGCCAAGAAGCACGGCTTGCAGCACTGGATCGAGGGCCCCTTCGTCGAGGAGGGCACGCCCGTGGCCATCGTGGACGATGTCCTGACCAGCGGCGGCTCAATGCTCACGGCGCTTGAGCGCGCCCGTGCCGCCGGTGCCGAGGTGGTCGCGGCCCTCGTGGTGGTGGACCGCGAGGAGGACGACGGCCGGGCGAAGGTGGAGGCCGAGCTGGGCTCCGCGCCGCTCCACGCCCTGTTCACCGCGCAGGAGCTTCTCGCGCTCTGACTGCGGACGCCCCCCTCGTGCTGCGCGTCGCCGGCCCCCTCGCCGAGGTGGCCGACGCGTCCGGCACGCGGGAGGTGCGACTCGCCCCGCGCCTGCCCGGCGGCCCGCCCGTCGCCGGGGACATTGTCGTGGTCGACGACACCGGCACGCAGGGGATCATCCGTGAGATCCTGCCGCGCCGCACCATCCTGGAGCGCGTGGGCAGCGGCGGCCGCGTGCGCGCCGTGGTGGCGAATGTGGACCTGCTCGTGGTGGTCGCGTCCGTCGCCGAGCCGCCTCTCGTCCCTCGCCTGATCGATCGCTATGCGGTGGCCGCCGTGGCGGGCGGCATCGACCTCGGGGTGGTGCTGACGAAGGCCGACCTGCCGCATGATGCGCAGCTCGTGGGCCAGGTGGCGTCTCTTCAGCGGGCCGCCGGCCATCCCGTGCTGGTCGGATCGGCGCACGACCCGATCCTTGTCGAGGAGGTCCGGGCGATGATCGACGGTCGCGTCGCGGCGCTGGCCGGTCAGTCCGGGGTCGGCAAGTCCACCCTCACGACTGCGCTCACCGGCGTCGCGCGCGCAACGGGGGAGGTATCCGAGCGGCTGCGCAGTGGCCGCCACACGACGACTGATCCGCGCCTGATCCCGATGCCCGGAGGCGGGGCGGTCATCGATACCGCCGGCGTGCGCGCGTTCTGGTTGCCCCCGATGGAGCCCGCCGGGATCGCCGCGGGCTTCCCTGACATCGTGCGGGCCGCCCGCTCCTGCCGCTTCCCCGATTGCCGCCACATGGGTGACGCCGGGTGTGCGGTGGTCGCCGAGGTCGACCCCGAACGGGTGGCCTCGTACAGGGCCCTCGTGGACGCTGCCGAGTCGGTGCGCGCGACGACCAGGGAATAGCGACGGGGTCCCCCGGTCGGGGTGCTCGGATCCGGTGCAGTGCAGGAGCCAGGCGCCGCTCCGGTCGTCGAGGGACTTTGTTACGTATGATGCAACGCGTAGCCCATATGGGCACGCCACACACACCCATCGCAACGCCGCGCAGAGGTATGACATGAGCACCAAGAAGACCGGCTGGGAGGCCCTCGAGAACTGGGTAGGGGAAGCGGGCTCCGCTGCCGCCCACGGCGCCGAGGCCACTGCCTCGGCCGGCAAGACCGGCTGGGAGGCCCTCGAGAACTGGGTCGGCGACACCGGCGCGGCGGCCGGCGATGCGGCCGGTGCCACGGTGACGGCCGGCAAGACCGGCTGGGAGGCCCTCGACAAGTGGGTCGGTGACGAGGCGTCCGCAACCGCGACCGCGGGCAAGACCGGCTGGGAGGCCCTCGAGAAGTGGGTCGGCGACGACGGCGCACCAACGGAGGCCGGCGCGGCGGGCAGCTCCGGGCCCGGCAAGTCCTCTTCCGGCGGCTTCTGGGGCTGGCTGAAGAGCCTCTTCGGGGGGTAGCCGCCCTTCCGCACGGGCGGGCGCGGGTAGCATCCGTGGCGTAAGCCACGAAGGAGACTCCATGCCGTCCAGCGACGCGTCCGTCACGCGCATCGAGGAGATCCTCGGCAGCGATGCCGCGGACCTGCTCGGCCATCGGTGCAAGACGATTCCGGCCTCGCGCATCAGTGCGCCCGGACCCGACTTCATCGATCGCGTGGTCACCGACAGCGATCGCTCCATACCGGTCCTGCGTGCCCTTCAGCAGATGTTCGGCCATGGTCGCCTTGGCGGCACCGGCTACCTGTCGATCCTGCCGGTCGACCAGGGCGTGGAGCACTCCGCGGGTGCCTCCTTCGCGAAGAACCCCCAGTACTTCGACCCGGCCAACATCGTCGAGCTCGCCATCGAGGGCGGATGCAACGCCGTCGCTACCACCTCGGGCGTGCTCGGTGCGGTGGCGCGCAAGTACGCCCACAAGATCCCCTTCATGCTCAAGATCAACCACAACGAGTTCCTGGGGTATCCCAACGCGTACGACCAGATCATGTTCGCCTCCGTCGAGCAGGCGCGCGAGATGGGCTGCGTGGCCGTGGGCGCGACCATCTACTTCGGCTCGGCGGAGAGCAAGCGCCAGATCCAGGAAGTGGCCCAGGCCTTCGAGATCGCCCACGAGCTCGGCATGGCGACCGTGCTCTGGTGCTACCTGCGCAACCCGGCCTTCACGACGCCGGACGAGGACTTCCACACCGCTGCCGACCTGACCGGGCAGGCCAATCACCTCGGGGTCACGATCCAGGCCGACATCATCAAGCAGAAGGCGCCCGAGACGGCGGCGTCGGGCTTCGACACGCTCAAGTTCGGCAAGACCGATCCGCGGATGTACTCCAAGCTCATGACCGAGCACCCCATCGACATGACGCGCTACCAGGTGGCGCACTGCTACATGGGCCGCATCCCGCTCATCAACTCCGGTGGCGCATCGGGCGCCAACGACCTCCACGACGCCGTGTTCACCGCGGTGGTCAACAAGCGCGCGGGCGGCACCGGCCTCATCAGCGGGCGCAAGGCATTCCAGCGGCCGATGAAGGAGGGCGTGGGCCTGCTCAACGCCATCCAGGACGTGTACCTCTGCGACGACATCGGCCTCGCGTAGCCGTATGTACGCCCTCAACTTCTATTCGCCCCTCTTCATCGACCAGCTGCGGAAGGGGCGCAAGACCGCGACCATCCGCCTGGGTGACAAGCGCCGCAAGTACGAGCGCGGGCAGCTCGTATGGGTGACGGTGGGCCACCGCCACGGCCCGCGCCAGCGCCTGTTCACGGCCATCATCGATGACGTCACCTACAAGCGCGTGGGCGACCTGACCCAGCGCGAGATCGAGCGCGACAACCCCGAGTTCCGGCTCGTCGAGGACACCATGCAGTTCCTCACGCACATCTACTCGCGCGAGGTCACCGAGGATGACGAGGTGACCGTGGTGCACTTCAGCGAGGTCATCGAGTTCCCGCCGCTGGACTGACCCGCACGGTCCTGCATGCCGACTGGAGCATGCGACCGGGCGCCCGCTGGGTTGCGCGGGCAGACAACCGCGGAGATGGGTGGACCCTCGCGGCGCCGGAGCAATGGGACGCGGGGCGGCACCTGCCGCTCATCCTCGAGCCGGCCGACGCCGAGGTGCTCGTCGGGCTCGATGTTCCCGTTGGCCTGCCGCTGGCATGGGCCGAGCGCGCCGGCATCACGGCGTTCCGTGACCTGCTGGGGATAATCGCGTCGGGCGCATGGCCGACCCTGCTCGAGCCCGCTACCTCGCCCGATGAGATCTCTGCGCGGCGCCCGTTCTACCCGCGCGCCCCGGGGGGCGCCCGGCGCGATCACCTCGTGCGCGGCCTGGACCTGGCATCGCCGGACGATCTCCTTCGTCGCTGCGATCGCGCGGTGCCCGGCGTGATGGGCCCCGCCGCGTCGGTGTTCTGGCTCGTGGGGCCGCAGCAGGTGGGGAAGGCGGCCATCAGCGCATGGCGCGAGGTGATCGCGCCATGCGCGGCGCATCCGCATGTGCGCCTGTGGCCGGCGGACGGCGATCTGGCCGACCTCATGAACCCGGGGAGCGCGGTGATCTGCGAGAGCTACCCGCGGGCGGCCTATGAATGGCCGTTGGGATTCCCGCGTGCGGGGTGGAGCAAGCGCCGCCAGGCCGACCGCCGGGCCCGCGCTCGCGACGCGCGCGCCTGGCTTGCGGGGTCGGGCATGCGGGTTGACGTGGCCCCCGCCATGTCCGCGGCATTCGCGGATGGATTCGGCCCTGCGGCATCCGGTGAGGATGCGTTCGACGCCACCATGGGCGCGCTGCAGCTCATCGCCGTGCTCGAGGGGTGGATGCCGGCGGGCCCACCCGCGGACCTCCCGGACGCCCGCCGGGCGGTCGAGGGGTGGATCATCGGGCGCCCGGTGGGATAGCCCGGCTGGCGCCGACGGGGTGGCCCGGGCCTAGGCGATGCCGAGCGTCGTCGCCGTGAGCGTGATGCCGGTGGCCGTCACGGTGACGTTGCAGGGGCTGTCCTCGGTGAGGCGCAGCCGCACCTGGTAGGTGCCGGCGGGAAGGTCCACCGGTTCACCCGCCGCGGCGGCCACGCCGATGATGGTCATGAGCGTGATCGTGGTGGGGGCATTCATCATGGGGCCGGAGGTGATCGACGCGACGCTCGAGTCGCCGTTCCAGACCTCGGCCGTGATCTGGATCGGAACGGTGCCCGCCGCGACCACCTGCGCGGTCGCGGCGAGCTGGAGCCGGCTCGTGGTGGTGAGAGTGAGGGCTTGCGTGATGAGGTCTGTTGGCGAACATGTCGACACACCCCCACTTGCCTGGTTCCACGTCCGCCCCGACGTCGGCCCAGGCGGGCCCATGGCCCCGGTGGCGCCCGTGGCCCCGGTGGCACCCGTCGGTCCTGTGGCGCCCGTGGGGCCGGCCGGGCCCTGCGGGCCCTGGGGCCCCGTGGGACCCGTGGCCCCGGTGAGGCCGTCCTCCCCCGCGGGCCCGCGCGGGCCGCGCGGCAACTGGCCCTTCTTGAAGTCGACGGCGAGCAGGGAGCCGTTGCGCACCTTCGACGAGGTCACCGCGGCCTTCTTGAGTTGCGCCGTGCCCACGGAGTTCGGGGCAAGAGAAACCACGGCATACCCGGTGCTGCCCAGGGCGATGAGCACGGCCAGCAGGATGATGAGCGCCGCAGGCGTGTTCAGGTGTGTCAGGGGCTTCCGGTGCATCGCGGGGGGCGGGGGGTGATGGGTCGGGAGAACCTACTCCGCCCGGGGGGAATGCGCCGCGCCCCGCCCGGCACGGATGGCCGGGCGGGGCGCGGGCTGCTGCCTGATCAGGCGGGCTGCGGGACGATCCTGATGTAGGGCCGGGGCTCCTCCCAGCCGTCGGGCCAGATCTCGCGGGCCTCGTCGTTGCTCACCGTGCCGGCGATGATCACCTTGTCGCCCTGCTCCCACTGGGCCGGGGTGGCCACGCGGT
The DNA here is from genome assembly GCA_029977205.1 of bacterium. Classification (GTDB taxonomy): domain Bacteria; phylum Actinomycetota; class Thermoleophilia; order Miltoncostaeales; family Miltoncostaeaceae; genus SYFI01. The sequence goes on from JAPOLI010000008.1 coordinate 47,129, forward strand.
GCGTTGCCGTGAGCTGGAGCGAGTCGATGACGCGGAGCACCTCGTCGAAGTTGCGCCCCGTGGTCATCGGGTAGACGAGGAGGAGCTTCAGCTTCTTGTCGGGGCCGATCACGAAGACGTTGCGCACGGTCTGGTTGTCGGCGGGGGTGCGCACCAGCGGGTCGCCCTCCACGTCGCTCTCCAGCATGCCGTAGGCCTTCGACACCGCGAAGTCGGCGTCGCTGATGATCGGGTAGTTCGGAGCCGTCCCCTGGGTCTCCTCGATGTCCTTCGCCCACTCCTCATGGCGGTCGAGGGGATCAACCGAGAGGCCGATGACCTTCACGCCGCGCGCATCGAACTCGGGCTTGATCTGCGCCATGTAGCCGAGCTCGGTGGTGCACACCGGGGTGAAGTCCTTGGGGTGGGAGAAGAGCACGGCCCACGAGTCGCCGATCCACTCGTGGAAGGTGATCGTGCCCTCGGTGGTCTCGGCCGTGAAGTCCGGCACGGTCTGGTTGATGCTGAGTCCCATTCGTCCTCCTGTCGGGGCCCATTGCTTATTGACATCCGTTATGCAAGCGAAAACGTATCGTTATGGCAAGGGGAATGGGTGCAAAACGACGCGGACGCGGGCCGCGCTCGTGCGCGGCCCGCGTCCGGTGGGCCGACGGAGAGGGGGGGATTTGAACCCCCGTCGGACCGTGAAGCCCGAAACGGTTTTCGAGACCGCCGCATTCGACCGCTCTGCCACCTCTCCGCGCGGGAGCGTACCAGCGCCCGTCCTATACGATGCCGCGGCCCGGAGAGGTGTCCGAGCGGTCTAAGGAGCGCGACTGGAAATCGCGTAGTCGGGTATTCCCCGGCTCGAGGGTTCAAATCCCTCCCTCTCCGCTGACCGGGGCGCGAGGGGCTGGTACTCTCTCGCGCCCCGGGGCAGTTAGCTCAGCGGGAGAGCGCCCGCCTCACACGCGGGAGGTCACTGGTTCAATCCCAGTACTGCCCATGCCCCCGGGTCGGGCCACCGCAATCCGCCCACCGGAGCCCGCCTGCAGCGCGCCGCGGCGAACACGCTACGACGGCGAGTCTGCCCGCTCTCGTCGTGCCCGGCTGACCTTGGCCGCCAGCACGAACACGCGCGCCACCCCGACGATCACGATGAGGTCGATGAGCATCTGGGCCGTCACCACCCAGCGGGCGGACTCGCTCACGGCCGTGATGTCACCGAACCCCGTGGTCGACACGGTGGTGACGGTGAAGTAGATGGCGTTCGCCTTGTCGATCGGCTCGGTGAAGGCCGCGGCATTGCCTGCGGACATCGCCGCATAGACGATCGCGAACACCAGGATGACCGCCACGGCGACCACGATGATGCCCGTCGCTGCCCGCACCTCCGGATACGGGTCACGAATCACCCGGCGGATCTCCCACACCACCATCCCGACGAGGAGCACGAGTGCCACGAGCACGCTCGTGCCGAGCGTCCGCGCGGCGAGGTCCGCGGGCGGTATCACGATGAAGGCGGCCACGAGGATGGCGATCGACACCAGCATGCGCAGCGCCGCCGCGCCGACGACCCGCCTGCGCTCGCGCGTGGTCAGGGCTTCATATGGTGCCTGGTCCGCCGGGTCTGCAGTCGCCATTGGCCCGGGAGGCTAACCGTGACGTCGGACTCCCCTGGTCGTTAGGCTGACCCCATGATCCGCCCGCGGACTGGCTTCATCCTCGCCCTCGCCTGCGCGATGGCGCCGGCATCCCTCAATGCGGCATCGGTCCCGCAGCCGCTCAACGACACCACCGTCGATGTGGGGCTCACGCGCGACACCGCCGGGCTCATGGACATGGCGCGCCGGGTCTCCTCCCCGGGGAGCCCGATGTACCGCCAGTACCTCACCGTGCACCAGGTGGCTGCCCGTTTCGGCGCGCGACCCTCGACCGTACGCAGGGTGCGGGCACGCCTTGCGAAGGCGGGCTTTGGCCCCGCGCGCCTCGACGTGACGCGCGGCTTCCTCACCGTTGATGTTCCGCCGACGCGGATGAAGGAGCTGAACCGCGTGGCGACGACCCTGGGTCCACTCGTGACCGGCGTGGCAAGGAGCCGGTACGCCCCGCGTCCCGCGGGTGATGTCGTCACCGCCCAGACGCCGACCCCTGGCGGCTGGCCCAGCCGCACCGGCACTGCGCGAGGGTGCACTGAGGGAACGTCGGTCCCCGTACCGCGCGAGGCAACGGTGCAGGCCCAGTTCCCGAACTCGCTTGCCTACGTGCCGAACCAGTTCCAGACGGCATTCGGATTCACACCACTGCATCGCCAGGGCATCCGGGGGCAGGGCACGCATGTGGCCGTGGTGCAGTTCGGCGCGGGGTACCGGCCATCTGACATCACCGCCTTCGCGACATGCTTCGGCCTCGGGACGCCACGCGTCCGGCCCGTGCTGGTGGACATCCCGGTGCCCAATGACCCTCTGCTGAGCGGCGGAACGGCCGAGGTGGCGCTGGACATCCAGTCGGTGATCACCGGGGCCCCTGAGGCCCGCGTGAGCGTCGTGGAGGGCAGCAGCAATGCCTCGAACGCCGAGGTGCTGTCCACGGCGCTCGATGCCCGCAAGATGGGCGGCCTGCCCGACGTGATCTCATCGAGCTGGGGGATGTGCGAATACTTCGTGCAGCTCAGCGGGCAGACGGGAGCACCGGGCTCCGAGGGCCGGAGGCTGGTCGATTGGGTGAGCGCCGCCGCGGCCGCCTCGGGCGTCACCATGCTCACGGCCGTCGGCGATACCGGAGCGCAGTCGTGCGCGCACAATGTCGGGCCCGTTCCGGTATCGCAGCCTGACCTGCTCGCACGGGTCGCGGGCAACTGGACCGGCTGGCCTGCATCATCGCCGTGGATCACCGGGGTCGGTGGCACGGACATGGTGCTGCGTCGTGACAACAGCCTGCGCCGCCAGTGGGTCTGGAATGACCGCACGACGATCGGAATGCTCCCGATGGTCCAGACGGTCATCGACGGCGTGACGATGACCGTCTTCCCCGCGGCGGGCGGCAGTGGTGGCCCGAGCCGTTACTACTCGATGCCCTGGTACCAGTCGTCGGCCGGGCTGCCCGGCGCGCGTCGCGCGACACCCGATGTGAGCATGTTCGCCGCGCGGTCGCTTGCGCTCTACTGCTCCGCGCACGTACCGGGTACCACAGGGCTCGATGGGCCGGGGTGTCCGCCGCCCCTGCGGGGGGATGGCTGGTTCTCGGTCGCGGGGACGTCCTTTGCCTCGCCGCTGCTCGCAGGCGGCGTCGCATTGGCCAACCAGGTGGGCCGTCGTGCAGGCACGGGGCGCGTGGGGTTCCTGAATCCGCTGCTCTACGACTCCGGCACCACGGGGTCCGGGGCCATCCTCGATGTCGTCCTCGGAAACAATGACGTGCTGGCCACGCGCCAGTGCTGCTGGGCGTCAGCGGGGTACGACATGGCGAGCGGGCTCGGCACGGTGAACATCGCGGGGCTCGCGGCCCGGGGCCGCCGCGCCGGCTAGCCCGCGCCGCCCCGCGTGCGCCGTGCCCGCGTG
>JAPOLI010000090.1 GCA_029977205.1 bacterium
CCCCGGAGATCGAGCACCCCACGCCGCGCGTGCGGGCGATGGAGGGCAACGACCCCGGCACGATCATCCGTGATCTTCGCGACCGGATCGACGCTTTGGAGCAGGCGCTCTTGCACGAGGGCAAGCGCCCCGACTAGCCGCTGCGTCGCCGGTACTGCCGGGTGGCGAGGGGGATCATGACGACAATGATTCCGACCATCCACACGATGGTCAGCCACACGTAGTTGCCCACCGGTTGCGCCAGGAACAGCGCGCGCGCGGCGTTCACGACGATGGTGAACGGCTGGTTGTCGGCGAACGCCTGCAGCCAGCCGGGCATCGAGTCGGTGGGCACGAACGCCGAGCTGGCGAACGTGAGGGGGAAGAGCCAGATGAAGCCGGCCGACTGCACCGCCTCCACGGTCTTCATGCTCAGGGCGATCACGACGCCGATCCACGAGAAGGCGAATGACGTGAGAAGCAGCAGCCCGAAGGCCACCAGCTGCGCGCCGATGGAGCCCTCCGGCCGGAAGCCCACCGCAAGGCCCACCGCATACATCACGCCCACCACCACGGCGTTCCGCACCAGGTCGGAAGCCGTGCGACCCACCAGGACTGCCGATCGCGCCATCGGCAGTGAGCGGAAGCGGTCGATGATGCCGCGTCGGAGGTCCTCCGCCAGCCCGATGCCGCTGGCCACCGCGCCGAACGCCACGGTCTGCGCGAAGATGCCGGGCATGAGGTAGTTGACGTAGCTCTCGCCGGGCGTGGCGATAGCGCCACCGAACACGTACCGGAACAGCAGCACGAACATCACCGGCTGGATGAGGCTGAAGATCAGCACCTCGGGGATGCGCGGCAGCTGGACCAGCTGCCGCCAGACGATGATCCCGGAGTCCCGAAGCGCGCGGGCGGCGGTCACCCCGACCCCTCATCCGTCGCAGCGGCCCCGTCGTCGTCCTCTGCGGGCCTGCCCGTGAGTGCCAGGAAGACCTCATCCAGCGTCGGACGGTGCAGGCCGACGTCCTCCGTTGGGATGCCCTCCGCCGCGATCTGCCCGGCGACATCGGCGAGAGCCCGCGGCCCGTCCGCCACCGCAGCGCGGACGCGCCGCCGCTCCGGGTCCACGAACACCTCATCAGTCGCGACGCGCGACAAGATCGTCCGGGCGCGCTCCAGGTCGGCGGGCTCGACTACCGCGACCTCCAGCCCCTCGCCGCCCACACGCGCCTTCAACTCGGCCGGGGTCCCCTCGGCAATGACGACCCCGCGGTCGATCACGGCGATCCGCTGCGCGAGCCGGTCCGCCTCCTCCAGATACTGGGTGGTCAGCAGCACGGTGGTGCCGTCATCCACGAGATCCTGGATAACCGACCACATCGTGAGGCGGCTGCGGGGATCCAGTCCCGTGGTGGGCTCATCCAGGAATAGGATCGGCGGCCGGGCCGCGAGGCTGGCGGCGAGGTCCAGGCGGCGGCGCATCCCGCCCGAATACCCCTTCGACGGCCGGTCCGCGGCGTCGGTCAGGTCGAAGCGCTCCAGCAGTTCCGTCGCGCGTGCGCGGGCATCGGCCTTCCGCAGGCCGGACAGCCGGCCGAACATCTCCAGGTTCTCGCGGCCGGTCAGATACTCATCAACGGCGGCGTACTGGCCGGCGAGCCCGATACGGCTACGCACGGTGGCTGGCTTGCGGGCCACGTCCACGCCGTCCACCAGTGCGGTTCCGGCGTCGGCGCGGATCAGGGTGGCCAGGATGCGCACCACGGTGCTCTTGCCGGCCCCGTTCGGGCCGAGTAATCCGTACACCATGCCGCGGGGAACGCTGAGGTCCACACCACAGAGGGCCTCGGTCTTCCCGAACGACTTCCGGACGCCCTCGGCCTGGACCGCGAGGGGGGAGTCGGCGCGGGCGTCCACGCGGGCACCCTACCGATGTCGACCCCAATCGGTCATTTCTCCGCCTAGATTGCCCGCGATGAGTGACGACGACGACCTGCTCAACCTGGACCCGACTCTGCTCGAGGACGCGCGCTCCACGGTTGCCCTTGCCGTGTGGTGCGCGGCCGCGCGCCTGTCGCGCACGTCCGCCATCGAGGATGCCCTGTCTGTTGCATGCCTCGGCGACGCCATCGAGGCGCTCGGTGCGCCGGGGGAACCCGGCGTGCGGTGGCCCGGGGCGGCCATGCATGGCCCGCTGCGCGAGGCCGCGCGGCGCGTGATCGAGGAGGCCGCCCAGCACACGTGCGACACGCCGCCTGAGCGCGCCCAGTGGTGGGACGACCGATCCGCGCGCGCCGAGCGGATTTTGGCGGCCATGGCTACGCGCCCGGTCCGCTAGCCCAGAGCCTCCGGGCCGAGGGATCCGCGCCCGTGAGGGCGCGTGAGATCCGGCCCGTCTGACACCGGCACGATTCCCACGGGATTCAGCTTGTCATGCGTCAGGTAGTAGTGGCGCTTGATCTGGTCCATGTCGATGGTTTCCATCACGCCCGGGACCTGCGCGATATCGCGGAGGTAGCCGAGGAGGACCTCGGAATCACCGACGAGGCGCGCATTGCACTTGAAGTGCGTGTGGTAAACGGCATCGAAGCGGATGAGGGTCGTGAACAGCCGGATGTCGGCCTCTGTG
>JAPOLI010000091.1 GCA_029977205.1 bacterium
GCAGGGGAATGGTCACGGCCGCGGCATGCGCGGCGCTCGGGGTGGCGATTCCCGCGAGCATCGCCAGTGCGGCTCCACGTGGCCCGGCGTCGTCGCTCACCGACCCAACGGCCATTACCGCTCTGGCCGCCGACGCCTACACGTGGGCGCTGGCGCCGGAGTTCGTCTACCGGTTCCTGAAGTACAACGGACTGCACACCGCGCCCGTGAACGTGCTGGGCGGCAAGGGCCAACTGCCCGCTGCCTGGAACAACCTGGCCACCAACGCGGGTGACGCGTCGGTTCTGTACCTGAACGCGATGATCGACCTGAGCGGCCGGAAGATCGCGGGCACGCCCAATGGCGCCACGAAGGAGTTGGTGCTGACCGTGCCGCCGTCGCGCGGCGACTACTACGTGGCCAACCTGCTGGATGACTTCGTCAACTCCATCGGCAGCATCGGCACGCGCACCACGCCGTCATCCCGGTCCCAGAGCTACCTCATCGCAGGCCCCACGTCGCAGTACGCGGGCAAGCGGATCGCCCGCATCAACGGCTTCACCTACCGGGTGCTGCCCACCGACACCAACTACAACTGGCTGCTCATCCGCATCCGGGCCGACTCCCTGGTGTCCTCGGGCAACCGCAACTCCACGGCGCGCGTGTATCAGCGCACGGTGAGGCGCTTCGCGCTGAACACGCTGGACCAGTTCCAGGCCAACGGCAACGCGCCCGTGTACCCGACCACGTTCTCGTACCCGCCCACGGCGGCCGAGTCGCAGCGCGCAAAGAAGTGGAAGAACGCCCCCAGCAGCGCGCTGGCCTTCTTCGCGCAGGCAGGGCGGTCGCTGGCGCTGAACCCCCTGCCCGCCCGCACCACGGGCATCGGCGGCACGTCGCTGCGCGCGCTGCCCGCGTGGGTGGTGCCGCAGGCAAACGCACGCCGTCGCTATGAGAACCCCTCCTGGGGTCAGGCCCGGGCGCTCGCACGGTTCCGTCCCCTGGGGCTCACGGCCGCCGGCTACCGCGTGCCGTCGAACTGGGGGCAGGACCAGATCGCCGCCCTCCAGGCCGGGTACCAGAAGGGCGCGGCGGCCGTGGCGGCCCTGCAGTCGGTCATCGGCGCGAATGCATCCACCAACTACTGGACGTTCCTCAACGACGACATCGGCACCTACCCCAACACGTTCGTGGGGTACCTGTTCCGGTCGGTCGTGGTGCAGGCAGGCGGGTCGGCCAACGTTCCGCTGGACGCCGTATACGCGCAGATCAACAACACCGACGGCACCAGCGCCACGCAGCTGACCGGCGACGGCACCTACGCCATCACCTTCCCTGCGGCCTGGGCGCAGGGGCAGCCCCTCCCGGCCAACGGCACCATCCCCCCGACGGTCAACAACCGGTCGGGCAACCCGCGGGGGTTCTGGTCGGTGCACGTGTACCAGACCGATCCCAGCCAGTCGGCGGCGCCGTACATCACGCAGGCCAGCGTGCTGAACACCGCGTACTCATCGGCCAACAGGCGCGTGCGGTCCGTGGACGCCACGGCCAACACGGTCACCGTGGGCATGCCCACATGGGGCGGTGCCCCGGTGGCCAGTACCACGATCATGTTCGGGCGCGGCGCGGAGGCCTACGGGCTCATGGCCAACACCCCCTACTACGTGGCCAGCACCCCGGTGGTGAAGGGGTCGGGGGCGAAGGCCACCTACACGTTCCCGGTTTCGTCCACGTGGCAGCAGGTGGTGTCGCCCACGCCGTCCGGCGGGCAGGCCGGAGGTGGTGTGCCGGAGCAGGGGCCCGACGGCACGCCGGGCCCGGTGGTGGACCTGCAGCCGGGCAGCGGCGACCTGTGGTGGGGAGCCGTGCAGCCGGTGTCGCAGTTGGGGTCGCAGCAGCTGACCTCGGGGCGCCTGGCGCGGAACGCTGACGGGTCGGTGACCCTGTGGATCGGGCCATCCCTGCCCGCGGGCGCTCCCGCCACCAACTGGCTGCCCACGCCCTCCACCGCCTACCTGCAGACGGTGTACGGGCGCACCCTGCCCACCCCGCAGATCCGCCCGATGCTGCGCATCTACTACCCCACGCCCGGCAGCAACACGGCGGCGAGCATCCTGCCGCCCCCGGACGGCTCGATGACGTCCACCTGGGTACCGCCGGCCATCACGAAGGTGGGGTGATGGCCCCCCGGGCACGCCTCGCGTGCCCCGGTGCTGCGGGTTGCTTCTTTCCCGCATAGAGCGCATTTATGAATGTAAATACCCCCTGACGCACGTCCGTACCGGATTCCCCATGTGCATGGGGAAAAGAGCGAATCCCGGCACGTTTTTGGCGGATGGCAGGCAGCGGGAAGGCTTGTGCCGGCGGCGAGGGCTGCCTACGGTGAATGCATCGTGTGGAGGATCAACGGCGCTGAGCACGCGCGTCGGCACGATGTCCTCGTAGTCGAACAGGAGCCCCAGTTATCGCGGCACGCCAGAACGTGAGGACCCCCTTCGTGCGCCTTCGCACTGTGGCCGTCCT
>JAPOLI010000092.1 GCA_029977205.1 bacterium
AGACCGGCCGGTCGTCCGCCATGCGCTCGGCGAAGTCGCGCCGCCTCAGCAACTGGTTCACGGTGGTCGTGCCGGCCAGGCGGAACAGCGGCTCCAGCCCCATGTCGGCGAACCACTCGCCGTTGCGCCGCACCTCGGTCCGATCGGGGTCGAGGATCGTGAACGCCTGCGACTGGTAGGTCTCGGCATTGGCCTCGATCTCCTCGGCCGAGAGCATCGGCCGGGTCGAGGACCGCCCCGAGGGATCACCAACGCGCGCGGTCCAGTCGCCGATGACGAGAACAGCAGTGTGCCCGGCGTCCTGGAACTCGCGCAGCTTCCCCAGCACCACAGCGTGGCCGAGGTGGATGTCGGGAGCCGTGGGATCTACGCCCAGCTTCACTCGCAGGGGCCGGCCCGCCGCCAGGCGCTCCTCCAGCTCGCCCGGGGGCTGCACGTCCACAGCGCGGGCGAGGAGGTCCTGTGTGCTCATGCGGTGCTGCTCCTGGGGATGGGACGGGATACGAAGTGGGATCCGCGCGCCACCATACGCCACGGGAGGTCGGTGGCCTTCGATATGCCGATGCGCGGCACGCGCGCCACCTCCACGGTGCCGCGGCGCCGGCCGACGTGCAGACCCGCGGCGCCCAGGCCGAGCCCATCGAGGACGCCGGTGATGCCAAGGGCCTGCGTCAGTCGGCCCGGGCCGGCGCACAGGAGACGATCATCGTCCACTCCGCGCCGTGCGCGCATTGCATCCAGGCCATGCGTGGGCTCGATCGCGCGGATCAGCACGGCCGCGCCCCTCCCCTCCTCCTCGGTCACGAGGTTGAGGCACCAGTGGATGCCATGGATGAGGTACACGTAGAGCGTTCCAGGCGCGCCGAACATCGCCTGGCACCGCGGGGTGGGACCCCGATGGGAGTGCGACGCCGGGTCGTCCTGGCCGTACGCCTCCGCCTCCACCACCACGCCACCAGCGCCGTCGAAGGAGATCTCGCACCCAATGATGTCCTCGGCCACCACATCCGGTGGCCGGTTGAAGAACGCCCGCCTCACGGCGCGGGCGCGCGGGCTCACCAGGCTGCCACCCGCTGCTCGATGGCTTCGGCCTGGGCGAGGACCCTCTGCCGGGCGGTGCCGCCCGGGACGTCCTTGGCCTCCACCGACGCGCGGGCTCCCAAGTCGGGAATCGCCACATCACTGAGGCCCGCGGCCGCCAGGTCCTCGGGGGTCGCGCTCGTCAGACCCGTACCCCGCTCGGAGCACGCGCGCACCAGGGCGCCCACGGCCTCGTGCGCCCGGCGGAACGGCCAGCCCTCGCGCACCAGGTGGTCGGCCAGATCCGTAGCGGCGAGAAAACCTTCCTCCGCCGCGGCATTCATGACGTCGTCCCGGAAGGTGGCCGTCTGCACCATGCCCGTCATGGCCGGCAAGAGCAGGTCCAGGGTGTCCGCGGCGTCGAACACGTAGTGCTTGTCGTCCTGCAGGTCCTTGTTGTACGCGAGCGGCAGGCCCGACAGCACTCCCAGCAGGCCCGACAGATCGGCCGATAGGCGCGAGGCCTTGGCGCGGGCCAGTTCGGCGGCATCGGGGTTCTTCTTCTGCGGCAGCATCGACGACCCGGACGCATAGGCGTCGTCCAGGACGACGAAACCCGCCTCCTCCGATGACCACCAGACGAACTCTGACCCCAGTCGCGAGAGGTGTACCCCGAGTTGCGCGGCGAAGGCCAGGTAGTCCAGCAGGGCATCCCGGCTTCCCACGGCGTCCATGCTGTTTTGCGTGATGCCGTGGAACCCGAGATCGGCGGCCGTCATGTCGCGGTCGATCGCGAAGCCGCTTCCGGCCAGCGCCCCGCTGCCCAGGGGGCTCTCGGATGCGGACTCGATCGCGAACGCCAGGCGCCGGTGATCGCGGTCGAGCATCCAGGCGTATGCGAGCAGGTGATGCGCCAGGCGCACGGGCTGCGCCCGCTGCAGGTGGGTGTAGCCAGGGACGAGCGTGTCCACGTGCTCGCGGGCGCGCGCGATCAGCGCCCGGATGAGGTCGGCCAGGGCCGCCGACTGATACTCCGCGCGGGTCCTCAGCCAGAGCAGCGTGTCGGTAATGACCTGGTCGTTCCGGCTGCGACCGGTGTGCAGCCGCCGCCCGGCATCACCCGTGATCTCGGTGAGACGCCGCTCCACCGCGGTGTGGATGTCCTCGTCCCCGGCGACGAACCGAAAGCTACCCGCGGCAAGCTCATCCGCCACCTGCTGAAGGCCCGCATCAATGGCCGCCGCGTCGTCGGCGCTGATGATGCCGGTTGCCCCCAGCATCCGGGCGTGCGCACGCGACCCCCGGACATCCTCCTGCCACAGACGCCGGTTGGATGACGCTTGCCAGAGTTGATCCCAGAGATCCGGGTACTGATCGGCAAGAACGGAACAGGTTCGCCCCAGGCCATCTTGGTTCGCCTCCAATTCCTT
>JAPOLI010000093.1 GCA_029977205.1 bacterium
ACGCTCTCCTGCAGAGCCTCGCCCTCGCCCTCGATGCGGTCCACGCTGCCGCGCCCGGCGCGGCGATCGGTTGCGGCACCCGGCGGTATGTCGAGGATCACTGTGAGGTCGGGCATGTAATCCGCGATCGCTGGAGCGTTTATCCCGGCGACGGGAGCGATGCCGAGGCCGCGGGCCGTTCCCTGATACGCCAGGGAGGAATCGAGGAAGCGATCGGCCACCACCCATGTGCCATCGGCGATGGCAGGCGCGATCACATCGGCCACGAGTTGCGCCCGGGCGGCCGCGAACAGGAAGGCCTCGGCCCAGGGTGTCATCGCGTCGGGGCCCAGGACCACGTCCCGCACGGCTTCCCCGAGGGGGGTGCCGCCGGGCTCCCGCACGTGCATCACCTCATGCCCGCGGTCGCGAAGGGCGTCCGCGAGCATTGATGCCTGCGTGCTCTTCCCGGAGCCGTCGACGCCCTCCAGCGATATGAAGGTGCCGGTCACGGTTGCGCCGCCGTGATGGCGGCCACCAGCACGAGTGCGGCGGTCGCTCCCATGAGGAGAATGCCCAGCAGCCGCGCCCGTGCGGAGTGCACGCGGGGATAGCTGCCGCCAGGCATCCCACTCGCAAGCCGGGCGAGGACGTCAGGGAGGGGCCGGGCGGGGCGCTCGTCGGTCATCGGCACTTGCGGCCGTCCGCGGTGTCGTGAATGCTCCCCCGCGACCGCGAGGCGAGGACACGCATGGCAGCACCCCGATATGGCGACGACATTGGTTGCGAGGCTAGCAGTGGGTAGCGGGGCACCCGTGATCGTCACCGGCGGTGCGGGCTTCATCGGATCCACGCTGGCCGACGCGCTCGTCGCGGAGGGGCATGAGGTCCATGTGGTGGACAACCTGTCCACCGGGCACCGGCACAACGTGCCGGGGCAAGCCGTCCTGCACGAGGCCGACATCCGTGATGCCGAGATGATGGCCGACATCGCCAGGCGCACCGAAGCGGAGGTCATCTTTCATCTCGCAGCTCAGGCTGATGTACGCAAGGCGATCGCCGACCCCGCCTTCGACGCCGACGTCAACATCGCCGGCACTCTCGCGCTGCTCGAGGCATCGCGCATCCATGGCGCTCGGATGGTGTTCGCCGCCACGGGGGGCGGCTCCTATGGGGAGTACCCCGGCCTTCCGATACCCACCCCGGAGACGGCCGAGGCCAGGCCGATGTCCCATTACGGGCAGAGCAAGCTGGCGGGCGAGGGGTACTGCAGCCTCTACGGGAGGCTGTACGGCATCCGCACCACCCGGCTGCGGCTGGGGAACGTGTACGGCCCCCGTCAGGACCCGCACGGCGAGGCAGGAGTGGTGGCCATTTTCTCGGGGCGGATCATCGACGGCGAGGATGTCACCGTGTTCGGGGATGGGCTCCAGACGCGCGACTACGTGTTCGTTAACGACGTCGTCGATGCATTCCTCCGCGCGGTGTCGGGACCCGATGACCTCACCGCGAACGTGGGGACTGGGCGCGAGGTGTCGGTGCTGGACCTCGCCCGCATCCTGGGCGCGGCAGAGCCGCAGTTCGCGCCTGCGCGCACCGGTGAGCTCGAGCGCAGTTGCCTCGACCCCTCACTCGCGGGTGAGGTGCTGGGGTGGGCGCCCACGGTGGCCGTGGAGGAGGGGCTGCCCCGCACGCTCGCGGCGATCCGCGAGGCGCGCAGGGCCTAGCGGCTCTCCCGGGGCAGTGGGACAAGGCGCGGCGGTCGCACTGGTTCGCCCGCTGCGATCTTCCGGGGGCCGGTATCCACCATCCACTCGACTTCCTCGCGCGGCCTGCGCGTTACCGCCTCGAGGGATCCGAGCACCGCCTGGAAGTCGAGGGCGTGCCCGGTGGCGGATGGGGCATCCGATGCCACCACGGTGGCCATTCCATTGCGCAGGAGCGCGAATGCACAGCGCTCGGCTCGCGCACCGTGGTCGCCGGTCAGGCTTCCCGCACCCATTTGGACGAGAGCACCCCGGCCGAGCAGGTCGCGCAGGCGGTCCGGGGCCGATTGCACGGCCGCGGCGCGCTCGGGATGGGCGACCAGCATGCCGAGACCGCTCATCTCGAGTCCCCGAAGCATCTCGGGGATCCCGAGGGGCCACCCGGAGTCAGGAAGCGTCACCACCAGCCACCTGCCACCTGCGCCCGCCGTCGCCCGGCCGAGGAGATCGGGGGGAAGAGCAGTCACGCGGTCAACGGGCACGACGGCACCGGGCAGCAGGTCGAGGGGTACCGAGTGCTCTGCGAGCGACCGTGCGAGCAGATCGCGGGCCGCGTCGGCGGCGTCGATGTCGGCCACCGGATCGTCGCTGATCATGGCGGGG
>JAPOLI010000094.1 GCA_029977205.1 bacterium
TTGGCATTCGATCGCACGCGTCCGAGGTGCGTCCAGCGACCCTTCACCTGGATGTCGATGGATGCCTCGGCCTTCTTCGGCAGGCCACGCACCGACAGCGCCATGATCCCGTCCGTGGGAACGGTCACCTTGGGTGCGCGTGCAGCCTTCGGCTGCATGACACCGCGCACAGCCACGGTGATGGCGCATCCGCGCCCGCGATAGGACCAGATCCCGGCGCCGAGGCTCCTGCCTCCGGGTGGCACGGGTATGCCCGCAGCCGTCCCGCGACCTTCACTGCCGCTGGCCGATCCGCGGCGGGCCGGGTACGCGTATGCCGACGCCAGAACACTCGTGTCGATGTTCTGGCTCGTCGATCCGTAGGCATTGGTGACACGCACGTTCACCGGACCGCCCGCGGGTGCCTTCGGCGTCGTCGCGGTGATGGTGTCGAGTGACGTCGCGGGGTCGTGCGTAACGCTCACGTTCGTGGCCGCTGCCCCGCCGAACGTCACCTGTGCGCCAGCGTGGAAGTTGTGGCCGGTGATGGTCACCCGCTGGCCGCCGGATGACGGGCCACTGGCCGGGGACACGCTGAGCGCCTGAGCGCAGCCCTGCTTCGCGAGGAGCTCCACCTGCCACGTGTACGGACCCGAGTTCGCCGGCGGCGTCACGCCGATCTCGGGGCTGGTCGTGGCGGCGGGCGTGAAGCGGTCATTGAGCGGCGAGCCGTAGGTGGTGCCCGTGGCGTCCACCGCCGCCTGGTACACGTTGAACAGGGGGTAACCCGGGAACGGGTTTGACCACGCGGCGGCAAACGGTGCCTTGCCGGCCGCACCCGCACCCCATGGCGGAGATGCATTGGTGTTCCACGCGGCGGAGTTGCTGCCGTAGTTCGAGCCCCAGTAGCCCATGGCAAAGGAGGCCACCAGGTCGCCGTAGATCCATCCGTAGATGTCGTTGGCATCCGTCGCGTAGGCGCCGGCCGGCGGGTTGGCGGGGGTCCAGCCAGCCTTTGTCAACGGGCCGCTTGTCGGGACCGCCCCTGTCCCGGTGTAATAGAACGCCGTGGCACCCATCGTCGGCTGGGCACCGCCAGTCGCGACGAGGACATACGGGCCGTTCTGCCGATACACGCCGTAGCCGTTCGCGCCGGTCCAGACGGAGTCGTTGTGCGTCCACATCTCAGCGATGGGCACGTAGACGTCCATCTGCGGTGAGGTCGGCGTCCCCAACGATCCCGAGAGCTTGATCCACCCGCCGTCCGCCGTGAGCGAGCCCGTATACGAATAGGTCGACGATGGGACAGTGACCGTCTGGCCGTTCGGGGCATTGGGCCCTGCGGGGGTGTCGCCCCCGAAGTTGCCCTTCACCGTGAACCCCTGACGGGCCACGTTCGTCACGTACGTCTGGAAGCTCGGATAGTTGGCCCATGCGTTGCCCGCGGACGGCCCGAGCAACTCGAGGAACTGCCCGCCGGACGTACGGAATGTGCTGGGCGGCGTGCCCCCGGCATACCGCTGCAGAAGGTTCCACGTGGCATTGACGCAACCGACGTACTCGGTGGCTGGCTGGCTGCTTCCGTCACGGTTGGCCTGCACGCGGCCAGGTGCCAGCACGGACAGGCGTGCGGGGATGCCGATCTGGTCCACAGAGGAGATGTCACCGTTCAGCGCCCCGCTGCCGGCATCCACGGTGAGCTCGGAGAAGTCATAGGGGCTTGTGTTCTGGCCGGCCGTCGGCTTGGCGTTGTAGGGCGAACCGAGGCTGTACAGGATCGTCCCGGAGTTCCAGGAGCCGCTGAGCGTGATCGAGTAGCGGTTCCCGCCCTCATCCACCCACGGAGTGCTCTGGCCGATGGGGTCCAGCGGATACGCGGTGTTCATGGCGAAGCCGCTGGGCAGCGCGGACGGCGCCGCCGGAGACGCTCCGGAACTCGGAAGACCCACGAACACGCTCGCAGGATCCACGCCGGTGCTGTTCACGATCGTGATCTTCCACGCGGGCGTCGTACCCGCCGC
>JAPOLI010000095.1 GCA_029977205.1 bacterium
CACAGTCAAGCTTCCTTTTGCCTTTACACTCTAGATACGATTTCTACCCGTTCAGAGGAAACCTTTGTACGCCTCCGTTACCGTTTAGGAGGCGACCGCCCCAGTCAAACTGCCCGCCTGAAACTGTTCTTTCACCAGATAATGGTTAAAAGTTAGAAATCTAACATTACAAGAGTGGTATCTCACTGATAGCTCCAATATTCCCGCAAGAATATTTTCAACGCTTCCCACCTATACTGCGCAAGTAAAGTCCAATTCCAATTTCAAGTTACAGTAAAGCTTCATAGGGTCTTTCTG
>JAPOLI010000096.1 GCA_029977205.1 bacterium
AACGCCAGCCCGCTCGACCGCGCCCGCACGTACGACTTCAGCGGTTTCCGCGCGGTGGTGGTGGGCAACGGCAACGTGGCCATGGACATCGCGCGCATGCTGGTGCTGCCGGCGGAGGAGCTCCCGCGCACCGACATGGCGCGCCATGCGGTCACGGCCCTGGCGGAAGGGAACGTTCGCGAGGTGGTGATGCTGGGCCGGCGCGGTCCCGCGCAGGCGGCGTTCACCCCGAAGGAACTACGCGAGGTGGCCGAGCGCGACGACATCGACGTGATCGTGCACCCCGACGAGGTCGCGCTGGATCCGCATTCGCGCCATGACGCCGAGCAGCACCCCGACCGCAACCGCGACCAGAACCTGGAGATCCTCCGTGAACTGGCGGCGCGGGGCGACCGCGGCCGCGACCGCCGCATCATCATGCGGTTCCTGGCCTCACCGGTGTCGCTGCATGGCACCAATCACGTGGAGGCCGTGGAGGTGGTGCGCAACGAGCTCTACCGCGGCGACCGTGGGGCGCTGCGGGCCCGCATGACCGACGACCGCGAGATGATCCCCACCGGGCTGGTGTTCCGGGCCATCGGGTACCAGGGTGTGCCCATCGCGGGCGTGCCCTTCGATCCGCTCACGGCCACCATCCCGAATGAGGCCGGCCGCGTCATCGATCTCCTCGACGGCAGCCCGCGCTACGGCGAGTACGCGGCCGGGTGGATCAAGCGCGGCCCCACCGGGATCATCGGCACGAACAAGCC
>JAPOLI010000097.1 GCA_029977205.1 bacterium
CGCCGCCGATCGTCGGGGGAACGAACGTGGTGTCAAGATCGCCTGGGGCGGCGCTTGCCACTCCCGCCACCGCCAGGACGGCAGAAGCAGATGCGACACCTTTGAATATGCGTGAGCTCATGGAATTACTCTACACAGGCGAGCAGAAAATAGCCGCCACCGGCACCTCGTGAGGCGGCTTCCGTCCGCACGCCGGTCGAGTCGCCTCGCCGCGCGTTCATTCGCGCTGGGCGTGGTCCCCCACGTCACGGAGCAGTTCGCACGACGTCTGGGGATGCGGTTCCTAAAGTGACCGAACACCCCACCTTCTCTCTCTTCCCTCTCTCGATAGGGGAATAACGGCCAGGGGTGACCACCCCCGGCCCTCAACCGTCACCTCCAACCATCGTGAGCGATCCCATGCAACATGAGCCTCGCGGCGGACACAAAGCGCGCGCAGGCAATCGCCCGGGCGAAGTAGCGCGCAGGGGCCGGCTCACCGCATGACCTCTCGCCTTCTCGCCCTTGCCACCACCGCCGCCAGCCTTGGCCGCGGCGCCGGCGGCGTGCTTGAAGGCACGCGTGGGCGCGGGCGGCGCGCCGTGGCCGCCCTTTTCGTCGACCTTGGCCGCCTCGGCCGCGAGCACCTTCTTCACGCTGTCTGGGGCGGCGTTGATGGTG
>JAPOLI010000098.1 GCA_029977205.1 bacterium
GTAACGGGTCGTGCCACGTCCCCGCGACGGAACGAACGAACGCGCGAACCGACGAAAACGCATCGGCGCGCGCGTCGAACGTGCGGCCCTTGTTCTTCTGGCCTTCCCGCCAGCGGACGTCGTACACGACGCCCCGTTTCGTCTTGCGCTTGTGGACCGACATGGCGCAGGAAACTACCCCGTCGAACACGAAGGCGTTCGACATTCGTTCTATGGCATCTGCACAACCACACGGAGGGAGTGAGCAGAATATGTCATTTAGCAGGAGATTCTTTGGAAGCGGGCGACCGGGCTCGAACCGGCGACCCTCAGCTTGGGAAGGTAACCGTGAGGTGCAACGCCGAGTTCGGCGCAGTACTTCTGCGCCCCAGCGCAACGAGCGTTTCGGGGTAACCAGGCGCGTCGGGCGTGCGCTTCTGTTCGCCCCAGTTCTGGCAGGGATGTTCTATGGAAGTTCGATGGCCCTCGCCGCAGGCTCAGGGTCAAGTGCCAAGCCACGGCCCTGCTGGAAGCACACCGAGAAGACCAAGGTCACCAAGAAGCAGTGCCTTAAGGCGTGGAAGGCGCAGCGCGCGAGAGATGCAGTCCGCTGGCCTAAGTACCCAGTGATGACGCGCGACCTCAACACGCGCGGCGTGGCG
>JAPOLI010000009.1 GCA_029977205.1 bacterium
GTCGCCTGCCTCATAGCCGTAGACGTCGTTGATCACCTGGAACCAGGCGATGTCGAGGGCGACGAGACCGGAGACCCACGACCCGCGTGCCGTGTCCCCGCGGAGCTCTCCGATGGCGCGCATGAGCCCCCGCCGGTTCCCGAGCCCCGTCAGTGGGTCGATCACGATCTCCGCGCTGCGCTGCTCGGTGACGTCGATCTCCATGGCGGTGACCACCCGCTCGGCGCCGAATCCGTCCGGGGCGGGGTCGACGCTGCCACGGGTGAACATGATGCGGGTCGAGCCGTCGCGCGCACGGATGCGGTACTCGGTGGAGAAGGTCTCGCCCATGGCGGTGCCCGTGATGGTCTTGCGGACCTTGTCGCGGTCCTCTGGCAGCACCATGTCCAGCATGAAGTCCAGCGTGGCGGTCCACTCGGGGCTGTCGCCGGCACTGAAGCCGCGGTGGGTGCGGGTCTGCTCATTCGACAGGGTCGCCCCGCCCGGCAGGGTCACCTCCCACACGCCGATGTCCGCGGCGCTGACCGCGCTCTCGAGCCTGCGGCTGAGCGTCGCGTTGAGGGCCACCTGGCCCTCGGCCTCGGTGACGTCGCGGTTGACCCCGCGAAGGCCGACGACCGCTCCATCATCATCGCGCTCGGTCACGTAGGTGACCTCCAGCAGGCCCTCCGAGCCATCGGCGCGGAAGAACCGGTGCACGAGCCTGCCCTGGAAGTCCGGGTCGGTGCTGGTGATGGCGGTGGCAAGGCCGGCGCTCACGATGTCGATCTCGTCGGGGTGGACCACCTTCATCGCGTAGTCGGCCGGGGAGACGGCATGTCCGCCGAAGGCATCCGCGCTCCACCCGATGGCCGCATAGAAGGCGTTGGTGAAGGTGAACTCGTCGCGCTCGACCGAGTAGGACCAGCCGCCTGCGCCGGAGAGCGCGAGGGCCGCGTCGGCTTCCATCTCCCGGTCGGTGACGTCCGTGACCACGCCGACCACGCCGTCAATCGCACCTGTCGCGTTACGGCGAGGACCCGCCTGCAGCTGGAACACCCTCTGCTCTCCACCGAGTGAGATCTCCAGCAGGTCTTCCACGTCAGCGCCGGAGGCCACTGCAGGCGCGACGACAGCCTCAATGCGCTGCCCCGCCTCCGGGCCGACGAGGTCACTGATCGTCACAGACGACCCGCCCTCGGGAATCGCCACCGGGCTGTTGAGCGCCCAGTCAACCCGTAGATCGGCGTCGAGGGCGAACGCCGTGACGTGACTACCCTTAAGAGCACGACGTATCTGCTCGTCGCGCCTTTCCACGTGGGCGTGCTCGGTGGCCCATTCATCCTCGCTGACGACGACCTGCACAACCTCCGAGAGCGGGTCGTCGCCGGGACCGATGCTGGCCCACGAGAAACGACTCGCGAGGCGACGACCCGACGCATCCAGCAGACGCAGGCGCGCGCCACCTCGCATGCCCCCGGAGAGGGCATTCACCAGCATGCCCGCGACCTCGTGCAGTTGGTCGTGAGGCACGCCGACCAGCACGTCGGCGGGGTGCGCGTCCGGGAGGCCATACCGCTCTGCCGCGGCGCTGTTCCATGCGCGGGGAACGACCTCGCGATACAGGCGCATCACGAGAGACGGGTCCCCGGCGACAGCGGCGGCCAGGTCGCCGCCCTGCGCCAGCGTGTCCGCCAGCGCGCGTGCCGGGCGCGCATCACCGACCCACGCGGCCCCTGGTATGGCCTCGAGCAGTCCGGCAAACCGGTCATCGCGCGGTGCTGTGGACATGACCCAAGTCTAGTGTTCCAGGGGATATCGCACGAACGAGGGGGCGAGGCATGCCGCGGGCGCTCATCCATACGATGCTCAGGATCCTCGACGAGGAGCGGTCCCTCGCCTTCTACCGATGCCTCGGCTTCCAGGAGACGAGCCGCAAGAGAGTGGGAGGGGATACGGCGACGGTGATCTTCCTCGCGCTGCCCGGGGACGGCGAGCGGCTTGAGCTGACGCTCAACGACGGTCGCACCGAGCCGTACGACATTGGTGAGGCCTACGGCCACATCGCGCTCTCCGTGGATGACATGGACGCCGAGCTCGCGGCGCTCGGGGCGCACGGCATCGCGCCTGAGAAGCCGCCGTATGCATCGCGCCCGGGCGGGTCGACCATCTGCTTCATCCGCGACCCCGATGGCTACCGCATCGAGCTCGTCGAGGTGCGCCGGCCCTGACCGCCGGGCGTACCGCTGGTAGCGTGTCGCACGACAGGGGAGCCGCTCCGGCGGCTGAGAGGAGGCGCCAGGCCTCGACCCTCTGAACCTGATCTGGGTAATGCCAGCGAAGGGAGTGGATGTGCCTCCCGGGCACCACATACGGGTATGTGATCTCCACCTCGCCCTGGGGACGGATCCTCCTGTCCCCGTGCTGGACGGCGTGGACTTCGTGGCGCGAGCCGGCGAGGCCACGGCGATCGTCGGCCCATCCGGGTGCGGGAAGAGCACGCTTCTCGACGTACTGGCAGGCCTCCGGATACCGGACTCTGGCGAGGCCGACCCCGGAGGCGACGTGGCGCTGATGCCCCAGGGCGATGCGCTCATGCCGTGGCTCACGATGCGCGACAACGTGGCGATGGGTGCTCGCCTGGGCGGCGTTCCACGCGCCGAGGCCGTGGGCCGGGCAGACGCGGCAATCGCCGCCCTCGGACTCGCACGCTTCGGCGACCACTACCCGCACGCCCTGTCGGGGGGAATGCGCCAGCGCGCCGCCCTTGCCCGCACGATGCTCGCGGGTCGTGCGACGTGGCTTCTCGACGAGCCGTTCGGGGCGCTCGACGCCCTCACCCGCAGCGAGATGCACGACGTGCTGAGGGAGCTGCGCGCGAACGAGCACCCCACGATCCTGCTCGTCACCCACGACGTCGCCGAGGCAGTTGCGCTGTGCGACCGAATCCTCGTGGCGGGTCCGCGCCCCATGCGCATCGTGGACGACATCAGCGTCGACGGCGGTGACCCCGCGGCGACCGCGTCTGCCGTACTCACCTCGCTCCGCCAGGCGGGCGCACTCGCATGAGCACAACCCGGGATCCGGTGTCCGGCGCGCGTCACGAACAGGCGACGGAGCCCGTTGGGGCGCACCGGGCAGGCGCACCGGGCCGCGTGCGCATCACGCCCGGCCAGACCCTGCTGGTCGTGATCCTCCCCCTGCTTGCGATCGCGCTCTGGCAGGTGGCGGTGTGGGTCTTCTCGCCACGCGAGTGGATCCTGCCCTCCCCTGCCGATGTGGCGCGCGCCGGGTGGGATGTCCGGGATCGGCTGTGGTTCCACGCCGGGTGGACGATCCTGATCGCGGTCATCGCCCTCGCGATCGCGGTCAGCCTCGGCAGCGCGATCGCGTATCTGGTGGCACGCAGCCGTCTCTGGTCGCTGGCCGTGTACCCGTGGGTGATCGTGAGCCAGGTGATCCCGCTGGTGGCCCTCGCGCCGCTGTTCGTGCTGTGGTTCCCGCCGTTCGCCGCCATCCTTGCGCTCGCGGTGCTCATGAGCATCTTCCCCGTCGTGGTTGCCGGGGTCGATGGCCTGCGCGGCACCGACCCCGACCTCGTACGGGCCGCGCGGGGCCTTGGCGCCAGCGAACGATGGACGTGGACCCACATCCGGGTGCCCTCGGCCCTTCCCCGTCTGTTCACCGGCATCCGCCTCGCCGCGGTGTTCGTGGTGTCCGGTGCGGTGGTCGGCGAGCTCGTGGCCTCCGACCGCGGGCTCGGTGCCCTCACCCGGCTCACCGCCGGCCAGTTCGAGACCGCCGTGACCTTCGCGGCCGTGCTGCTTCTCGGCGTGATCGGCCTCTGCCTGTTCGGGCTCGTCGCGCTTGCGGAGCGGATCGCCCTTCCCTGGACCCGGCGCGCGACGCGCCCCGGCTCATGACCCGATACACACTCAACTGGAGGACCCCGTGAGACACCGATCCCGCATCATCGCGCTGGTGAGCGCGCTGGCACTGGCGCCGGCGCTCATCGCCGGCTGCGGCAGCAGCGGAGCCCCCGAGGCCGGGTCCACCGGCACCGGTGCAACGACCGCGGCCCA
Organism: bacterium; assembly: GCA_029977205.1. Classification (GTDB taxonomy): domain Bacteria; phylum Actinomycetota; class Thermoleophilia; order Miltoncostaeales; family Miltoncostaeaceae; genus SYFI01. The sequence continues at coordinate 4,062 of JAPOLI010000009.1, forward strand.
GGATGTCTCGGTGGTGCTCGACTGGTATCCGAACGCGGACCACGCGGGGATCGTGGTCGCCGAGGCGGCGGGCCTCGACGCCGCGGCCGGCGCGGACATCACGACGTCGGTCCCCAGCGATCCCACCACCACGCTCACGACCATTGCCGCCGGGAAGAAGGACCTGGGCATCACCTATGCCCCGGAACTGCTGATCGCGCGGTCCAAGGGCGTGCCGGTCAAGGCCGTGGGCGCCATCGCACAGGTGCCGTTGAACGCCATCATCGCCCGATCCGACCGTGGCATCACCCGGCCACGTGACCTGGAGGGCAAGGTTGTCGGCGTCGCAGGCGTGCCCAGCGACCGCGCGCTCCTGGACACCGTCGTCGCGGCCGATGGGGGCGATCCGTCGCGCGTGCAGACGAAGGTCGTCGGGTACAGCCTCTCCCCCTCTCTCGCCGCCGGGAAGGTGGACGCCATCATCGGCGGCTACTGGAACATCGAAGGGCCCGACCTCCGCGCCAAGAACGTGCCGATCACCATCATGAAGATCGACGACTACGGGGTGCCGAGGTATGACGAGCTCGTGCTGGTCGCCTCGGAGGACGCCATCCGGGACAGGCCCGGGGCCATCCGCGCAGCGCTGGCAGGCATCGCCGCCGGGACGACTGCCGCCGTGTCCGACGCCCGGGCCGCCGTGACGGCGCTGGAGAAGGCGAACCCCGACATCGCGAGGTCCGTGCTGCCCGCGCAGGTCGCAGACACCTTGCCGGCGCTCCTGCCCGATGGCGGCGCGCCGCTGGCGATGGATGGGGGCCAGTGGGATGCGCTTGCCGAGTGGATGACGCAGACGGGCCTCGTGGACACGCCGGTGTCCGGGTCGGACGCGATCGACACCTCCCTGCTGCCGGAGGGGTCGCGATGAGCGACGGCGTATTCCCCCTCATCATCGAGACCGGCATCGGCGTGGACCTCACGGGTGACGATGCCACCAAGGCAGCCGTGCGAGCCGTCGAGGACACCATCCGTCGCGTCCTGTTCCCCCGCCTTCGCGACGTCCTGCCCGACGGCGAGCGCGCCAACATGCGCGTTGAGGCCACGATCGCCGTGCCCGGCGCCGACCGCGTCGACACCGATGACGTGCGCGGGCGCTTCCCCTATGGCCGGGTGACCGTGCGGGTGGTGGAGGGCGGCCACCGGCAGCCCAACGGCCTCATCGCCGAGGATGGCACCGAGGGGGTGATCCTCGTGGCCGTCGCCGTCATCGCCGTGGGGTGGTGATTCCGGAGCCGGGGGGCAGCGCCCGCGGGGCCTGCTCTACAGGGGGGTGCCCGACCGCAACGTGACGCCCAGGTGCTCGCGGAGCATCAGGGCGATCAGGCGCTCAGCGGCCGGCGCAGCGTCGGGAGGCACGCAGTCCGGTGCCTCGGCGAGGGGACGGGCCAGCAGCGCCACGAGGGCATCGGCCGCCGCGGAATCAAGCACCTCTGCCCCAGAGCCGATGTAGCAGGCGCCGCACACCCCTCCGCCCGCCGCGGCGGAGAATCCCTCCAGCGCGACGGGCTGGCCGCATGCGGCGCAGGAGGCCAGATGGGGAACGAGTCCCGCCGTGGCAAGGAGCTTGGCCTGCGTGCCAAGCACGTACGGGTCGAGCCGCGGCGGCTCCTGCCGCGCCGGGGCGATCGAGATGAGCGCGAGCGCGCGCGTGATCAGGTTGTAGGGCGCCTCCGCCTCCTCGTGCTCCGGCACCACCCGCAGCGCAGCCTCCAGCACGCATCCGGCCGCCCGCAGCCGGTATCCGTCCATCCAGAGCCCCGCCCCGGCGTCGATCACCTGGGTGCCGCGCAGGGTCATGAGGTCACCACGCCCCTCGACCAGCGTGGCGTGCAGACGCACCCCGGGCTGCAGCCGGCCGCCCTGCTTCGAGGTGGGCTTCCGGGCGCCCTTGGCGATGGCGGACACCCTCCCGAGCCCCGGCGTCAGCAGCGCCAGGATGGCATCGCTCTCGCCATAGCGAAGCGTCCGCAGCACCACTGCGTCGGTATCGATGGTGGCCACCGCTCCAGTGTCGCAGCAGGCGCGGATCGCCTACCCTCCGGCACATGGCCGATGTGACCCTCTACACCACCGAGTCGTGCCCGTTCTGCATGCGCGCAAAGGCGTTCCTCGACCAACGCGGCGTTGCCTACGAGGAGATCTTCATCTCACGTGCCGACCACGCGGGGCGCGAGCGCCTGGTGGCGGAGACCGGGGGCTACACGTTCCCGCAGGTGATCATCAACGGTCGCAGCATCGGGGGCTGGGATCAGCTGTCGGCGCTGGACCGCGCCGGCGAGCTCGACGCGCTCCTCGCGTAGAGGGCACCCCGCGCGGCGGCTATCGCGCGAGTAGGTTGGTGGTGAAGGACACCCGCGCAGGGGCTATCGCGCGACCATGCCCGCGGTCGTGGGCACCCGGCGTGTGGCTATCGCGCGAGCAGGTCGGCGGCCGTGGGCACGCCGCGCACCGAGGTCGCGCTCCGCACGGCATCACGCGCAGCGGCGGCCGCCACCTCGGCGGCGGCGGTGCCCGCCACGATCGGATTGGCGGCTGCGGTCCCTGTGGAGACGGCGAACGCCACGTCGCCGTCGAGCGCCGTGCCGTACGGGGCGATGGCCCGTGCCAGGCCGGAGTGGGCCTGCCGGGCCAGCTGGGTGCACGCCGGCTTGTCGAACGCGGCGTCGGTAGCAAGCACGCACAGAGTCGTATTCCCCAGCGTGGCGAGGCGGGGGTGCCGGGCAGCGCCCTCGAGCAGCTCGCGCCGGGTATCCACGAAGCCCCGGCCGTCCTCCCACGCACCGGCGATCACCTGGCCATCTTCACCCAGGACGTCGCCGAAGGCATTCACGGCCACGAGCGCAGCCACCGTGGCCCCGCCGTCCAGTGTCACGCTGGCGCTGCCGATGCCGCCCTTGCACCAGTGGTCCCGACCGTGGCACTTGCCCACCGTCGCCCCGGTTCCCGCGCCCACGCTGCCCACTGCATGGGGCCCGTCGCTGGCGGCCTCAGCCGCCAGCCGCCCGTCAGCGGCACCGGGGCGCCGGGCATTGCCGGTGATGCCGAGGTCGAAGAGCGACGCCCCGCACACGATCGGCACGATCGCGATTCCGGTGTCCACGCCCAGCCCCTGCTCCTCGCACCACGCCATCACGCCCGAAGCCGCATCAAGGCCGAATGCGCTTCCACCCGACAGCACGATGGCCGAGACGATCGGAACCGTCGCCTCGGGTCGCAGCAGGTCGGTCTCGCGCGTGGCGGGGCCGCCGCCGCGCACGTCCACGCCGCCGCACGTCCCGGGCGGCAGGATGACCGCGGTGCAGCCGGTGCCGGCGTCTGCATCGGTCCAGTGGCCCACCCGGATCCCCGGAACATCGGTCAGCATCAGTCGTCCTCCGTCCATGGCTGGCAGCGCGGGCACCAGTAGGTACCGCGCTGGGCCACGAGGCCCTTCTCGATCGTGGTGCGGCACCGCGGGCACGGCTCGCCCTGCCGACGGTGCACGAGGAAGAGGTCCTGCATTCCACCCCGGCCACCGTGCGCATCACGGTAGCGATCGAAGGACGCGCCCCCTACCGAGATACCCATGCGGAGGCGATCACGGATGGCCCGGTGCAGGCGCCGCACCTCTGCCGGCGCGAGGGATCCGCCCGGACGGCGTGGGTGCACGCGGGCTCGGTACAGCGCCTCATCGGCATAGATATTCCCCACCCCGGCCACGATGCGCTGATCGAGGATGAGTGCCTTGATTGCGGCCGTGCGCCCCTCCAGCGATGCCGCAAGCCCGCGCGCAGTGAAGCGCGGCGACATGGCGTCCACTCCCGTTCGCCTGCCCCACGCGCGATCGCGGGCTGATCGGCCGGCTGGCAGAAACCATGCTCGCCCGAACCTGCGCGAATCGGCGAATGTGACCACTGATCCGTCGTCAATGCCGAGCACGGCGCGCGCGTAGGGCGTCGGCTCATCGGGTTCACAGGGCGTCCAGAGCAGCTGGCCGGTCATGCGCAGGTGCAGGGCCAGCGCCTCACCGTCGTCGAATTCGACAAACAGATACTTGCCCGTCCGCCGGAGTTCGCGCACCGCACGCCCCGCGAGGCGTTCCTCGAATGCGCGTGGATCCTCAGGGTCGACCAGCAGTGGGTCGAGCACACGCGCGCTCGTGATGGTGCGACCACCGAGGTGCCCGGCCAGTTGCCGCCGGATCGTCTCGACCTCGGGCAACTCGGGCATCAGTCATCCACCACGATCGCCTCGGCGACGATCGCCATCCCGCGATCCACCAGCCACTGATCCGACCCGTGCACGATGGCGAGGACATCGCCCTCTGATACCGCCCCTCCCGTGCGGACCACCACCTCGACGCCGGCCAGAGGGTCGATCGACTGCCCGGGGTCCAGCCGCCCTGCACCGAGCCAGCGCGCCGCAACGCCGACGGCCCCGCCATCGACATCGGAAACGGTCCCGGATCGGGTGGCCACCACCGGTCCGCGGATCGCCGCGGTCGGGAGCAGGTCGGGGTGATCGACCACCGCCGGGTCGCCGCCCTGCGCCGCCACCCACCGCTCAGCGGTGGCGGCACCCCGCCCGTCGCGCACCATCCGGCGAACCTCATCTGCGTCGCCCTCGATGCCCGCGGCCCCCAGCGCTGCCGCCGCGAGGGTGCATGCAGCATCAGCCAGAGCCGCATCGCCCTCGCCACGGAGTACCGCGAAGGCCTCGCGCACCTCCAGCACATGCCCGGCGACGCCGCCCATGGGCACGCCGCGTTCGGACGGCACGGCAGCGACCACGCGGTTCCACTCAGCCCCCAGCCGCTGCGCGAGGTCGCCGGCCGCGTGGGCATGGTCCATGTCGGGCAGAAGCGCCCCCGCACCGCCGGGCACGGCGAGCGCCACGGCGGCGGCGCCTCCACTGATCGCCCGCGTGGCAGCGGCGATGGCCACCATCGCATCGCCCTCGGCCGTGGCGGTGGCATCGCGCAGGGATGCCAGACGTCGCTCCCCCGGCACCAGGCGGTCCCCGGGCTCGGCGATCACGATGCCGGTATCCCGGGCCTGGAGCACCCACTGCTCGACATCCATCGCGGCCTGCATGCCGGGGATGGCATCGAGTGCATCGAGCACGCCTCCGACGTGCGCGATCGAATGCGCGCCGGTAGACGCCACGATCACACCGCCCGCCGACGCCAGGCACGAGGCGGCGATCACGAGGGCCGAGTCGCCGACTCCCCCCGCGCTGCGGATATCCGCAGTCGGGCCCAGGCGCGCCAGCTCAAGCCGATCCCCACCCGCCAGAAGAGTCCGCACGACGGCCAGCGACGACTCATACGGGACGCCGCGCAGCCCCGCGGTGGCGCACCACGCGGCCATCTGGGCGTCGGATGCAGCGCCCGTGGTCCAGGCATTGACCAGCGCCGCGATATCGGCCGCGTCCACCGATTCACCGCGCCGCGTGCGCTCAAGGACCTCCAGTGTGGGGAGCGGAACCTTCACGAACGGCGACGCTAGCAAGGGCTGATAGGGTCATCTTCATGCGCCGATCAGTGATTTTGGCCGTGCCCCTTGCCGTCGCTGCGCTCATTGCGCCCTCATGGGCAGTCGCACAGCCGGCAGACGCGACCGCACCTGCCACCGACCCTGCAGCGACCACTCCGGCGGTCACCGAGCCGCCGCCCTACACCGGACCTCCCAAGATCTGGGGGCTTCGCCTGCGCACGGTCGTCACGGCACAGCAGGGCCACGCACGCTTCATGCTCGGGTTCAAGTCAGCCGGCCCGGCGACGTTCACGATCACGATCAGCAGCAAGACGGGAAAGAAGCTGACAGTGGTGCGGACCATCACCAGCGCGGCCGACGAGCCAGGCGGCCAGGTGTGGACCCTCGTCCAGGCGGTCAACGATCAGGGATACCAGCTCCCGAGTGGGATCTACAACGCCAAGGTGACTGCCACCGACTCGCAGGGTCGCAGCGCCAAGCCGCTCAAGAAGAACTTCCGGCTCACCCTCACGCCTCCCCGCGCGCGCCTTGACGGCTTCACCGTGCCGAACCTGGACGCGGTCGCGAGGCAACTCGGTATCGCTCCCGGTGGCCAGCTGGTCACTGCGCTTGGCCCCAAGGGCGTGCTGGTGACCGCAGGGCTTCGTCGCGGAGATGTCATCACCAAGATCAACAACGTGGATGTCACCACTCCTGGCCAGTGGACGGCAGCGCTCAAGGCGCTTCCCGCGGACACGGACATGCCCATCGAGTACCGCCGAGGCGCAGAGGCACGGGTCGGAACGGTCAATCTCCCGGCGGACTGGAACCCCGCACCGAGCTATGCGAAGGCTTTCCCGGTGCTGGTGAAGCGGAATCCCGGAAAGCTCGGGTACCTGCTGGCAGCCGCCCGCGACCGGATCGACGCCGGAAAGGCGAAGGACGCCCAGAAGCTGTTCGCCAAGTGGCCGAAGGGACTCGCAAAGACAGGCGTCGGGCAGATGCTCCAGGCCGAGGTCTTCCTCGCGCAGAACAACCTGAAGGGTGCACTCGGCGCGTACAACCGAGCCATCGCGAAGGCGCCGACGCTCGCGCCAGCGCTCCTCGGACGGGGCCTCGTGCTCTCCCGCCTTGAGCGCCCCGAGGAGGCGGTGCTCGACTTCCAGGCCGCCGTTCAGGCGGACCCGGGGGATGCGATCTCCCAGGCGTTCCTCGCATACGCCCTCATCGCGAATGAGCAGTACGAGCCCGCCGTCGCGGCGGCAAGCGAGGCGATCCGGCTCGATCCCAACTACGAGGACGGCTATATCGCCCTCGGCCTTGCGCTGATCGCGGTTGACCAGAAGCCGAAGGGCGTCGGTGAGCTGAAGAAGGGCCTCCTGCGGATGTCAGACGACGCGCGCGCCCTGACGATCATCAGCGAGAGCCTGGAGCCACACCACCCGTAGGCCCGCCGACCGGCGCCCGGGGACGCCCCCGTCCCCGCTGCTGGCTGCAAGCGGCGATTCGCCCGCGGGCTCCGTGGCGTGGGGCCAGCCCACTGGGCCCCACCGCCCCACCTGACTTTCGAGGGGTAGCGGCGATCGCAGCCGGGGATCACGCATGTGCGGTCCCCGCACATGCCGATCGCGTCTCGGCGAGTGGCCGCTACCCCTTGTGCGTCAGGTGCGGCTGCCCGATGACAGCCCCCGACCACCAACCCACGCCGCGCGCCTTCGCCAGGGCGGTGCCGCGGGCGGCGAGCCCCCTAGAGCTCGCCCGTGGGCTCGGCTTCCTCCTCGTCGTGCCAGCGACGACGACGCGGGCCGCGCCCGCTCATGTTGACGAAGAGGACGACGCTCACCACGCCGATGATCAGGCCGATCCAGAACTGCCACATGGCCAGCGGGTTGCCGCTGAAGATCCCGAACAGCAGGAGCACGGCGATGTCGATGACCAGCGCGATCAGGCGCTGGCGAGGCGGGGCGAGTTGCACCACCCACGGCGCCAGGATCGAGATGATGAGGAGCAGGATCGAGCTCATGTCTCCAACCGAATCGGGGAGCAGCGCCGGGATGGCGCCCGTTTCCAGCGCGAGAGCGTAGCGGAGGCGAGTGAAATCGCCCATGCAGCGAGCGCACCGGTACGCTCACCGCGTGCGGGCCGTCGGCATCCACTTGGTTCAGGACATGCGGTCGGAGACGGGTGCCGCGCGCTCGGCGGTGGCCGAGATCGCCCCTGACAATCGGCTGTCAGGGGTACGGATGTGCGGTTCCGACGAGGAAATCGAGGCTGCAGTGGGGGCCGATCCCGCGCTGGTCCTCATTGACGCGCCGGCCGTCGTCCCCCAGGTCAGGGGCCGACGCGACCCCGAGCACGTGCTCGCGTGGCTTGACATCCCCGCATTCCCGGTGACGCCCGCCCGCATGGCGAAGGTGTACGGCGGCACACGCGGGGTACCGCTTGCCGCCGCCCTTGCCGCGCGCGGCCATGTAGTCGCCGAGGCACTGCCTGATCAGGTGCTCCGCCAACTCCTGTGGGAGCGCGCGCACCCCGCGAACTCGGTGCCGCTTGACCTCGGGGACTACCGGGCCGCATGGCTCGACCTCCGGCCCCCCGCGTTTCGCCCGCGCGGAGGCCGCGCGCGCAATGACGGGCTCGCTCCTGCACGGGCGCTTCTGGAGGACGCCACGGACCTCGCGACCTGGCCCGCGAGCACCCGGCCGGGTGATCTGGGCGATCTCGATGAGGCTGCGGCTATCGACGCGGTGGCCTGCGCCGCGCTTGCATGGCGGTGCCTGCACGGCGCCGGCGACCGGTGGGCGGTCCTCGGCGACGCGGAGGCTGGCCGGGTCGTCCTCGCCGCGTGCCCGGAGATGATCACCCGGGCCCGCACGAACATCACGCGCCTGGCCGCAGAGGGCACGATCGGCATCGGCCAGGCGATCAGCGGCGGGGATGCCGGGTGGCCGCCGAAGCGGTAGCCCAGCATCCCCCCAGCCGTCCCCTTACGCCACCTCGACGCCGCAGGCCGTCCCGAACTCCTCATCGACCTTCGCCGAGCCAGGTGCGGCCGCCAGGTCGGTGTAGTCATCCACGTGCGCCTGGACCGCGGCGCTCGGATCCCCGGCAACGATGGCTTCCGGGGCCTTGAGCAGCACAAGGCGCTCGTTGCTCTCCAGTTCCTGATACGCCGTGAGCGCGTCCCGGCACGGGCCATCCTCGAGCGAGTCATAGATCGTCTGGAGCGTGGCCTCGTAGGCGTCGAACTCCTTCGCCAGAGAGGCCTGGCGCGTCGTCCACGCCTCGCGGTCGGCGGCGCTCAGGGAGCCACTCGGAAGGGCCTTGATGTCCTTGACGAGCGTGTCCTCGACGGTGGTGATCTGCGCCTCGGCCTTCACGTAGGCGGCCTTCAGGTCATCACTCGGCTGGGCGGTCGTGGATGAGTCGCACGCTGCGAGGGTTATCGTCGCCGCCGCGGCGACGAGCGCGACCGCGGCACGTCCGGTGCGTGATCTGATGGAGGGCATGAGTGCTCCTTTGTGGGGACTGGTATCGCTTCAGCCTATATGTCACCGGTACCCGGAGTCTGCGTCGGGTGGGGTTGCGGCCCACACGGCGCGCGGCCACAATCCGGGCGAGCCGCGGGCCGCCGCGGGTACCCAACGGGGAGGCACCGCGTGTCCACTGACAGCGTCTACAAGGTCATCGAGATCGTCGGCACGAGCAGCGACTCGTGGGAGGCCGCGACCAGGCTCGCGGTGGAGACCGCGTCAAGCACGCTTCGCGACCTGCGCGTGGCCGAGGTCGTCAAGCAGGACGTGACGATCAAGGACGGCACGGTGGACCGCTTCCGCGTGCGCCTGCTCATCAGCTTCAAGTACGAGCACTAATACGTCCCCTGCTGAGAGCAAGCTCCTGGTGTGAGCGGGTGCACACGTGGGTGCACGGCTGGGCGCAGGCCACCCCTGTCCTCGCCCCGAGATGGCTCACGGGGCGGTTACCTCCTTCTGCGTTCCCCTGACAAGTGGTCCCTTTTTTTGCTCAGCGGGAGGTTGTCTCCGTACTGGACTCAGACCACGCACTGATCAGCGAAGTGCGTGGGGCATCAGGTCCGTTCCCCTGATCAGGGTCGCGCGGTCGTCAATCGGCCCTGGGCATGTCCCTACCGCTTCACGCAGGTCAGGTGCGCGTTGAGCATGGTGGTCACCGGAAGGCGCGTGCCCTTCACGCGCACCGTGGCGCCCGTGCGGTCGTGCGACCTGACGAGCACCGGGATGCGGGTGCCCTTGATCTGAGCCGCGGTGGGAGCCTGCATGTTCTTCGGCGCGTACTCGGGAGTCAGGTCCACCTGACTTGTGCGCTGATAGCCGCCCGGACATGCCATACGGAAGGTGCGCTGCACGTTGGGGCGCAGGGTAACCCTGCGCCAGCGAGTGACGGTGGGACGGCTGGTCTCGGCGTGGCGGCGCAGCATGTTCCGCTCAGCCGGACGTGGGTTGTGCCGTACCGCCGGGACGGCGCTCTCGCGGGCCATGGCCGTGGCACCGGCGGCAGGTCGCTCGTTGACGCTTCCCTGTGCGATGACCCCGCTGGGGGACCACAAGCCACCGCTTGCGTAAGAGTTCTGGCCGATGGCGATGTTCGGGCCGATGCAGGCCATCGCATACTGCGCCGTGTGCGAGTAGGGGCTGCTGTCACCGAACGCCATGTGCGCGGTGCCCCATGTGGTCGGCGCATTGGTGAGGTTCGTGTTCCAGTTGCCGAGCTGGAGCGTGACGGTCTCCGGGGCGTCGCCCGTGATGTCACCCGAGCTGCCCTGCCATGCGACCCCGCCGCCGTCGTAGGGAAAGTTGGACGTGGTCGTGCCATTGGCCGGCCAGGTGGTGTTCGTGTTGGCCCAATTGAGGAATGCCTGACCCGAATAGACGAATCCCTGCAGGTACGGGACGAACGGGCTCCCCGACCCCTGGGTGGGGTACGGACCGCTGATGCTGTCCTCGCAGGTGGCCGTGGCGTTGTAGATGGTCCAGCCCTTCACCGTCACCCAGCCCGACAGGGACTGGATGCAGTTGTTGGTGACGGTCCATTCGCTCTCGCCGTAGTTGTTCTGGCACGCCCCGTAGCCGTTGGTACCCCAGTTGTAGCTGGCGTCCGCGCTGCCGATTCCGACGGCACCGATGGCCAGCGCCGCCCCCGCGGAGAGGGCGAACGACCTGAGAGATCGAGGGTTCATTGGGGCCTCCACGGGGTTTTGCGCAAACGAGAAATGCGCTTAGACCCTAGAACAGCGCCCTTACGCGGCCAAACGGATCAGGCACGACTTCCTCATTGAGTGTCGCACGATTCGGGCATGCGGTTCGCCCACCCGGGCCGCGGGTTGCCCTCCCCGCACGACCTCTCGCGTTCCTGCCCTGGTCGTCATGGTCGTCACCCTCGCCCCCGCAGAGTCGTGTCATGACTTCCGAGGCGGAGCAGACGCCCCGCGTACACCCTGCCCGGATTCCGACCCGCGACACCCTCCGTTCCGGTCGTGTAGTTTCACGGAATAATGCCTCGCTTAATTTCACGAATCGCACCGTTGATCGCCGCGAGCGGGCTCATCCTCCTGCCCGGCACAGCGCTCGGAGTGGCGGGAATCGACTGGAACCTGCGAGCCAGTGGGGTAGGCCCCCTCTACTCGGTCACCTATGGCAACGGGACCTTCGTCGGGGTCGGGCCCATCGGCAACGTGATGACGAGCACCGACGGCGTCAGATGGATTGCCCGCGATCCGGGAAACAGCGCCATTTGGACCTCGGTGACCTACGGGAATGGGCGGTTCGTCGCGGTCTCCTGTGATCCGGCTGGCCCCGGGGCCATGTACAGCCTTGACGGGGTTTCCTGGACAGACGGAGTCGCCGCCGACCCCCAACTGGCTAAGAAATGCTGGCGATCTGTGGCGTACGGGAACGGATACTTCGTCGCCGTCGGAGATCAGGCGGCGTCGTGGCGGAGCCCCGACGGTGCGCGGTGGTCCTCGAGCGGCGCGACGGGCGGGGCTAGTCCGGCTATCACGTTTGCCCAAGGGCGCTTTCTTGCACTCATCCCTGGACTCCTAGTCGGCTCGGGAACCTCCATAGTCACGAGCATCGATGGTGCGCAGTGGGGCGTGGCAGCCCAGGATGCGCTCCCCGGCACTGGGTGGTCCGGGTTGACGTACGGAGATGGCGCCTACGTCGCCACAGCGTCGAGCGGCGCCCCCGGCCGGGCTGTCGCCAGCAGCATCAACGGGACGACGGGGTGGATCCAGGGCCTCACCCCCGCCGGCTTCTCGCCTGACCCCACCTGGGCGTCAGCGGCGTACGGGGAGGGCATCTGGGTCGCCGTGAACAGCGGCATCGGCGCCCCGGAAATGATGACGAGCCCGAACCGCATCAACTGGACGGAGCGTGCTACCGGCACCCCCGGCTTCCGGTGGAGCTCAGTGACCTATGCACGGGGCCTCTTCGTGGCCGTGTCGATGCTGCAACAGGGCTACATCGCGACGTCGGGCACGTACACGCCCCCGGCCGCGCCAGACCCGGGCACCACCACCGCACCCCCGGCCCTCACCACCGAGTGCACCCAGACCTTCTACCAACAGGGCAAGCGCACCATCGCCTGGAACAAGAAGAAGCAGGCCTACAAGGTCACAAGCCGCATCCGCATCTACCAGGACGCCCAGAAGAGCTGCCGCACAGATCTCACGGTGATCTACCGCAACGCCAACACCAAGGTGGCCATCCCCCAGAAGTCAGGATCGACCCTCGGCTACAGGAAGCTCCAGGGAGGGAACTTCAACGCCCCTGTGATCTCCTGGCCGACCAAGAAAGAGATGCGCTTCACCACTGGTGACACCACCGGGCAGAACCGCAAGAACGCCCGCCTTGTGATGGTGAGCTACCTCAAGAAGAACAAGGCGGTGCCCAAGAAGCTCCGGGACATCGAGCTTGTGATCGTGCGCCGGATACCCCAGAACCCGGCGGCGGCCACCTCATCCTCCAATCCGCTGTTCGCGCAGAGGAACTCCTTCGGCACCGCCACGGGGTGGGCAAAGGTCGGATAAGACCGCGCGGCCCGGCACGCGCGGTCTCGCTGCCGCCCCGACGAGGTCGGGGTACTGCGGGCATCCCACCGGTGATGGGCGTCCTGCGCCGGGAGGTTCGCACGGATGCCGAGGCGTACCCGGGGTGCCTCCCGCGCGTGTAGCCTCGGCCGCGACACCGTCCTCCTCGAAGGCCCCACATGGAAAAGTACTTCTACTGCCCGAAGCATGGGCGGGTAACGCAGAAGCAGGCCGCGAAGAACACGACCTGTCCGCAGTGCCGGTCGTACGCGCTCACGAAGGTCACGGCCAAGAGGCGCGGCGAGAGCTGACCCGGAAATCCGCGGCGCCGTCCGCGGGCCGGGCCCAGCACGAGCGCATCGGGCATCCAGGCTGCCTTCCGGAGGCCCATGGCACCGACCACGGTGGCAGCCACTTCAGTGACGCCGCACGGTCATCCGGAGGATGGTGGGCGGGGAGGCCTCCAGAGCCTGCCCGAGGTCATCTGCATCGCGATACGGCCGGTCATCGATGACGCGAGACGCCACCGGAGCATCCACCTCGGGCGCAGAGAATGGCCACGGCTCGACCACGCATGAGCACGCGCTGTGGTCGGGTCCCGTGTCCCCCTCGCCGCGTCCAGGCGCAGGCCGCACGACGAGGTCGATGCCCTGCTCATCCCCCGTGCACCGGGGCACGCGGCGGAGCGTCCACTCCTCCGCAGATGCGAGGCCCCTCCACGTGAGGTAGAGGCTGAGCAGGTCGATTGCCTGAAGCACGCGGTATGCCGACCACGCCCACGCCGCCAGATCGGCCCCCTCGCCGAGGCGCGTGCGCAGCCGGCGAGCAGCCTGGGCGCGCTCTGTCACGAGGTCGCGCGCCGCCTCGGGGCGCGTGGCGAGAGCGGCCGCCTCGCCATCGATCCCGAGGCGTCGCATCACGAGCCCGGCCACGTGCATGCCCACGAGCAACTCCACGCGATCTCCGTGGCTGCCCGCAGCCGCGGCGCTCGCACGGTGGATGGCGACGTGCTCATCGATGTCCATGTCCGTGAAGCCGCGCGGCGTGCCGTCCGGACCCACATCCGGGTGCTGCTCCCACTCCCGCCAGCCCGCGTCATGGCATGCCGTTGCGGTGAGCACGGCGTCCCAGGCGTCCATTCGCGCGAACTCCTCATTCCCCCAGGCCGCTGCCAGCAGACCGCACTGCTCCTGATGGGCCACCTGGCTGACCACCCTCAGCCCGCCACCCGCCCTGGTGATGATCATCCGGAGGCGTCGGCCGCGAGGCAGGCCGCCCCGATGATGCCCGCCGCATTCCGCAGGCCCGCCGCGAGAACCGGAGGCCGCACGTCCAGGAGTGGGATGAACTTGTCCGCCTTGCGCGACACCCCGCCCCCGAGCAGCACGAGATCCGGCCAGAGCAGGGCGTCAATGGCCCTGATCACCTCCGACAGGCGAGCGGCCCACTCGGTCCATGACAGGTCCTCGGCGGTGCGGACGGCAGAGGCGGCGAGATGCTCCGCATCATCACCGCGTACCTGCAGATGGCCCAGCTCGGTGTTGGGGATCAGCAGCCCATCGCTGATCAGGGCGGACCCGATTCCCGTGCCCAGGGTGAGCAGCAGCACCACACCTGCCACGTCGCGCGCGGCGCCATGGCGCGCCTCGCCGACTCCCGCGGCGTCGGCGTCGTTCATCATCGTGACGGGGTAGCCCAGCCCCTCCGAGAAGAGGTCCCGGGCGGGAGCGCCAACCCACCCGCTGTCCAGATTGGCCGCGGTCATCGTGACGCCGTCCAGCACCACCGCGGGCACTGCCACCCCCACCGGCAGGCCAACCGGGAACTCCGCGATCACCTCGCGGGCAGCGGCCACCACCGCTGCGGGTGTTGCGGGCTGCGGCGTGCGAACACGCACGCGCTCACCGACGAACTCGCCCGTCCCGACATCGACCAGGGCCGCCTTCACCCCGCTCCCGCCCACGTCGATGCCGATGGCCTGCATCAGGCCGTGGCGGGCACGTGGGGGCTGCTGAGCATGTGGTCGAGATCAGGGGGAAGAAGCCGCGCCGCGCCCGCAGGGCCCATGCTGCCGCGCCAGTAGGGCTCCACGGGCGGAGGGTCATCGAGGAGCGGGGCGATCACCCGCCATTGCTCCTCCACGAGGTCGTCGCGCGCGAACAGTCGGCGCTCGCCCGCGATCGCGTCACCCAGCAGGCGCTCGTAGGCCGCGGGGCCCGGAAGGCCAAGCCGGGTCGAGTAGTGCACGGAGAGATCCACCGTCTCCATCACGACCCGGTCGCCCGGCTGCTTCACCTGCATGCTCAACTCGATCAGGTCGTCCGGCTTCATGCGGAAGCGCATGCGGTTGGGCTCGAACGTGCCGTCCGCGTCGGGGAAGAGCTGCCGCGGCGGGGCGACGTACTCCACGACGGCCTCTGTGAGCGTCCGCGCGAGCCCCTTGCCTGCACGGATGGTGAACGGCACGCCGGCCCAGCGCCACGAGTCGATCTCGAAGCGCAGTGCGCAATAGGTGTCGACGTCGCTCTCGGGGGCGACTCCCGGCTCCTCGCGGTAGCCCTCGTACTGGCCGCGCACGACGTCTGCCGGCGTGAGCGGGCGAATCGAGCGGAGCACCTTCATCTTCTCGTCGTTGATCGCGTCCGCATCCATCGAAACCGGCGGATCCATGGCGAGCATGCACACCAGCTGAAGCAGGTGGTTCTGCACGACGTCGCGCAGGCAGCCCACGCTCTCATAGAAGGCCCCCCTCCCATCCACTCCGAACGATTCCGTCATCTCGATGTGCACGTGACTGACGTACCGGCGGTTCCAGAGGGGCTCGAGCATCGTGTTCCCGAACCGCGCGACCAGCAGGTTCTGCACCTGTTCGTAGCCCAGGAAGTGATCGATCCGGAAGATCTGCTCCTCCCGCAACTCGGTGGCCAGCGTGTGGTTCAGGGCGATCGCGGACTCCAGATCACGGCCAAGCGGCTTCTCGACGACCACCCGGCAGGTCGCGGTCAGGTCGTGCTGGGCCAGCGCGTCCACCACGTCGCCGAACAGCCCCGGCGGGATCGCCAGGTAGAAGACCGGGAGCGCGACGTCCGAGAGCACGGCGGCGAGGGCATCGAAGGTCGCGGGGTCGGTGTACTCGCCATGCACATACCGCATCGACCCGATCAGCGCGCGCGCCGCATCGTCATCCGGGTCCAGCCCTGCGTCTCGCAGCGAATCGCGAACGCGATCGCACAGGCGCTCGAGCGTCCAGCCCTCGCGGGCGATCCCCACAACGGGGATACCCAACTGGCCCCGCGACTCGAGCTCATGCAACGCCGGGAACAGCTTCTTGTAGGCCAGGTCACCCGTGGCCCCGAACAGCACCATACAGTCCGCGCGAGGGGTCACGACGTCGTCTCCGCGTGCCCGCCAAAGCCACGGCGCATCGCCGACAGCACCTTGTTCGCGTAGTCATCGTTGCCGCGGCTCGAGAAACGACTGAACAGGGCCGCGGCGAGGACGGGCACAGGGACCCCCTCGTCAACAGCCGCCTGCACGGTCCAGCGCCCCTCACCCGAATCGGACACTCGCCCCGAGAAGCCCGCGAGATCGGGGTCCCGGGCGAGCTCCTCGGCCGTGAGGTCCAGAAGCCACGACTCCACCACGCTCCCGCGCCGCCAGAGCTCGGCGACGGCGGGAACATCGATGTCGTATCGGTAGAGAGCGGGGTCCGCCAGCGGCGCCGTCTCGGCGTCCGCCGCGCGGTCCTCGGATCCGGCGTTCGCATGGCGAAGGACGTTGAGGCCCTCGGCGTATGCGGCCATCAGGCCGTACTCGATGCCGTTGTGGACCATCTTCACGAAATGCCCGGCGCCGGCGGGACCGCAATGCAGCCAGCCACGCTCATCAGGCGTCGCGTCACCCACGCGCGAGGGAGTGCGCGGCGCTGCCCCCAGCCCCGGGGCGAGCGCCTCGAGCACCGGCTCCAGCACGCCCACCGCCTCGTCGTCGCCGCCGACCATCAGGCAGTACCCGCGGTCGAGGCCCCACACACCGCCGCTCACACCGGCGTCAACGTGGTGGATGCCCCGGGTGGCCAGCGCCTGCGCCCGGCGGATGTCCTCGTGGTAGTGGCCGTTGCCCCCGTCCACGACGATGTCCCCGGGCGCGAGGTGCATCGCCACCTCTTCGATGGCGGAGGTCGTGACGGCGGCCGGCAGCATGAACCACACCACCCGGGGGGCATCGAGAGCGCCGACGAGCGCTGCCGTGTCGGCGACGCCGTCGGCACCTCGCTCGACCACGCCGGCGACCGCCGCAGGGTCATGGTCGTAGCCCACCACCTCGTGGCCGGCCCGCACGAGCCGCTCCGACATGTTGGCGCCCATCCTGCCGAGCCCGACCATTCCGATCCGCATGCGTGCCCTCCGGTGCCGCGGCGCGCCCCCGGCGCCGCTGGGTCCAAGGCTACCCTCCTGCACATGGCTGAACGCGTGGTGCCCGGGAATGACGTGGAGGCAGCTCGCTGGGCCGCCCGGCGGATCGGCACCCTGCTCACGGCGGCCGTGTCCGAGCGCGGGCGCGCTTCGGTGGCCCTTTCGGGCGGGCGATCGCCATGGGTCATGATGGACGAACTGTTCACGCTCGATGTGCCATGGGAGCGGGTGGACATACTCCAGGTGGATGAGCGCGTTGCCCCCGACGGGGACCCCCTTCGCAACTGGACCCGCATCGCACCCCTGCTGGCGTCCTCGCCGGCACGGGCGGCGCGGGCCCACCCCATGCGCGTGGCTGATGGCACCGAGGCGGCCGTCGCCGACTACCGCGAGGTGATCGACGCACTCGATGGGCCGATCGACGTGGTGCACCTGGGCCTTGGCGATGACGGCCACACGGCCAGCCTCGCACCCGACGCCCCCGTGCTCGATGTCACTGATGCCCCGGTCGCCTCCACGGGGCGCCCGTTCAACGGCACCGAGCGAGTAACCCTCACCTATCCGGCCATCGACGCCGCGCGCCATGCCGTGTGGCTCGTTACCGGCGCCGAGAAGGCCGCCATGGCGGCGCGCATGGAGCGAGGAGACCCATCGATCCCCGCGGGGCGAGTGCACACCGCGTCACAGGTGATCGTGCTCGACCGCGCGGCCGCTGGCGCCGGCTGAGGCGACCGGGCGCGCGGATGCGTCAGGTGGAACGCGCCCACGCGGGGCGCGTCCACGGCTCGCGGGGAGGCCACGGCGCGGAGGTGCGTGGGATGGAACGCTCCCGCCGGTGCTGGATACCCGGCTAGCGCGGAGGCCAGGGCGCGACGGTGGATGCCGGCACCCGTTGGCGATGCCCGCCGTCGGGACCCGCGATCACCGCGTGGGCGCCATCGAAGCCCACGAGCACCCCGAATCGCCAGCCACGCAGATGCGGGTAGCGCACCTGGTCACCCGGGATGAGGTCCGGGAAGGCAAGGCTCATCTGGGCCTGGGTCGCGTCGGGCTCGGCGGGCATCCTCACGAACGGGTTTCGGCACTGTGGTGACAACCCCTGCGCCGGGGTCGTCCCCGGCGCGGTAGTGTCGGCGCGCGCCTCATGGGAGGCGCCCGACAACGCACGACCCAGAAGGGAACCGCATGAACACGACCGAGTTCGCACGGGCACTCGCCACTCGAACGGACATGACCGTGGCCGAGGCCACGAACGTGACCAAGCACTTCCTCGACCTGCTCAAGGAGGGCGTCAACAAGGGCGAGCGCGTCGCGTTCCTCGGCTTCGGCACCTTCTCCGTCGCGCACCGCCCCGCGCGCACCGGGGTGAACCCGCAGAACCCCAGCCAGAAGGTGAAGATCCCGGCGCGCAACGTCGTGAAGTTCACCCCTGGTGCATCGTTGAAGGACGCCGCCCAGGGCAAGAAGTTCACGCCTCTCGCCACCGCGAAGAAGGTCGAGAAGAAGGTCGTGGCGACGGCCAAGAAGGATGTCCGCAAGGCCACGGCCACCGCGAAGAAGGCGGCGAAGAAGGCCAGCCCGAAGAAGGCGGCCGCAAAGGGCAAGAAGAAGGGCAAGTAGTTCCCCCGGGGGCCGGGGCGCGCGCCCCGGCCCCCGGGAGGGGCGCGTTCCGCGAGGCGGCGGACGCCGGGGCTCAGCCCGCGGCAGCCTCCACGGGCTCTCCGGTACGCAGGCGGCACACCCCGGTGCCGGCGCAGGCCTCGCACTCCGGCACCTCGCCGCGCACGTGGGCGAGGCAGTACTCCACGCGCGCGCTCACGACGTCAGCCATCAGCGGATGCACGCCGAATGGCGCTGCCACCAGGTACTCGACGCCCGCGTGACGCGCAGCGGCGTCGGCGGCGAGCTCCGGGATGTCCTGGTTCCAGTGCTTCCCCGGCAGGAGGAAGTACGGCTGGATCACCACCATGGTGGCCCCGCGCTCAACGCAGCGGTCGAACGCGGTCGCGATCGACGGCTCGGCGAGCTCCATGTGCGCGGGCTCGACGATGTCGTAGTCGAGGCGCTCGCTGATCGAGGTGCGTGTGAGCTCCTCCAGCATCTCGTTGCTCTCGGTGCGGCGGCTGCCGTGGTCGACCACGATCACGCCGATCCGGTGGGTCTTCTCTGAATCAGCCATGCCCCGATCATAGGACCGTCCGGGTCAACCGGGGTGGAGAACCAGCATCTCGTCGCCGTCGCGGATGAACTCGTATTCGACACGGCGCACCTCGGACCACACGCCGCACCCGGCGAGGTCGTCCCTCAGGCGATGGAGGTCCGGCCAGCGTGCGGTGGTCGTATCCACGAGGGGGAAGATCCGGACCTCCTCCCCCGCCACCCGTGCGAGCTCCTGCGCGAACCGCAGGTGGTCCGCGTAGCCGAAGTGGTCGGGATAGACGAACAGCAGGTGCGAGGACACCACCAGCCGGAACGCGTCATCGTCGAACGGCAGGAGTGGAAGCGCCCCGATGACATACCGCTCAGGATGCGCGCGCCGGTCAGCCGCGAACGCGTCCAGGGCCGCCATGCGCCGGGCCAGGTGGTCCGGCTCGTCGCGGAAGAACCCCCACGAATACGTGGTGGGGTTATCGCGCACATACCGGTTGCCGTACTCGGTATCGCGTCGGGCACGGCGCAACAGATCGTCTGGATCGATTGCGTACTCCGGATCAACCGCCGTGACGTCCGCGCCGATCGCGCGGGCGCCGGCCGCGAAGCCACTGGCACCGGCGGGGCAGTCGAGCACCGGGCCCGTCATGAGGTCCGCATCGGCCAGATCGAACATCGCCAGGTACTCATCGAAGGGCCGCGCAGTGACGATGACGTCACCCAGGCCGCGGTACTGCGGCGTGGGACTCACAGGCGAACGGTGTGTGCCGCGCCGATACCGGAATAGCGATCCGGCATGCAGGTCAGCACGATGACCTGCGAGGTCCGGCCAACGTCTGTCAGCGCGGCCCCGAGACCGCCCAGGCGATCGAGGTCGGAGTAGCCCAGCGCGTCATCGATGATCACGGGCGCCCCGCCGTCGTCTCCCGCCACCAGCGACGCCGCCGCCAGCCGGCCGATCACCGCCATCTGCTCGCGGGCACCGCCTGAGAGCGCATCGACCGCCACCGTGACGCCGTCGTGAGTGCGACTCGTCACCTGCAGGGTCGCGTGGTCCACGTCGACGCGAACGCCGCCCCCGAACACCATGCGACCGAGGCGCTCCATGGCCTCCCGAAATGGCGCCACATACGCACGCTGGGCATCGTCCCGGTGCGCCAGCATCACCCGGTGCAGCAGTTCAGCGGCCTCCGCCTGCCGCAACGCGCGGTCACGCGCCGCCGCCGCCGCGTCGCGCTTCTCGTGTGCGTCCGCCACACGATCCGCCAAGCCGTCCGCGCCCGCGCGCGTGATCCCGCCAGCAAGACCGGCCACGCGTACCTCGGCATCCTGGCGCTCATCCAGCAGGCGGGTCAGCGCCTCCCGGGCACTCGCGACGCGCACGGTGATCGCCTCAACCTCGCCCGGATCCCGACGCGCGCGCGCGGTCGCGGCCTCCTCCTCCGCCGCATGCGCTGTCGCCGACGCCCTGGCCGCAGCGTCATCCAGTGCGGCGTCCGTGTGCTCCGCACGCGCCACAGACAGCGCAGCGGCGTCCGCATCCCGTCGCTTCACGAGCGTGCCGAGGACTCCCGTCCGCTCGGCGGCGGCGCGCTCGAGCACCGACACCGCCTGCTCGGCCTCATCACGTGCAGCCTGCGCCGTCTCCTCGGCCCGCCGCGCCTCGTCGCGTGCCAACCCGGCCGCATCGCGGGCCGCGGCGGCAGCGGCCTGATCTGCCGGCAACACGCGTCCGGGAGCGCACTCCTCCGCGAAGCGGCTCACGCGCTCCCGGGCACGCGCGAGCTTGTCGGCCAGGTCCTCAATGGACAGGTCATCGAGTGCGCGTGAGCGCGTGAGGCGTTCGGCGGCCACGCGTGCCTCGACATCCCTGCGGCTCTGCTCGAGCGCACGTGCCTGCTCGACTGCGCTGCCATCCGGCAGCCCGGCCTCGCGCAACAGGTCGGCGAGGCCCCGGGCAGCCCGCTCGACGTCGGTGGCATCACCCGAATCGGCGTCGCCGACCGTCACGCGGGCCACGCCTTCAATGCCGAAGGTGCCGCCCGCGTTCACGGGCACGGTCACCGCATCCCCGGCAGCCACGTCAAGCACGCCGTCTGCGGCATCGACGCGAATGTCGCGCTCGGCCACGACCCGGACATCAGCCGCCGAGGCGTCGCGCCGTGCCTCAGCCCGTGCCAGGGAATCGGCCGCGCGCTCGATGCGCTCCAGCAGATCGGGGGTGATCGCGCAGTCCGCGAGGAACTGCTCGCCCTCCTGAATGCGGTCCGCGGCCGCAGTGGCCACCTCGAGGCGCTCACCGTAGGCCCGCACGTAGTAGAGGTCATCGAGGTGATCAGCGTCCTCAGCCGCGGCCGTGAGGGCATCGTCGGCCCGCACCCGTGCGGCGGTGGCGTCGTCATGGCCCGCGCGGGCGGCGTCGCACGCCGTGCGCGCGGCGTCGAGGCGGGCGCCATCCTCTGCGCCCTCGGCCATGGCATCCACGACCTCCTGCTCGGACGCCGCAGCGGCTGCGATGAGAGCCGCCCGGCGCTCCACGGCCAGAGCGGCTTCCCTGGCCGGGCCCGCGGCGGTGGCGGATGAGGCTTCGAGCTCGGACACCCGGGCCTCCCGACGCATCGCCTCGACCTGCGCGGCCTCCGCAGCCGCGAGCCGCTCACGCAGCGTCGGTTCCTGCTCCACGGATCGGCGCACCTGCTGCTCGAGCCGTCGGTGCTCGTCCACCTGCTCGTCAACGTCGGCGAGGGCCTGCTCGGCCTCCGCCGCCACGTCCTGGGCCTCCCGGGCCGCCTCGATCAGATCCTTTCGCGCCTTGTTCGGCTCCCCGGTCGGGGTCGTCCATCGGGCCCGCTCCTGCTCAATCGCGTCGATCAGGGGAGCATCCGGCTCGCCCGCCGCGGCCCCCGCCCCCGCAGCCGCATCGAGAGCACGCGCCAGCGACCCGCTCGTGCCGAGGGCCGCCTGATCGAGCGGCAGCCCCTGCTGGTGACGTAGCGCCGAGAACAGGTCGGCGTCCATGGTCTCGTCAAGTATCTCGACAACCCGATCATGCGCCGCGCGCCCGGTCACCTGCTCCTCGCGTGGAGCATGGATCGTGAGCTCGGTGGTGGGCGACTTCACCCAGCGCTTCGCGTACGTGAAACGGTACGGGCCCGACTCGATCACGGCGCGAGCCCATGGGCCCACGTCGCGGTTGACCGGCTTGGAGTCCCTCACCCGCGCCTTGGAGGACGAGTCGGGGTCGGTGATGAGCATGTCGAGCGCATCGATGAGGCTCGACTTCCCCACCTCATTGGGGCCCGACACGATCGTGACCCCCGTGGGGGCGAACTCCACATCGGCCTCCGCCACGCCGCGGAAGTCGCGCAGATGGAGTTGCAGGAGCCTCACGTCCCCGCCCTCGTCAGGCGGTAGAGCAACCGCAGTGCATCTCGCGCCGCCGGCTGCTCCTCGCCGTCGGCTGACGCCAGCGCGGCGATGTCCTCCGCAGCCGCAAGCGCGTAGCCCGAGAGCCCGAGAGCGCCGAGGTCCGTGTCATCCGCCATCACGGCCAGGTCACTGCCGCGCTCTGACACCGCGAGGGCGGCAAACAACTCACCCTGCTCGTCGAGCAGCGTCCACAGGCGGGCGTCGTCGGCCACCGACAGGGTGCCGGTGAGATACAGGCGCACCACCGTGCGGGCCTTGTCGGGCAGTGCCGCGAGCTCGGAGTCCAGGGCGTCGACGTCCGCTCCTCCATCAAGGCGGAACTCCAGCCGCACGAATGCCCAGTCGCCGATGGGCCGCGTGTCCACGGCGAGCCCGTCACCCAGCGTGACCACCAGCACCTGGCCGGGATCGAGCTCGCCGTGGTCGGTGGCCACCGGCGTACCGGGATACCGCACGCGCGCGTCGCCATTCACCTCCGTGGCCGAGTGGCGATCGCCCAGCGCCACGTAGGCCAGGCGGCCGTCATCGAGCGCGGAGCACAGGCCGTCCATGCGGATGAGCGCGGGGTCCGTGGCATCAGGTGAGAGCACATCCACCACGCCGTGGGCGGCCAGCACCCGCACCGGGCCCGGGGTGAGAGCATCGATCACCGGGCCGGAGGGGTCATGCCCGGGGTGCGTGGCGTGCCACGGGGCGCCCACCACCTCGATGCCACCGATGGTGATCGGGTCGGGCCCCTCAATCACGGTGACGCAGTCCGGCACTGCGGCGGTGAACGCCGTCGATCGGTACACGGACGCCGCATCGAGCGGGTCGTGGTTTCCCGGAAGGATGAGCAGGGGCACGTCGAAGGCCGACATGGCGTCGGCCGCGCGTTTCACCACCTGCCGGTCCACGTGGTTGCTGTCGAACACGTCACCGCACGCCAGCACGAATGCGGCACCGACCTCGGATGCCAGCGCAGCGATGGCGCGCACGGCATCGATGCGCGCCTCGGCATAGCGCGGACGGGACTCCGGGCTCAGGAATCCCCCCGGCATGCCGAGGTGCCAGTCGGCGGTGTGAATGAAGCGCATCAGACCCATGAGGGTAGGTCGCGCGTCGGATGGTTGCGGCTTACCCCTGGGCGGTGAGACCAGCGCGCATGGCGTCGATCGGGGGCTCCGCCCCCGTCCACTGCCGGAACGCGATGGCTCCCTGATGCAGCAGCATGCCCACGCCGTCGACGGTGCGCGCCCCGCGGGCGGCGGCGGCACCCAGCCAGGGCGTGGGCTCCGTGCGGTACACCAGGTCGTAGGCGACCGTCTGCGGCCCGAGCGACTCCACCGGGAGCCCGCCCGGAAGGTCGTCGCTCCCCATCCCGAGGCTCGTCGAGTTGACGACCAGCGCGGCGCTGGCCGCGGCCTCCTCAATGGCACCGGGGGTGAACGGCACGACCTCCCCGAGCGCGGCGGCCTTCTCCTCCGTGCGGTTGGCAACGCGCAGGCGTGCACCCCGGCCCGCCAGGGCGAACGCCACCGCGCGGGCCGCGCCCCCGGCACCGATCAGCAGCACCTCGGCACCTTCGAGGGCCACGGGGGCGGCCTCGTCGAGGGCCTGCAGGAAGCCGGCCGCATCGGTGTTGTCGCCGGTGAAGCCGCCGTTGCCATCGGGGATCAGCGTGTTGCACGCGCCGATGGCCTCCACGGCGGGCGTCACCGCCGAGCAGCAGTCGATCACGGCCTGCTTGTGCGGGATCGTGACGCTCAGGCCACCACAGCCCGACTGCGCCAGGCCCCGTACGGCGGAGTCGAGGTCATCCGGCGCGATCGGGAAGGCCAGATACGCCCAGTCAAGCCCCAGCGCGCGGAAGCCTGCGTTGTGCATGGACGGCGACAGCGAGTGGCCCACCGGCCATCCGATCACCCCGGCGAATCGGGTAGACGAGGTGGGCCACGGCCGGGCCATCAGCCCCCGCCGTTCGCGGCGGCGCGCTTGATGTTGGCCACATGCTCGGGCTCGGTGGCGGCGAAGTAGTGCAGATCGCTGCCGTCGTTCTTCGAGACGTAGAAGAGGTACTTCGACGGGATCGGGTTGGCCGCGGCCTTGATGGAGTCCTCGCCCGGGTTGCAGATGGGGCCGGGCGGCAGGCCGAAGTACTTGCGGGTGTTGTACGGCGATTCGATTGCGAGGTCGTCCTTCGTGAGCTCGGCCTTCCACGAGCCCACCGCATATTGCACGGTCGCATCGATGTCGAGACGCATCCGGGCGCGCAGCCGGTTCTCGATGACCCCCGCGATGATCCGCCGCTCCTTCGGAGTGCTGGCCTCGCGCTCCACCAGCGATGCGATGATCAGAACGTCATACTTCGTCAGCTTCTTCTTCTTCGCCGCCGCGTAGCTGATCCCCGCGGTTCGCCGGGCGAAGGTGTCGAGCTGATAGTCGACGAGGTCCGTCACGGGCTTCTTGGGGTCGACGGGGTAGGTCGCCGGGAAGAGGAAGCCCTCGAGCGATGTCGGCTTTGCGGTACCCGCCAGGCGCTGGCCCAGCTCAGACGGATCGGTCGCCGCCATGTAGTCGGCTGCCGGGATGCCCGTCTTCTCCTGGAGGATCTCGGCCATCTGGCTGCGGCGCAGGCCCTCGATGAACAGGACGTCGATCGTGGTGGGGGTGGTCTGCGTGACCTCAGCATCTCCCACGCGCCCGAACGTGGCCCAGAGGCCGACGGCGATGACGACCAACGCGAGGATCGGGGCCACGATCAGCAGCACTGTTCGGCCCGCGGGCGTGGCGCGCTCGGGACCGCGGCGGCCACGCCGCGGTCCATCGGGGGGCGGTGCGCCCGTACTCATGCTGCCTCCCGCTGTGACGCCAGCCAGGCCTCGAGGATCACGCAGGCCGCGATGCTGTCGATGTCCGAGCCGGACCCGGCCTCACGGGCACGGCGCTCGGCCTCGGACGTGGACATGCGCTCGTCCACGAGGACCACGCGGGCATCCACCCGGGCGCGCAACCGCCCCGCGAACGACGACGCGTGATGTGCCTGCTCACCCGCCTCGCCCGACATCAGCAGTGGCTGTCCGATGACGATCACGTCCGGCTCCTCGTGCCTGATGACCTCATCGAGTGCGGCGGACCCCTCGGGTCGGTCGACCTCGCGGATCACGGGGAGCGGCCTCACGAGTGTGCCCGTCGGGTCGCTCACCGCCACCCCGGTGCGCGCGCGCCCGAGGTCGAGCGCAAGCGCCTTCACGTCGTCGGCTCGCGCAGCACGCCCCAGGCCCGCTCGATGGCCTCCGCCATTTTCGCCGGATCCTTGCCGCCGGCACGGGCCATACCCGGCTTGCCGCCGCCACCGCCGCCCACGACCGGCGCAACCTCGCGCATGACGTCGGCTGCCGAGAGACCGGCGGCCTGCGCGGCGTCGTCGAAGTTGGCCACGAGCAGGGCCTTCCCGTCGGCGACAGCCCCGAGCACCACGGCGGCGCCCGGCCCCACAGCCTGCTTGACGCGGTCCGTGAGCTGAAGCAACTCGTCCATCTCCGCGGCATCGACCTCGGCTGCCAGCACGCGCGCACCATCGCGATCCTCCGCCTGCGCGGCAACCGCCGCCACGTCCACGCGGCCGGCGCGTGCGCGCTTGAGGTCAGCCTCGAGCGCCCGGATGCGCTCATCGCGCTGGGCGACCTCGGCTTCCAGCGCGGCCTCGCGCGCGCGGAGGTGCTCGACGGCGGCAAGGCCGGTGACCGCCTCGATGCGCCGCGTGGCGGCGCCGGTGCTGCCCTCCGACACGATCACCATCGGGCCGATCTCACCGGTACGTGACACGTGGCACCCGCCGCAGAGCTCCGCCGAGAACTCACCGGCCCGGACCACGCGCACGACCTCGCCGTACTTCTCCTCGAAGAGCCCGATGGCCCCGAGCGCGTCAGCCTCCCCGCGCGGCATCACCGTGGCAACGACGGGGGAATCCTCCGCCACCTGCACGTTCACGCGCCGCTCGATCTCAGCGAGGTCGTCGGGCTCGATGCGACCGCGATGCGTGAAGTCGAACCGCAGCTTGTCAGGACCCACGTACGAGCCGGCCTGTCGCACGCCATCGCCGAGCACGCCACGGAGCGCCCAATTCAGCACGTGCGTGCCCGTGTGATTCGCCTGGGTGGCGTGCCGTGCAGCGGCGTCCACCCGGGCGGTCACCTCGGCGCCCTCCGGGAGGTCGCCGTCCACCGCGACGCGCAGTACCTGATCGTCGCCCAGGCGCAGCACGTCGAGGACCTCGGCGGTACCGCCGTTCCCGGTGATCCATCCATGGTCCGACACCTGCCCGCCGCCCTCGGCGTAGAAGGGTGACGTCGCGATCTTCGCGAGCGCCTCGCCGTCGCCGAGGTGGGATATCGCGGTCACGGTTGTCACCACCTCGAGGTCGTCGTACCCGACGAACGCGGTGACCGGGCTCCGGGCCGCCAGGGCCTCAGCCGCCTGGCGGTCGACGCCCCTGCCCTTCCGTCCGGCGGCGCGCGCGCGGTCGCGCTGGTCACCCATGAGGCGTTCGAAGCCATCCTCGTCCACCGCGAGGCCGTGCTCATCCGCAGCATCCCGGGTGAGGTCGAGCGGGAACCCGTAGGTGTCATGAAGCCGGAAGGCGTCATCGCCGGAGATCACGCCGGTGGAGCGGGAGCGATCCAGCACGTCCTCGAGAAGGCGCGTGCCCTGTTCGAGCGTGCGGGCGAACTGCTCCGCCTCGGCTCCCACGGTGTCGATCACCGCGCTGCGCTCGGCGATGAGTTCGGGATAGGCGTCGCCGTAGCCCTCGGCGACGACGTCCACCAGCCCCGTGAGGCGGGTGGGCTCGAGGCCGAGGTAGGAGCCCTCGCTGACGGCCCGCCGGATGATGCGGCGGATGATGTAGTCGCGGCCCTCGTTGCCCGGGCGCACGCCATCGGCGGCGAGGAACGTCATGGCGCGTCCGTGGTCGGCCAGCACGCGCATCGCGCGGTCCACGCGCGGGTCGGATCCATATGCACGACCCGACGCCTGCTCAGCCCAGGCCACGAGCGGGCGGAAGCCGTCCGTCTCGAAGACCGACGGGGTGTCCTGGAGGATCGCGGCGAGCCGCTCGAGCCCGGCGCCCGTGTCGATGTTCTTGGCC
Organism: bacterium; assembly: GCA_029977205.1. GTDB lineage: Bacteria > Actinomycetota > Thermoleophilia > Miltoncostaeales > Miltoncostaeaceae > SYFI01. Next base: position 31,740 of record JAPOLI010000009.1, read on the forward strand.
GGCAGCGTGGTGAGCGTGCCGTCCTCAGCCCGGTCGTACTGCATGAACACGAGGTTCCAGAACTCGAGGAAGCGGTCTGTTCCGGTGACCGGGCCGCCGTCGGGCCCGAACGCGGGGCCGCGGTCGAGGTACAGCTCGGTGTTGGGCCCGCACGGCCCGGTGGGACCGGCCTTCCAGAAGTTGTCGGCCTCGCCGAGGCGCTGGATGCGGTCCCGCGGGATGCCCATCTGCACCCACGTCTCGAGCGCCTCGTCATCAGCGGGCACGCCCTCCATGCCCTCGAACACCGTGATCCATATCTGCTCGGGGTCGAAGCCCAGCACCTCGGTCGACAGTTCGAACCCGAACCGGATGGCGTCATCCTTGAAGTAGTCGCCGATCGAGAAGTTCCCCAGCATCTCGAAGAACGTGAGATGGCGCGCCGTGCGGCCCACCTGATCGATGTCGAGCGTGCGGAAGCACTTCTGCGAGCTGGTCATCCGCGGTGCCGGGGGCTGTGCCTGGCCCAGGAAGTAGGACTTCAAGGGCTGCATCCCGGCGATGGTCAGCAGCACGGTGGGGTCGTCCTCGAACGGGACGAGTGAGCTGGAGGGGATCCGGAGATGGCCCTCCCGCTCGAAGTAGCGGAGGAAGCCCTCCCGGATCTCAGCGGTCGTCACGCGGGGAAATGTACCGCGCTACCAGGTGCGGGCGCGCGTCCTGGCCTCCGCCAGGTCGTCGTCGAACGCCTTCTCGGCGCGCAGGCCCGCCTGTGCGCCATCTACGAGCGCCTCCCGGGCATCGCGGACCGCATCGCGCGCCTCGCGGCGCACGAGCGCGGGCCACTTGCGCGGATCACGCTCCTGCATCGTGAGCCAGGCCACCGCGCCCGCCACGAGGATCACGGGGGTCGGGACGCGGATCAATACGGGCTCTCGTGGCGAGGCGGCTCCGAGGTGCGGCCGGTGGCGCGGCGTGCCTTGAAGGAGCGCAACGCCTCGCTGGCGGACGCCGTGATTCCCCCGAGCGCGCGGGCCGGCGCGGTGACGGCCTTCGACACGGTGCTGGCCGCCTGCTCGGCGCTCTTGGTGGCGCTGACCGCGGTGGTCATGATCTCGTCCACGTGGCCCAGCTGGGCGTTCACCTCGTCAACGGTCACCTGCACGCGCGTGAGGATCGGCACCGTTTCATCGGTGATCTCCTCGACGGACGTGTCGAGCTGGCCGAACAGCCCCCCCAGGCGGAAGAACAGGTAGAACAGCCCCGCCCCCACCAGGATGAGGAAGATGGCCAGCGCGAGGCTGGCGACGTCCGACCAACTCATTCAGTCCTCCGTGCCGTGCCCGGATCCAGCCCGGGCGATGGTTCCTGCGGCGACGAGGCGCCCCTCGTCGTAGAGGGCCGCGGTCTGCCCCGGGGCGACGGCCTCGGCGGCATCCTCGAGCACCACCTCCCCGGTTCCATCGCCCGTGACGAGCAGATGACCCCTGAGGAGGTGACCATGATGCCGGATTCGCACGTCAAGCGCGCGATCGGGCACCTCGTGAGCGATGAGGTGCTCCAGGGATATGCGCGTGTGCGCCAGCCCCTCACGCGGGCCCACCACCACTTCGTTCCGTTCTGCGTCGGTGCCCAGGACGTACAGCGGCGCCCCGGATGCCACCCCGAGGCCGCGCCGCTGGCCCACCGTGTAGCGCCAGTACCCATCGTGGGTTCCCACCTCGCGCCCGCGCTGATCGACGATGCGCCCGGGGCGGGCTCCGAGGCCCGAATAGCGTTCGAGGAAGGGGCCGTAGCCACCGGCCCCGACGAAGCAGACGTCCTGGCTCTCCACCGCGTCCGCCGCGGGAAGCCCGCGCTCGCCGGCGATCCGGCGCACCTCGTCCTTCGTGAGGTCGCCGAGCGGCAGTACGAGTCGCGACAGCGTGGCCGCGTCGAGGCGCGCGAGCATGTACGACTGATCCTTCGCGGCGTCGCGGGCCCGGGCGAGCACCGGGCCGCCGGCACCTGTCACCGCGGGACCATCATCCCGGTCCGGTGCGGATCCGACGCGTGCGTAGTGACCCGTCGCCATCCACTGCGCACCCACGAGCGCCGCGGCCTCGGAGAGGATGCGAAACCGCACCTCGCCGTTGCAGGTGATGCAGGGGTTGGGCGTGAGGCCATCGGCGTAGCCCCGGGCGAACGCGTCCACGACCTCGCGCCGGAAGCGCTCCGCGGCGTCGATCGTCAGATGCGGAACCCCGAGCGCCGCGCACGTCTCCCGCGCGAGCCGGACGGTCTCCGGGGCGCAGCAGGAGCGCTCGGCGCGCGCTGCCCCCGGGTCGTGCCACAGGCGCATGGTCACGCCCACCACCTCGAAACCCTGATCGGCGAGCAGGAGCGCCGCGACCGCGCTGTCCACGCCGCCGCTCATGGCCACCGCCACGCGCGCGCTGCGCAGAGGGATGCCAGGTTCACCCAGTCGCTGCCCGTGCCATTCCTCGAGCGCACCGGCAACGGCGTCGGCCACGATCTCTGCGCCGTGGCGACGCTCCGCGCCGAGGCCACCGAGATCCCGGTCCAGCGAGGTGGCCGATATCCGCAGGGCGTCGTTGATCGAGGCGCCGGCAAGAGCCGCGCAGGCAGCGGACGCCGCTGCCGTGGTGGCCCCGCAGCCGCGCACGCGGAACCCGGCGTCCGTCACGCGGTCACCCGCGATCCGGATCTCGATCACCGCGACGTCACCGCACTCCTCGGCACCGGCCTCGCCGCGGGCATCCGGCCGCTCGAGGCCGCCGGCCCCCACCGGGGCCGCCAGGTGGCGCATCACCTCATGGGGATATGGCGGCATGCCCGGACGGTAGCGCGGAACCGGGAGTCACTGCGCGCAGCGGGCGATGTTCCTCGCGAACCCTGTTCTTGAGGATACCTTGAGGCTCCCCGTATCGAAACGCAATAAACTTCTCCCACGAGACCCCCGTTCCGGTGCCCCGCTCCCCCCGGGCGGGGCACCGACTTTCCTCTCCGGGAGAGGAGGTCGGCCCCCACCGTGCCGCTCCGGGGCGTGATCCGAACCTGCTTCACACAGGTCGGGCAACGGGCGGGACCTCGCGTTGTGCGGCCCCGACTCCATCACCCTGGTCACGAAATACGGCTCGGAACTAAGTCCGGTCGCGCACACGGTCGGGTGTGTGCAGAACCTAGTACGCCCTAGCCCTCCGGCGCCTCGGGCGGCGGCGCAGTGGAGCGCACCGCCAGCTCCGTCAACTGGACCTCGTCCACTCCGGCCGGAGCACCCGTGAGGGGGTCCGCCCCCGTCGCCGTCTTGGGGAAGGCGATCACATCGCGGATCGAGCGCTCACCGGCCAGCAGCATGACGAGGCGATCGAGTCCGAGCGCGATACCGCCGTGCGGCGGCGCGCCCAGGCGCAGGGCCCGGAGCAGGAATCCGAAGCGGTCCTCGGCCTCCTCCGCGCCCAGGCCGATGCACTCGAACACGGCTGCCTGCACGGCCTGATCATGGATACGGATGCTCCCGCCCCCGATCTCGAGGCCGTTGAGCACCACGTCGTAGGCGAGGCTTCGCACGCTGCCCGGGTCACTGGTGATGCGTCCGATGTCGTCGGGGTGGGGCGCGGTGAACGGATGATGGAGGGCATCCCATCGCTCTTCATCGGCGTTCCAGCCCACGAGCGGGAAGTCCTCGACCCAGAGCGGTGCCCAGGTGTCCGCGGGGATGAGGTCCCAGCGCTCGGCGAAGCGGTTACGAAGCGTGCCGAGGACCTCGGAGGCCACCCGCTCGTCATCCGCCACGAGGGTGATGAGATCGCCGGGCGAGGCGCCAAAGGCGTCGGCGAGGCCGTCGAGGAACTTGGCCACCGGCGAGCGCAGCGTGCCGTCGTCCTGGACGATGGCCCACACGAGCCCCTTGGCGCCGAGCGCCTGGGCCTCCGCCATGAGCTCGTCGCCGTCCTTGCGGGATACGCCCGCGCCTGCGCCCGGCACCACCAGGCCGCGCACGACTCCGCCGGCCTCCACCACGCCCGTGAAAACGGCGAAGTCCGTGCGGCCGGCCGCCTCGGTCCAGTCCTGGATCTCCATCCCGAACCGCAGGTCGGGGCGGTCGCTGCCGAAGCGACGCAGTGCCTCGTCGTACCCCATGCGGGGGAACGGCACGGGAATCTCGATGCCGGCCTCGGCGAAGCATGCGACGAGCACGCGCTCGGTGAGGTCCTCGATGTCGGCGGGCTCCACGAAGGACGCCTCGACGTCGAGCTGGGTGAACTCCGGCTGCCGGTCAGCCCGGAGGTCCTCATCGCGGAAGCAGCGGGCAATCTGGTAGTAGCGCTCGAGACCGCCGACCATGAGGAGCTGCTTGAACAGCTGCGGGCTCTGCGGCAGGGCGTACCACTCGCCCTGGCTGAGGCGCGAGGGCACGAGGAAGTCGCGCGCGCCCTCGGGGGTGGAGCGGGTGAGCACCGGCGTCTCGACCTCGAGGAAGCCTTCGTCATCGAGCACGCGGCGCATCGCGCGCACCACCCGGGCCCGGAGCTCAAGAGCGGCAAGACGCCGTGGGCGGCGCATGTCGATGTAGCGGTAGGTGAGCCGGAGCTCCTCGGACGGCTCGGTGCTCTCGTCCTCCACGGAGAACGGCACCGGCTCGGTCTCGGCCAGGCGCTCCATCGTGGCGACGGCGAGCTCGACCTCGCCAGTGGGGATACGCGGGTTCACGGTGTCCTCGCTGCGTCGCACCACCTCGCCGTCCACGCAGATGACGTCCTCGAGGTGCAGGCGCTCCGCCGCGGCATGGGCCTCTGGGGCCTGTTCCGGGTGGAACACCAGCTGCAGGATCCCGCTGCGGTCGCGAAGGTCGATGAAGATGACCCCGCCGTGGTCGCGCCGGCGGTGCACCCACCCCGAGACCCGCACGCTCTCGCCCACGGCGTCCGCAGCGCCGGCGGCGGCGTGCGTGCGGTAGCGGCCCGCCCCGATCACGCGTCCACCCCCGGGGCCGCCACGTGCACGTGGACCTCTCCCACCGGTACCTCCACCTGGTCTCCCGTCGTCATGTCCCTGATCGTCGCGAGACCCTCGGCATGCTCGCGCGGACCCACGATGATCACGTGCCTGGCACCGAGTGATGACGCGTGACGCATCATGGCCTTGAGGCTCTTCCCCGCGGGTCCTGCCTCCACGCGCACGCCCGACCGCCGCAGGTCGCGCAGCACCGGCATGAGGGCCATGCGGATATCGGCCTCGGGCGCGGCCAGGTAGGCATCCACCACCGGGGCGCCTGCAGCTGCGTCCCCCAGGGCAAGGGTGATGCGCTCGACGCCCGTGCCGAAGCCCACGCCCGGCACCGCAGGACCGCCGAGTGACTCCACGAGGCCGTCATAGCGCCCGCCGCCCCCGATACCGCTCTGGGCGCCGAGGCGATCGCAGGTGAACTCGAACACGGTGCGCGTGTAGTAATCGAGGCCGCGCACGAGGGATGGATCCTCCTCGTACGGGATTCCCATGAGCCGCAGTGCCTCCAGCACGCGCTGGTGGTGCTCGCGGGCAGCATCGCCAAGGTTGTCGAGCAGCAGCGGCGCATCGGCCATGGCCGTCCGGACGGCGTCATCTTTCATGTCGAAGAGGCGCAGGGGGTTCTCGTCCATTCGCTCGCGCGCATCGCGGGGAAGGGAATCGGCGCGCGGAGCCAGGTGCGCGAGGAGCATCTCGCGGTAGGCAGTGCGCCCGTCGGGGTCGCCCATGCTGGAGATGCGCAACCGCACATCCGGGACGTCCAGGCGAGCGTAGATCTCGGCGAGCAGGGCGATCATCTCGGCGTCGAGCAGCGGGTCATCACTGCCGAACGCCTCGGCGCCCACCTGCCAGTGTTCGCGGAAGCGACCACTCTGCGGCGCCTCGTACCGGAACATCGGCGCCATGTACCAGAGCTTCACGGGCTGGGGCAGCTTGTGCATCCCGTGCTCCACGTAGGCACGGGCAACCGGAGCGGTGCCCTCGGGGCGCAACGTGATGCTGCGCCCGCCGCGGTCCTCGAATGTGTACATCTCCTTGCGCACGATGTCCGTGGCCGTGCCCACGCCCCGGACGAAGACCTCCGTCTCCTCGAAGGTGGGCGTCACGACCCGCCCGAAGCCGTGCGTGGCCATCACCTCAGCGGACACGGCCTCCACGCCGGCGCGCACGCGCCCCTCTGCGGGGAGGACATCGCGTGTGCCCTTGGGGGCACGGGGGGCCATGGGCTAGCGCCCGCCCGTCTGCTTCTGCCAGCGGCGCAGCGCCATGCGGTGCGCGAGACGGTCGAGCAGCATCCCGAGCGGGATCATGACGACCCCCATCACGATCGCGAAACCCGCGGCCACCTGCGGGCTGTCTCCGTTGATGAAGTACAGGAACGCGTAGAAGATGACCGCGGCGATGGCAGCCCGGATAAGGACGCTGCGGAAGCCGGCACGCTTCGGCGCGCCCTTGGGGAGGCCGTCCTTGCGGCCCGACTCGGGCTCGCCGGACGCCTCGGCCTGGACCTTGGCCTCATGGCGCGGGTTCTTGACGGGCGGCGGACCGGCCTTGGGCCGACGGCGGCGCTTGGGGGCGATCTGTCAGTCCTCCGTTGTCTCGATGATCTTCTCGGGTGGCAGGTCGGGCACGCCCAGCTGCTCGGCGGATGCCCCTCCGAGGGCGGCACGGGGAACCATGCCCACGAGCTCGGACTCCCCGGCGACGATCCCCCGCAGGGCGGCCTCCCGGCGCACCGTCTCCACCACCGCGCTGAGCGGCGTGCGGCGGTAATCCTCCACGTTCATCGAGACCTGCGCAAGGCCTGTGCGGGAGCACATGAGGCCGAGGGCGCGCACGGACGGCAGCCCGCCGTCCGTCCCCCCCTCCCTCACCGCCGCGGCCACGGCGCGCGCGTCGTCGAGCGATGCGGCCGGCAGCCAGACATTCCACGCCACCAGCGGCTCGCGTGCGCCAACGAGGACGACCCCGGCGCGGGGATCCGGCAGGGGCGGGCCCGCGTCGGACACGACCTCCCCCGACTGCATCCGGGTGGCGAGGGTCGCGAGGCCGCCGGCGCGCAGGGTCGCCGGTCGCTCACGGCCCGCACCGCCTGCCAGGCCGTACAGCAGGCACGGAACACCCGCCGTCTCGCCAATGCCTGTCGCGGCGGCGCGCGCGGCCCCGATCGCGGCGGGGATGGCGGACGGGCGCACTGCCACGAACGGCAGCACGTCGAGCGCGCCCACGAACGGGTGAACGCCGTCATGCGACCGCAGGTCGATGAGGTCGCGGGCGGCACCTGCGAGCGCCAGCCCCGAGCGCACGAGCGCGTCGGCGTCACCTCCCACCGTGATGACCGTGCGGTTGTGGTCGGGGTCCGAGTGCACGTCGAGGACCGTGGCGCCCGGGACGTCCGCTGCCGCGACAAGCCGAGCGATGCGGCCGGGGTCGCGGCCCTCACTACAGTTCGGGACCGCGAGAAGGCCGCTGTCCGACCGATGGGATCCGCCTCTGCGCACGCTTCTCCGGCTGCTCACATTCCTCCGGCCCTACAGGTGGTCGGTCGTCGTCACGGGATTCTCGGCCCTGGCGCTGATGGCCTGCACGATCACCCTGCCATACCTCACGCGGCGGGTGATCGACGACGTCCTGAACGGCCAGCAGGAGGACGCCCTCCTCCCCCTCGTGATCATCGTGATCGTCGTCGGAGTCATCCGGGCGCTGTTCGCGGTCATCCGGCGCATCCTGGCCGGGCACGTCAGCCTCGGCGTGGAGTTCGACCTGCGCGACAGGGTGTTCGCCCACCTGCAGCAGTTGTCGTTCGGCTACTTCGACCGCATGCCCGTGGGGCAACTCATGTCCCGCGCCACGAGCGACCTGCAGACCGTGCGGTTCTTCCTCGGCTACGGGCTGATCTTCCTCTTCATGCATGCCTTCACGCTGGTGTTCGTGACGGTGGTGCTGCTGCTCATCAACGTGCCCCTCACCCTTCTCGCGCTCCTCATGGGGCCGGCGCTCGTGCTCGTTGCCGCGCGGGCGAGCAGGCGATCGCACCCGGTGCTGGTCGACGTCCAGCAGAAGGTGGCGGACGTGACCCAGGTGGCCGAGGAGAGCCTTGCGGGAATCCGCGTGGTGAAGGCGTTCGGCCAGGAGACCGCGCAGGGCGAGCGGTTCGGCCTGCGCGCCCAGGATGCCTTCTCGCGAAGCATGGACGCCGCGCGCCTTCAGAGCTTCTACCAGTCGCTGATGGGGTTTCTGCCGGTACTCGGGGTGGCGGTGGTGATCGCCGTCGGCGGCGTCATGACCATCAACGGCGTGCTGACGCTCGGCGAGTTCGTGCAGTTCTACCTGTACCTGGCGATCCTCACGTGGCCGTTCCGGTCGATCGGAATGCTGATCGCCAGCGCACAGCGCGCGGCGGCGAGCGGCCAGCGCGTGTTCGAGATCCTGGATACCGAGCCGCAGGTCCCCGAGCCCGCGCAGCCGGTGCCCCTGCCGGCGGGCGGGGGACACGTGAGGCTCGAGGGCGTCACCTTCGGGTACGACCCGGAGCAGCCCGTGCTGCGCGACCTTGACCTCGACATCCCGGCAGGGCGCACGGTGGCCATCATCGGCCCCACCGGGTCGGGCAAGAGCACGATCACCCAGTTGATCCCACGCTTCTACGACCCGCAGGACGGGAGCGTGCACGTGGACGGCGTGGATGTCCGCGAGGTGCCGCTGGACGCGATCCGGCGCGCGGTCGGAATGGTGACGCAGGACCCCTTCCTCTTCTCCGACACCGTGCGCGCCAACATCGCCTTCGGGCGCCCTGAGGCAACCGACGAGGAGATCGAGCAGGCGGCGCGCATGGCCCAGGCCGACTCCTTCATCCGCGCCCTGCCGGAGGGGTACGACACGGTCGTGGGCGAGCGCGGGTTCACCCTCTCAGGCGGACAGCGGCAGCGCGTGGCCATCGCCCGGGCGATACTGGTGGATCCGCGCATCCTCGTGCTCGACGAGGCCACCGCGTCGGTGGACGCATCCACCGAGCGGGAGATCTCGCGCGCGCTCGCGAGCGTCATGGAGGGGCGCACGACGATCATCATCGCTCACCGGCTGTCCACGATCAGCCTGGCCGACGAGATCGTGCTCATCGACGATGGGCGCGTGGCCGCCCGGGGCACGCACGACGCCCTGTACGCCGACAGCCCGCTCTACCGCGAGATCCACGACCAGGGGCTCGCCCGGCCCGATGAACTCGTGGCGAGGGACGCCTGATGGGCACGCGTCCCGTTGGCCACGGACACGCCGGGGGCACGCTCGGCCCCCTGACCGAGGAGGACGAGGAGCGCATCGTCCGCCGACCGCGCCGCAACCTGCGCCGGCTTCTCCCCTACTTCCGGCCGTACCGATCCCGGGTGCTGCTGACCATCGTCCTGATGCTGCTCGTGACCGGCGCCACCCTCGCAGGGCCGGCGCTCGCACAGGTGGCGATTGACGACGGCATCGACGCCGGCAGCGTGACGGCGCTGATCGTGATCGTGTCGGCATTCGTCGTGATCGGCCTCATCGGCTGGGCCGCGCAGTACTGGCAGTCGTATCTCTCATCGTGGGTTGGCGAGCGCGTGCTGCTCGACCTGCGACGGCAGGTGTTCCGCCACATGATGCGTCTCGAGCTCGGGCACCATGAGCGCACTCCGACGGGTCGCAGCGTGAGCCGGCTCACCGCGGACATCGAGGCGGTGAACCAGCTGGTGGTCGAGGGGGCGACGTCGCTCGTCATCAACGGGCTCACGCTCATCGGCGTGGTGTTCATCCTCCTCGCCTACGACTGGCGGCTGGCCCTGGCCGCCTTCGTGATCTTCCCGTTCCTCGCCGTCGGCACATGGTGGTTCCGGAGCCGTGCGACCCGGGCCTACCGGGCCACGCGCGAGCGCGTGGCCGTGGTGCTCTCGGTGCTGCAGGAGAACCTCTCCGGCATCCGCGTCGTCCAGGCCCACGGCCGCCAGGAGGAAGCCCGTCGCCGCTTTCGGGACGCCAATCGGGAGTACCGCAGGGCCAACATGCGCACGGTCACGATCAGCGGTGCCTACTTCCCCGGAGTGGAGCTGCTGGCTGCGCTCGGAACAGCGCTCATCCTCTGGTTCGGCGGCACGCTGGTCCTCAACGAGGCACTGACCGTCGGCGTGATGGTGGCGTTCATCGGATACCTGTCGTCGTTCTTCGACCCCATCCAGCAGCTCTCGCAGCTCTACAACACCTTCCAGGCGGCCATGGCCGCACTGGAGAAGATCTTCGGGGTGCTCGAGACGGACCCACGCATCAGCGACGCCGCAGGGGCCCGCGACCTTCCCGAGGTGGCCGGACGCATCGACCTCGATCATGTGTCGTTCGGCTACGGACGCGAATACGTGATCCGCGACGTCGACCTGCACGTCGCTCCCGGCACCACCGTGGCACTGGTCGGGCCGACGGGCGCGGGGAAGTCCACCCTCGCCAAGCTGATCGCCCGCCTCTACGACCCCGACGAGGGCGCCGTGCGCATCGATGGGATCGACCTCCGCGATGTCCGGGAGGAGTCCCTGCGCGCTGCGATGGGGATCGTGCCGCAGGAGGGACATCTCTTCAGCGGGACGATCGCCGAGAACGTGCGATTCGCCCACCCGCTCGCGACCGATGACGACGTGCGGCGGGCACTCGATGCGGTGGGCGCGCTCGAGTTCGTCGAGGGCCTGCCTGAGGGGATCGACACCGACGTCCAGGAACGAGGGGCACGGCTGTCGGCGGGCCAGCGCCAGCTCATCTGCTTCGCGCGCGCGCTGGTGCCCGACCCGCGGCTCGTGATCCTCGACGAGGCGACCTCCTCCATCGACGTCGGCACGGAGAAGCGCATCGAAGACGCGCTCGACCGTCTCCTCACCGGTCGTACCGCCGTCGTCATCGCGCATCGCCTCTCCACGATCCGCCGCGCGGATCTCATCGTGGTCGTCGAGGACGGCCGCATCGCGGAACAGGGCACCCACGCCGAACTCATGCAGATGCGCGGCCGCTACGCGGGCCTCTACTCGGATTGGGAGCACGCCGCGGAGTAGGTTGTCCGGGCACTCATCGTCGCCCGGAGGTCACCCGATGCCCGACACACAGCCGCTCCTCTCGGTCGGGGCCTACCTGATCGATGCCCTGTCCAGCAAAGGCGTGGACCACATCTTCGGTGTGCCCGGCGACTTCATCCTCGGCCTGCACGTCATCGGCGATGAGCGGGGCACCCGGATGGTGAACTGCACCCGCGAGGAGGCTGCCACGTACGCCGCCGACGGCTACGCGCGGGAGAAGGGCCTCGGCGCCGTCGCCGTGACCTATGGGGTGGGCATCCTCGCCACCATGGCCGCGCTCGGCAGCGCGAACGCCGAGCGCGTGCCGGTGGTGGTAATCGGCGGTGCCCCGGGCATGGCCGAGCGCGACGGCCGGCGCATCCACCACATGCCCTCCGCCGATATGAACTCGCCGTTCCGGATGATGGAGGAGATCGCGGCCCACGCAGTGCTCCTGGACAACGTGGACGAGGCCTACGACCAAATCGACTGGCTGCTGCTGCAGGTGCAGGAGGACATGCAGCCCGGCTACATCGAACTGCCACGGGACCTGATCGGCGCAGTACCCACGGCGCCCCGCCCGATACCGCGACCGGCCGATGCGTTCGCCCAGATCTCACGGGTAAGCGCCGCGGCTGACGACGTCATCGCCCGGATCAACGCGGCATCGCGGCCCCTCATGTGGCTCGGCCAGGGGGCAAATCGCCTGCAGTTCGGCGAGCGCGCCCTCGCGTTCGCCGAGGCGACCGGCATCCCGATCGTCGAGTCGGTCATGGGCAAGGGTGCCGTGGACGAGACGCACCCGCTCGTCCTGGGCGTGTATGTCGGCGCCGGGTCAACCCCACAGATGCGGGAGTACGTGGAATCCGTCGACCTGGTGATCGAGGTCGGCGTGAGCATCAACGACATCACGACGGGCGCGTTCACCTCCGACATCCCGCCGGAGCACCGGATCCACGTCAGCAGGGAGGGCACCCGCGTCGAACACCGCTTCTACGAGGGGGTCGGCCTCGCCGCACTCGCGCATGCCCTCGAGCAGCGCATCGGTGAGATCGTGCCAAACGAGGTCCCGGCGGCGTTGCCGCAGGCCTGGGCCGCCGAGGTGACGGATGCCGACCGCATCACCACCGATGTACTGGCCGACCGCCTGCAGCGGTTCGTGCAGAAGTCGGACATCGTGGTATCCGACGTCGGCGTGGGCGCGCATCTGTCGATGGACGCGCGCCTGAACCGGAGCGGCCAGTTCCACATCGCGCGCCTCTACGTCGGGATGGGCTTCGCCGTTCCCGCGGCCTACGGCGCCGCGCTCGCGCGTGGCACGGGCCGACCGATCGTGCTGGTGGGCGACGGGTCGTTCCAGATGACCGGATTCGACCTGTCCACAGCGATCCGCGAGGGCATCGCCCCGATCGTCCTGGTCCTCGACAACCATGGCTACGGGGCGGAGCGCAGCATCCATGATGGCGACTTCAACGACATCGCCCAGTGGGACTACGCCGCGGTGGGCGCGGTAGTGGGCGCCGTCGGGATGACGGTGCAGACGCCCGGGCAGCTGGATGAGGCCCTCGCGCAGGCCCGCGCGGACCGCGACACCGCGTACATCATTGAGGTCGACCTCGACAAGCATGACGTGCCACGCGGGCTCAAGGCGCTGGGTGAGGGGCTCGCAGACCTGATGGGCTGACGGCCCTTTGCTACCTTCCCGGCGGCCGTGAGGCGATGGGGGATCGTCTAGCTGGTAGGACACTGGGTTCTGGTCCCAGGAGCGGGGGTTCGAGTCCTCCTCCCCCAGTCACTTCACGACCGGCGGCGCATTCGCAATAATGGCCGCCAGCAGTGCACATGCAGTACCTCGCAGGGCCCGCGTGGCGCATTCGTCTAGGGGCCTAGGACGCCGCCCTCTCACGGCGGTAACACGGGTTCAAATCCCGTATGCGCTACCTCAGGCGACGGGTCCGCTTCCTCCGGGGGCGGGCCCGTCGTCGCCTTCCCGACCGGCCTGACTCCCTGACCCCATGAACGCCCGCGCGCTGCTGCGCAACCCCGACGTCGCGCGCCTCCTGGCATCGCAGCTGCTGAGCACGCTGGTGTTCGGCGTGGTGGCTGCGGCGCTGGGATGGCAGGCCTACGAGCGCACGGGTAGCCCGCTCACCCTCGGCCTCATCGGGCTCGCGGAGTTCCTGCCGGCACTCATCTTCGCCCTGCCGGCCGGCCAGATGGCCGACCGGCTCGACCGTCGCCTCGTGACCGCCCTCGGCATGGGCATCGTGGTGCTGATGGCCATCGGCCTCACCATCGACGCCGCAGCCGGTGACACGTCGGCCGTGCCCCTGTACTTCCTGGCGGCCGGCCTCGGGGCGGGGCGGTCATTCGCAAGCGCGGCGTTCTCGCCCATGCTCGCGGCGTCCGTGAGCGCGGGGGACCTGCCCCGCACCATGGCGCTGTCGTCATCCACATGGCAGGGCGCGCTCATCGTGGGCCCCTTCCTCGGGGGCCTCCTGCAGGCCTGGGGCAATATGCCGCCGTACGTGTTCGCCGCGGCACTCGACGTGGTGGCCGTGCTGCTGGTGCTGGGGGTGTCTCGTCGTGTGGGCACCGAGCACCGGGCGTCAGTGACCGGGCCACCCACGATGCGCGACGCCACGGCGGGCCTGCGCCTGATCCGCCACACGCCGGCGCTGCTCGGGGCCATCAGCCTCGACCTGGTGGCCGTCCTGTTCGGGGGCGCAACGGCCCTCCTGCCCATCATCGCCAGCGACATCCTGGGCGTGGGTGCTGTGGGCTACGGCGTGCTGCGGGCGGCCCCGGGCATCGGGGCGGTGGCCGTGGGGCTGGTCCTGGCCGCGCGCCCGGTGCGGCGACACGTGGGTCCCGTGCTACTGGCCTCGGTGGCGGGTTTCGGCGTATTCACCATCCTGCTCGGGCTGTCGACCGCCTACTGGCTCACGTTCGTGGCCCTGCTGCTGCTCGCAGGGAGCGACATGGTGAGCGTGTACATCCGCTCCACGCTCGCCCCGCTGCTCACGCCCGCCCACCTGCGCGGCCGGGTGGTCGCGGTGGAGCGCGTGTTCGTGGGCGCATCCAACGAGCTGGGCGCCTTCGAGAGCGGGGTGCTGGCGCAGTTCATCGGAACCGTCGGCGCCATCGTCGTGGGCGGAGCGCTGTCAATCGCCGCAGCGGGCCTCTGGGCCGTGTTCTTCCCGGGCCTGCGAAACATCAACCGATTCGAGGACATCGCGCCGGGCACCGATCCGGACGCCTGAGGGCGTGGCCCAGGCGTGGCGTGCCCGGCGATCAGTTGCCCGGGGCTGCCCGTGCCGTGCCAGTGCCCTCAGCGAGAGCCTGTCGGATGAGCCCAGCGGTTTCGGCCGGGCGCTCCATCAGGTAGAAGTGGCCGCCGAGATCGACCGGGACGATCCCGAATCGGTGGCCGTAGGCCGTCTCCACCTCAGGCGCCAGAAGCGGGCGGGCGGCGAACACGGTGATGTCAACGCCCAGGGCATCCGCCCGCGTGAGCGCGGTGTCCATGTCCCACTCGAGCAGCGCACCGAGCATGCGCACGCCGGCCTCGGGGTCCATCTCGGCCATCCGCCCCGCGATCCGCTCGGTGAGCGCCGGGTCGGTATCCGGCCCGCACGCCCTCCGGCAGAGGGCGTGCACCGCGGCGGGAAAGTCAACGCGGTACGGCTGGAGCAGGGCATCCTGCCGATCGGCTGACTGCTTCGGGTACATGTGCATGAAGGTGAGCCCGTCGAGCCCGATCACGCGATGCCCCTCGCCTGCCAGCACGGCCTCGAGGGCGACGGCCGCGCCCATCGAGTGGCCGACCAGGGGCGCCCCGCGCATGCCCTCATCCGCCACGATGGCCTCCACCAGCGCACCGAGGTCGTCCAGGGTCCACGCGAGTGCCGTCGCGGTTGAGTCCCCGTGCCAGGGCAGGTCAATGGTGATCACGCGGTGGTCGCGCCGCAGGTCAGCGGCCACACCGGCGAAGTCCGCCCGTCGGCAGGCCCACCCATGGATCAGGACGACCGGTGGCCCATCGCCTCCGATGTCGTAGGCCACGCGAGCGCCCGGCAGCTCGCGGGTGCGGGTTTCGCAGGTCACGTCGGGATCGCTCCTCCACGGGTCCTCCCCACTCCACCACGCGGGTGGAGCTCCGGGCGGAGCGAATGGGGCGCGGGCGTGGCAGCGTCTCGAGGGGTCAATCGGCGCAGGCGTCCTTCGCGGGATCACGACTCGGACTCACCCTAACACGGGGTTGCCGGGCCCCCGCGGCGGCGGCTAGCGTGACGTCATGCGCGTCGGGATCCTGACTGGAGGGGGCGACTGCCCCGGACTCAACGCCGTCATCCGGGCCGTGGTCAAGGTCGGGTCGCGCCGGTTCGGGCACGAGCACGTGGGCATCCTGCGCGGCTGGAAGGGACTCATCGAGGCGGATGCCGAGCCGCTGACCCCCACGGACGTGAGCGGCATCCTCGGACGCGGCGGCACGATCCTCAAGAGCTCGCGCACGAACCCGTTCCGCGACGACGACGCCACCCAGGCCGCACTCGACGGCTTTGCCCGCCTTGGCATCGACGCACTGGTGGCGATCGGCGGTGAGGACACGCTGGGTGCGGCGAACCGCTTGCACGCAGAGCATGGGGTCCCGGTGGTGGGCGTGCCGAAGACCATCGACAACGACCTGTCCGGCACCGACGTGACGTTCGGCTTCGACACGGCCGTGCAGATCGCCACCGAGGCCATCGACCGCCTGCACACCACCGCGGAGAGCCACGATCGCGTGATGGTCGTCGAGGTGATGGGTCGCCACGCCGGCTGGATCGCACTCCATTCCGGGATCGCGGGTGGCGCCGACTACATCCTCATTCCCGAGAAGACGCCCGACATCGCCAATCTGCTCCTGGCGATCAACACGCGCCACGCCCGGGGCATCGACTACTCGATCGTGGTGGTGAGCGAGGGCGTCGACCTCGGCGCGAACGCCGGCAGGGGTGAGCGTGATGAGTTCGGTCACTCACGGCTGGCGCAGCAGGGCGTCGGCGACCGCCTGGCGGTGGTCATCCGGGACGCAACCGGGTACGACACACGGGTGACCGTGCTCGGACACACCCAGCGCGGCGGTTCGCCGACCGCGAGGGATCGCGTCCTCGCCACGCGCTTCGGAACGCGCGCCGCCGAGATGGTGCAGGAGGGCCTCTACGGGCGCATGGCTGCGCTGCATGGCGACACGGTCACCGACGTGCCACTGGCGGAGGCGGTGGGCACTCTCAAGACCGTTCCCCCGGCCTTCTACGACCTCGCAACGCCCTTCTTCGGGTAGCGCGGCGGCGCCCGCCGGGCGACCGGTCGATGGCGCCGTTGCGGCGACCGGGCGTGACGCACCGGCTTGATTTCGTCACGAGGGCCGATGCTATGGTGCCCGCCCCGTGAGCAAGAAACTCATCATCTGCGAGAAGCCATCGGTGGCCCGCGACGTCGCGGCGGCCCTTCCCGAGACCTTCACGCAGAAGGGTGATGCGTACGAGAGCGACCACTGGGTCATCTCGCACGCCGTGGGCCATCTGCTTGAGCAGGTGGACCCCGATGCCTACGACGCCCGCTTCAGGAAGTGGACGTACGAGGACCTCCCCATCATCCCCGAGCACTTCCGGTATCAGGCCCGCGACTCGCGGGCCGCGAAGCAGCTGGGCACCCTCCACAAGCTCATGGGCCGCGCAGACGTGACGGGAATCGTGAACGCCTGCGACGCCGGACGCGAGGGCGAGCTCATCTTCAAGCTCATCCTCGAGAGCGCGCCCGAGAACGCGCGCGACAAGCCGGTGGAGCGCGCCTGGTTCTCATCGATGACCAAGGCGGCGATCCAGGATGCCTTCACCAGCCTGCGCCCCGACTCGGACATGCGCACGCTCGAGGACGCCGCCCGCGCCCGCAGCGAGGCCGACTGGCTGGTGGGAATGAACGGCACCCGCGCGGCCACCACCAAGGCCGGGTCCATCCGCCGCGTGCTGTCGCTGGGCCGCGTGCAGACGCCCACCCTTGCCATGATCGTGCGCCGGGACATCGAGATCGCGGCCTTCGTGCCGCAGGACTACTGGCAGGTGGACGCCACGTTCACCGGGGCCGACTCCGATCTGCCCGGCATGTGGAACGACGTCACCGGCAGCCACCGCGAGCTGCTGTTCACCGACGCCGACGGCAAGACGTTCAAGGACCGCATCAACGCGGCCGACGCCGCGCAGGCCATCGTGGATGCGGTGAGAGGGGCGCAGGGCACGGTCTCCTCGGTCGAGACGAAGCCGCGCACCGAGAACCCGCAGTTGCTCTACGACCTCACCGCGCTGCAGCGCGACGCCAACCAGCGCTACGGCTTCTCGGCGTCGCGCACCCTGGCCGCCGCGCAGAGCTGCTACGACGAGCACAAGGTGCTCACCTACCCCCGCACCAACAGCCGCTACCTGAGCGGCGACATGGTGGGCACCCTCAAGGGCGTGGTGTCCCGGGTGGGCTCAGCCGACCCCCAGTACGCCGACGCCGCCAGGCAGGTGCTGGCACTCGAGAAGCTGCCGCTCGGCCGGGTGGTGAACGACGAGAAGGTCACCGACCACCACGCCATCATCCCCACCGACGGCGACCACGACCTCAGCCGCCTCAGCAGCGACGCGCGGCGCATCTATGACATGGCGGCCCGCAGGTTCCTCTCGGTCTTTCTGCCCCCGGCACGCCTCGAGGACACAACGATCATCACCGACGTGCACGGCCACACCTTCCGCAGCAGCGGAACGGTCATCGTGGAGCCCGGCTGGTACGCCGTGGACGCCATGCGCCGCCACCGGGTGGAGAAGCAGGCGCAGGCCGAGCAGGCCGTGAACGAGGATGGCGAGGTCGAGGCCAAGGACCGCACGCTGCCGTCGGTCGCCGTCGGGCAGGTGCTCACGTGCTCCCGGGCCGAGTCGCTCGCCAAGAGCACCAAGCCGCCCGCCCGCTTCAACGAGGGCAGCCTGCTCAAGGCCATGGAGACCGCCGGCAAGCTGGTGGACGACGACGAGGCCGCCGAGGCCATGAAGGATGGCGGCCTGGGGCACCCCGGCCACGCGCGCCAACATCATCGAGAGCCTCATCGACCGCGACTACGTCGAGCGCGAAGGCAAGCAGCTGCGGGCCACCGACAAGGCGATCGGCCTCATCACGATGCTGGGCGACCACCTGCTCACAAGCCCCGAGCTCACCGGCCGATGGGAGCAGAAGCTCAATGAGATCCAGGCGGGCAGTGAGTCGCGCGAGGCCTTCGAACACGAGATCAAGGACTTCACCCGCCAGGTGGTGGAGTGGTTCGCCGACAAGACCCGCGACGACCTGCGCGTGCAGCGCACCGTCATCGCCCCCTGCCCCATCAACCTGCCCGACGGCACGAAGTGCCAGGGCAACATCGTGGAGCAGCGCAAGAGCTACTCGTGCGACAGCTACCACGGCAAGGACGATCCCGGCTGCGGCTACACCCTCTGGAAGCAGATGGACAACCGCACGATCACGCTTGACGAGGCGAAGGAGTACATCGCCCAGGGCCTGCAGTCGAAGGACCTGCAGCCCGAACGCGAGGTGCTGGGCCCCTGCCCCACAGACGGCTGCGACGGCGAGATCGTGGAGCGCGGACGCTCATACGGCTGCACATCGTGGAAGAGCAAGACCGAAACCGGCTGCGGCTACGTGATCTGGAAGCGCATGCGCGGCCGGCCCGATGAGGTGTCCATCGAGGAGGCCCGCCGCATGGTGGCGCGCGGCGAGACCAATGCCACGCCGCCGCGCGAGCCGGTGGCCGAGTGCCCGGTGCCGGGGTGCGGCGGAATGGTGGTGGAGCGCCCGAAGACCTACGGCTG